>CAYLRT010000122.1:0-8417 GCA_964385885.1 uncultured Anaerolineales bacterium | reverse complement strand
CTCTCTCACTTGGTACACCGTTCGTCTTATGAGTCCTCTTGACGACCCTGAGATGGGGTGTAGCCTATAAATGTAGCCGACCAGAGTTCCATTCAGCGGAAGGAGGTCGAGGTGTCCCTGAAACGTGCATCCTGGTGGTTGTGGGTTCTCAGTCTGTCTTTGGTGGTGGTCTCCCTGGCATGCAATCTACCCACGAGGACGGCACCTACCACGCCGACCGCGGCGGGAGAGGCGGCTACCCAGGGGACCGCGACACCTATGGTGATGTGTACCCCGCCCGCCTGCGAAGCGGATGAGGTCTACTACTGTCCAGGTGAGTGTCCAGGTGGGTGCGGGACGGAGTGTGCCACTCCTACTGCCGGGGCGGAAGCTTCAGCGACGCCTGCTGTATCGCCCTCCCCAAGTGGGCCTACGGCGACGCCGGTCTGTTCGCGGAGTGCCAAATATGTCACCGATGTGACCATTCCTGACGATTCGGTGCTCGCTCCTGAGACGGCTTTCACGAAAACCTGGCGGGTTCGTAACACGGGTAGCTGCGCGTGGGAAACAGGAACTCAGTTGGTCTTCGTGTCAGGTGAGGCTATGTCGGGGCCAGCGGCGGTCGACGCGCCTGTCGCTGAGGCAGGTGCCGAGGTTGATATCAGTGTGGACTTGATCTCACCAGCGGATCCGGGCACCTATCGCGGCAACTGGCAGCTCCGGGCGCCGGATGGAACGCGGTTTGGCCCTTTGTTGTATCTGCGTATTGTAGTGCAGGAGCCTGTCACTGAGACGCCGACCGCGACCCCGACGGTTACGCCCACGATGACGGTGACGCCGACCGTGACCGTCACTCCTACCGCCTGTTCGGGCATCGATCCCGTGCTGCAGCCAGCGTACGATCTGGCCCTGGCGAAAGGCTATGACCCAGGTTGTCCTACCGGCGCTGCATCGAGCGTGTCGGGGGCTTTCCAGACGTTCTGGGCCAATGTGGATGAGGTGAATCCACATCTTCACTATAGAAGTTTGATGATTTGGCGCTCCGACACGCACTTCATCTACGTTATTGACGGTCAGGATACTGACGCCTCTGAGGGTGTACTTCTGATCTACCCAGATACCTGGACCGAGTCTCAGCCGACGATTCATCCTGATTGCGCCGCTATGACGCCGCCCACAGGCTATGAGCTCCCGGTACGGGGATTTGGAAAGGTCTGGTGTGTGCATCACCTGTGGGATCCGGTGGGATGGCCGGCGGATCCCGAGGCTGCTGTCTCACTCCTCATCCAGCCCACAGAGCATGGCCGGTTGATCAAGGTGTCTGGTCCTATCCCCATCGGTTATCTGATCGCCATGGATGATCTGGCCGACTGGGCTGTCACCCAGATGACAGCACCTTAGGCTGGGAGGAGGGGACCCTTTCTCTCAGGTTTGTCCCCACAGGGACACCGTGGGGACGAACCTGAGTTTCTCTGTGGCGCAAGGTCTGATCTGCTCAGGAACTGAGTCGGGCAGCCAGAGCGCGAGCGTTTTCGGTCACCTGGCTCAGGTCCTCAGGGGAGGGACGTCCACGAATGTCGCCCAATCGACCTTGTGTGCTGGCTTCCTCCGAGCCGTGGAATTCGCCGACGATGTACCACTCGTCAATCACAGGTATGCCTATGTGCTCGAAATACTGCCCGGCGTAGAGAGCCGCCGGAATCGCTTCTCGGATACCAGTGTGCGGTCCTGAATAGGTGCAGAAGATCAGCGCGTGTTTCCCGGGAATGGGTGGTGCGCCTATCTTGACACGGCCCTCTTTCCGAGCAGTTGCGAACACAGTGCGCAGAAAGTGATCCACGGGTTGTGGAGGACGCCACTGGTACGAGGGAAAACCAAGGCAGACCAGGTCATAGGCCAAGATGTCTATGTCCTTTGCCTCCTCCACTCGTGTGAATGTTACTTCTGCTCTGGCTTCCTCCAGCCCTCTCTTCAGGGCACGGGCCGCTTTCTCAGTGTTGCCTGTGTGTGACCAGTAGACGATGATTGCCTTCACATGTGCCTCCATCAGGTGCTTATCGTAGAGGTGTATGCCAGGTATGCAAGCTCTGTGACACGATGCGTCAGCTCACTGTGGGGTTGGAGACGGACAAGAATCCTGATGGTTTCTTGTTCGTGCGTTTCATTGAGAGTGACACGGAGACCAGGATCGCGTGTCAATCCAGAAGATAGCCTTACCCAGGAAGGGGGCGTTGCAGATCTTAGGCGACGGGCTATACTGATGATGTCGATAGCAATCTGTGAGGTGGTCTATGGATAGGACGACAACCCACGACCGTGACCCCGTGGCGCTCTTGCAGCGTCTGATCTCTTTTGACACAACTAATCCCCCAGGTCATGAGGAACCATGCATCAGGTTCATCCGGGACCTGCTGACCCAGGCTGGTGTCCCCACGACCGTTGTGGCCCGCGACCCTGCTCGTCCCAACCTGATTGCGCGATTGCAGGGGCGAGGCGAGGCCCCTCCTTTCCTGATGTACGGTCACGTGGATGTGGTGACGACAGCCAACCAGGCCTGGGACCATCCTCCGTTCGCGGGAGAGATCGCTGACGGTTTTGTCTGGGGGCGTGGGGCCCTCGATATGAAGGGCGGTGTGGCGATGATGCTGGCGGCGCTGTTGCGCGCCAATGCTGAGGGATTGGTACCGCCAGGGGATATCGTGTTGGCCATCGTCAGCGACGAGGAAGCCGGAAGTGAGTATGGAGCTGATTTTCTGGTCTCGCAGCACCCAGAACACTTCGCGGGTATCCGGTATGCTATTGGGGAGTTCGGCGGTTTCTCGATGGCACTGGGCGATCAAACCTTCTATCCCATCATGATCGCCGAAAAACAGATCTGCTGGCTGCGAGCCCGGCTGAAAGGGCCGGGCGGGCACGGGTCCATACCTGTCCGCGGCGGGGCAATGGCGAAGTTGGGGCAGTTGCTCACCGCGCTAGATCGGCGTCGGCTACCTGTCCATGTGACGCCAGCGGTGCGAGTCATGGTGGCCGAGATGGCCGATGCATTGGGCGGTCTCTCCGGACTGTTGCTGCGACAATTGCTCAACCCTCGACTCACGAACTTGATTCTCGATCTTATGGGGGAGCGCGGGAGGCTTTTTGATCCGCTGTTGCACAATACGGTCAGCCCGACGATGCTCGATGCCAGCGACAAGATCAATGTCATTCCCAGTGAGGTGACTCTCGGGCTTGATGGACGTCTGTTGCCGGGTCTAGAACCGGAGACTATGCTCGCTGAGCTGCGCCTGCTGGCAGGTGAGGAGGTAAGTTTCGAGGTCGTACAGTATGATCCAGGTCCTCCGGAGCCCGACATGGGACTCTTCTGTGTGCTCAAGCGTGTGCTCAAAGAGCTGGATCCACTGGGCACACCGGTTCCGTTAGTGCTCAGCGGCGTGACCGATGCGCGCTGTTTTGCCCGCCTGGGTATCCAGACCTATGGCTTCACTCCGATGCGACTGCCGCCTGACTTCAACTTCGTGGAAGTAATCCACGCGGCGAACGAGCGTATTCCGGTAGATGCACTTGCCTTTGGCACTGAGGCCATCTACCGATTGCTGCAGTACCTCTCGCGGGGAGAGGTATGAAGGACTAGTGCGGGAATTGCAACCATCCCCGGTATCATCGCCCTGGCTGCCTTGGCGGGCGCGGTCATGTGGTAGGGCCTTGCTCAGCCCGACGTGCGGCCTCGGCGGCTTCACGGACCGATTCCGGGAGATCCACATAGCGTAGGGGACGTTTGACGGGTATCTGGTCGAATTCTGGAATGATCTCGCGGCACATTTGCTCCGGAGTGTCGAAGTGCAGCGCGGGCGTCTGATGGGCGAGTGCTTGCCTCAGATCGCGGAGGATCTCGGGACTCACCTGGTTCTCCCGGTCCTGGCTCGCTGCTGCGTGGAGCGTGACCTGTGCGAGTAAGAATGTATCCGCCAGATCCTCAGGGTCGCCGGTAACTTCAATCAATTCAAGCCCACGCTGAGCTGCTTCCCGCGCAAGCCGCCTCAACCCCAAGGGTCCCAGTCCAGTTGCCATGAAGCGGTGAATCCAGATGTTTTCCGGCTGCAACCGAAGCATCTTGGTCAAGATCATGAGCCCCAGATCAAGGTCGTCTAGCTGAAGGTAGGCACTGGCGAGATCAATAAGTTCGAAGGCGAGATCGTCACCATCGTGGTAGGAGAGGTTGTGGGCCAAAGCTCGCCTGAGCCATTCGAGGGCGATGGTGTCTCCACGAAGCAGAGCGTCTTCTGCTAGATCTCGATACAGCGGCTCATACTCCAATGCGGGGCTGGCCGTAGGGGAGCGGGCTGCTTCTTCGAGGAGCGTTCGGACGCGAGGCGTCTGCGTCTCGTGCAGGTTCCGTTGGGCCCCCAGCAAGCGTTCGGCGATTGTAACGCACTTGAAGTCGGTCGCTGGTCCGAAATCGGCGTCAGGGTCACGCAATCTCCTGTGGGATTGCCGGAGTACCTCCATCGCATCCAGCGTCTCGACTGCGATGGTGCATTTATCCTTAGCGGGAAGCCAGGGTACCACTCTGCGCAGGTCGTCCCCAGCCAGAAACGCACGTTGGATGGCGTGCAGGTCCGAGTGGGACAGTCGGAGATACCGGGTGTGGGTCTTAGATGCCCCTCGTTGTGTCATCAGCGCGCCTCCCCTGATGCGATCCCATAGAATTCGTGCAGGTCGCATCGCTAAGAGTGTAATGCACATTTGGCATCGGACCAGTGCACATGACTAGGTATCGCCCACCTCCTTCTCTGTGCTATCATGCAGTGAGCCCTGTGGAGGTCTGTGGTGTACCGGTTGACCCGTGGGTTGGTGGACTTCTTGCTGTCTGATGTGGCCCAGGCTGCTCTCGTAGAACTCGTTGCGAGTGATCCAGCCGACGAATTGGGCGTTCTGACGCGCTTGCGGCGACGGTTTACCGCAGAGCAGGCTGCGGCGCTGGTCGAACAGGTTCGACTGAGACGCCGTGCGAAGTCCAAATTCCCAGACGCTGATTCCATGTTGTTCACCGACGAAGCACTGCAGCAGGCAACTACCTATGAGGCGGCCACCTATCACGCGAAACTGATGGTCTCCTGTGGGTGTCATACAGTTGCTGATCTGGGTTGTGGCATTGGCGGTGACATGTTGGCCATGGCACGTGCTGGACTCCGCGTGTTCGCTGTGGAGATGGATCCGTTGCGAGCTCGCTTGGCGCAGGCCAATGCGTTGGCGCTGGGCCTGGGAGATCGGGTCCAAGTAGTCTGTGCCGATTGGACGTCGCTGGACTTACCGGCCGACATCGATGCTGCGTTCGTTGATCCGTCACGTCGGGTGCGTGAGGGCGGTGGGACAAGGCGGGTGTTCTCTCTGGAGCAGATGCAGCCTCCGTTGTCGAGGCTGTTGGCCATGCAAACTCGACTACCCAGTCTCGCTGTCAAAACCGCCCCTGGGATCCCGCGAGAGGCTGTGCCGCGCGGGGCAGAGGTGCGTTTTGTCGCCCTGGGTTATGATCTCAAAGAGGCTCTGTTGACCTGGGGGGACCTGAGTCGGGGAGACAGGGCCCTGGCTGTTGTGCTCCCGGGTCCCCATGAACTGATCGATGACGGCGTTGAGCGACCTGCTATCGTATCGGAACCGCAGGCTGTGCTCTATGAGCCCAATCCGGCCATCCTCAGGGCAGGGTTGGTGCGGCTGCTCGGTGTACGTCTGGGTGCGGTTCAGATTGACGAGTCCATTGCGTACCTGACGTCTTCCAGAGCTGTGCCCACACTTTTCGCACGCATCTGGTCCATTGAACGACACGGCCCGTTTCACCTGAAGACACTCAATCGCTGGTTAAGGGAGTCTGGGGTGGGGCGGGTTGTCATCAAGAAGCGAGGTAGCGCGGTTGACTCAACGGGGTTTGCTCGGCGATTGCGAACCGTGCGGGGTGGTCCGGAGAGGACAGTCTTCCTGACGCGATGTCAGGGTAAGCCATGGATGATTCTATGCAGCCCCCTTCGTATTTCAGGAGACCGCTTGCCCTCGGAACAAGGGGCCCAAACCTGAAGTGGGGCTGTTCCCAAAGCCGCTCGGGGAGAGCCCCCGAGCGGCGCTGGTACCCTGATGGTGCTAGGCGGATCAGGGCCGGTCTGGCCTGGGTCGTGGGTTCCATAAACGCCAGGGCCATTCCTGTTTGAGCTTTGGATGTTCCTGGAAGAAGCGGTACACTCTGCGTCCGAGGTTAAGCAGATCCCTCGGTGTCGGACGCCGTCGAGGATGCTGACCCGAGAGCCAGTCGTCCAAGGCTGTGGATGCCTCAATATGAGCGATGAGCTCCTCGCCTTGCTCTGCGCTGATCTCGCCATCCTGGACTGCCTGCTGTACGCATTCGATCAGGGCGGTCTTGACCTTCTCCGAGACGGTGTCCGGGTCGACATCAGCTGCGTCCATCAGATCGGCAACAGTCTGTCCCTCTCGCAACGATTGTTGAAGATCTTCAACTGACATCCCTAGCGCGTCAGCCAAGGCCTCCCAGCCAGCTCGGTGCAGTCTCTGTTCGAGCGTCACGGGTGGCTGCTCTCCGGCTAGCCAGCGTTCGATCGTATCCGAGGCTTCCAGACGATCGATCAGTACCTCGGCGCGATCAGGTGGAAGCTTGCCCTCATCTACCGCTGCTTGGATCCGGGAGATCATTTCGGCCTTGATGCGAGCGGCGATGATTGTGGGATCCAGTCCCGCTGCCGCGACCAAGTCCGGGACACGTTGACCTTCATGGAATGCTGCGCGCAAGTCCTGCGGCGTCATGCCCAGCACATCGGCCAGAACCTCCAGCATCATGCCCCGTGGGATGTCGACGGGGGGATTGAGCTGGCCCCGCATACCTGGTCGCTGGTTGCCCCGTGCGGGCAAGTCCACCCCCTGTTCCGCTGCGACGTCTGTCAGGCTCTGGCCCTCTAACAGCGCTTCCAGCAGCTCGGTGCGACTCAGGTCTAGTCGATCTGCAATGCGGGCGATCAGGTCATCAGGCCCTTCATCGTCGGCGCTCTGAGCTACCACAACCCCCGTGACCAAAATCGCGAGCATCAAGGCTACACTTGCGATGGTTGCTATCTTTCTCCACATGATTGTCTCACCTCCTCGTGAAATATCTGGACTCTACGCTTCCATAAAAGCATACGGCTGTACGAGGCGTGTGCACACCATGTAAACATCCTGTAAAAAGCAGCCACTTGCTCTTGGTGTTCACCTTGTCCGCTGACCTGCACGGCCTATCATTGTGGTGGGGTATGTCTCTCACTCTCAAGGAGTCTTCCTATGTGTGATACCGTGGTGGCAACTGGCAAGGTGACGGCTGATGGCGTTGTACTTCTCGGTAAGAATTCAGACCGGGAGCCCAACGAGGCCCAGCATTTGGTGCATGTGCCCTCCGCGGATCATCCGGCAGGCAGCCATGTCCGCTGTACCTATATTGAAATCCCTCAGGTGCAGCACACCTATGCGGTCCTGCTTTCCAAACCGTATTGGATTTGGGGGGCGGAGATGGGTGTCAATGAGCATGGCGTCGCGATCGGCAACGAAGCAGTGTTTACCAAACTACCCCATGAGCGCCAACCAGGGCTGATCGGGATGGATCTCCTGAGGTTGGCGCTCGAGCGGGCTGCCAGTGCCAGGGAAGCGGTCTCCGTCATCACTGAACTATTGGCGAGGTATGGCCAGGGAGGGAATTGCAGTCGCTACCACCGCCAGGTTTACCACAACAGTTTCCTCATTGCCGATCCACACACCGCCTGGGTGCTAGAAACGGCGGGGCGTCAGTGGGCGGCGAAGGAAGTGGAAGGGGTGTACACGATCTCGAACGGCCTGACGATTGGCACAGAGTGGGATCTTGCATCGGATGACCTGGTCGAGGTGGCCGTGCGCCGGGGATGGTGCCGAGACCGCGAGGAGTTTCACTTCGCACGCTGCTACTCCGACTTTCTCTATACGACGTTTGGCGATAGCCGCCGTCGCCGCGCCCGCACGATGGCGCTCCTGGAGGCGCAGGCCGGGCACATCACCGTCTCCACGATGATCGCGACGCTGCGGGACCACGGCGGATCTCCCACCTGGCGTCCGGACCGAGGTCTGACAGGGATGACGGTGTGCGCGCACGCGAGCTTTGGGCCGATTCGCCGCTCCCAGACGGCGGGGTCGCTTGTCTCGCACCTCGATCCGGCACACCCAACGCACTTTGTGACCGGGACCGCCGCGCCGTGCACGAGCCTCTTCAAGCCTGTCTGGCTCGATGCGCCTCTGCCAGATATGGGTCCGACGCCGACGGACAAATACGACGACGCTTCGCTCTACTGGCGTCACGAACGCTTGCACCGCCTGACACTGCGCAACTATCCTGCGCTTCTGGCCCGCTATCGCGACGCGCGCGATGCGCTAGAGCG
>CAYLRT010000121.1:4297-8426 GCA_964385885.1 uncultured Anaerolineales bacterium | reverse complement strand
GCCGCAGAATAGGGCTGGCCGGCCTTAGCAGGTTTCATATTGGGAATTGCTGATCCGCGTTGCCCCTTGTCATCCAAGGCGAGTATGGTATAGTAACGATGATCCTGCCGTGTGCGTGAGACCGAAATGGGGTTTTGAGCCAACACTTTAACAAAATGGGAGCCTAAGGTCCTGGACAAGGATGCGGTAGCCTTCGGGCAAGGCAGAATTGTCCGGCAGGCGCCCACCTGCGTGAGCAGGGTCAAAACCAACGGTACACGGCACGGCGGGGACTGACTTATCGCGAAAACCGCGTTGGATCCAACATCCAGCGCGGTTTTCATTTATCCGTAGCGACAGCAGGCATAGCGACAGCAAGCATAGCCCCTCTCCCTGGCACCCCTCACAGGCTCAATCGGGCCACCATAAACCGTAACATTATGTCAAGTCAGCTTGACTTTGACCCTCCCCTGTGCTATTCTCAGAATGAGTATCGATCTTTACCACCTCAACCAGAGGGGCCACATGTACTGGGAAAGAGTATCGGAAGACATTTACCTCTTCACAAGTGATCGTTACGCCATGGTCAACTGCGTGGCTGTGTTGACGGAACGCGGCATCGTCGCCATCGACGGCCTTCCCTTCCCCGATGAGGCTACTCAGATCAGCCAGTTCCTCCGCCTGCGGACGGGCATGGACTTCTTCTCGCTCATCCTGACCCATCATCACATGGATCATGTCTACGGGCTCTATGCTTATTCCCAGGACCTCGACGTCATCAGCTCGGCCGCCTGCCGACAGCGTCTCCTGGAAGTGGGGGAGCCCTCCCTACGTGAAGCCCGAGAGAACGACCCCGCATTCGAGGAGGTGGTCCTACGCATCCCCAGTGTGACGTTCGATGAGGGGGACTTCTTCGTCGACGCCGGGGACAAGACCTTCCGCCTGTTCCCATTGCCTGGACATACCGTGGATAACATCGGCATCTACATCGAGCAGCGGGACATCCTCATCGCGGGCGATGCGGTGATGGCCATCCCCATTATCGCGGACGGCGACCTGGACCAGGAGATCAGGACGCTCCAGCGTATCCGCGAGATGCGCCCTGACACGATCATCCAGGGGCACGGGGAGGTCATCCTGCGCGGAGAGGTCCAGACCATGATGGATCTCTACATCGCATACCTTGAATGTGTGCGGGACTACGCCGAAAGGGCCATCCATGAGGGCCGCGCCCGCAAAGAGCTTTGGGACATCCCCTTGGAGGCATGCGGTCTGGAGCGTGTCCCCCTGGGCATCGCCAGCCAACAGCTCCACATCGCCAATATCCTGAGCGTCTACGACCGACTCGTAGCCGAGCGCGCCCGCGCACACGCCTGATGCAGGGGAGAGCATGGCTGCGCTGAGAGAGTGGCTCCGGCGCTATCTCCAGTCCCTGGAGCACGACAATGCCTCCCCCTACACGGTCAAGAACTACGGCACCGACATCGGCCAGTTCCTTGACTACTGCCAGAGTGTGGGCGTCCAGACGGCCGAGGGCCTGAGCCGGGAGCTGGTCCGAAACTACCTGGAGGAACTTGACGAGCTGGGCTATGTACGCGCCAGCATCGCGCGGCGCATCTTCGAGCTGCGGGCCTTTGGCGATTACCTGGTCCAGCGGGAGGTTTGGGAACAAAATCTCTTCCGCCGCATCTACGCCCCGCGCGTGCCACGGCGATTGCCCCGCTATCTGACGGTTGAGCAGATGGAGCAGCTCCTCAGTGCACCCGACACCTCGCGACCCAAGGGGCTGCGAGACCAGGCCATCCTCGAGGTCCTGTACGCCTCAGGGATCCGCGTCAGCGAGTTGGTGGGGCTGGACCTTCCCGATGTGAACCTGGAGGCCGGCGAGTTGCGCGTCATTGGCAAAGGTGACAAACAGCGCATCGCCCTCCTGGGCAGGCCGGCCGTGAGGGCCCTGCGTGCCTACCTGAGGAACGGACGCCCTGCCCAGGCTCAGCGGGGGGCCACCCCCACCCGGGCAGTCTTCCTCAACCGCTTCGGCGGACGTCTGTCGGCCCGCTCGGTGGATACGATCGTCCGTAAGGCCGGCATCCAGGCGGGCCTTGCCCAGACGGTGACGCCCCACCTGTTGCGGCACACCTTTGCCACCCACATGCTGGACGGCGGCGCCGACCTGCGCGTGGTGCAGGAGCTGCTGGGCCATGAGAACATCGCCACCACCCAGATCTACGCCCACGTCACGCAACGACGCATCAAAGAGAGCTACCACCGCGCCCATCCACGGGCGGGAAGGTGACCACGGTCTCCCTTCCCAGTAAAAAAAGTGGGACCGCACGGGTCCCACTTTCTCAATGCCAATTTGATCTCCGGCGGCGCTGCACCGGTGGGCTCACATCTCCGCCACCAACTCCGGCTCCTGGGTCGGTCGGAACGCCAGGCGGTCCTTGTCCTCGCTGAGGTCGACGACAATGGTCTCCCCCAGGCGATACTCTCCAGCAAGCAGGGCATCAGACAGCGGCACCTCCAGCTCCTGCTGGATCAGCCGCCGCAGCGGACGCGCGCCATACTCGCTGCTGTACCCCCGTTGTGCCAGCCAATCACACGCTTCCTCGGTGAGGGTGATGTCGTAGCCACGCTCTAACATCCGCTCTCGAAGCTTCGCAAACTCGAGCCCCACGATCTTGCGGATGTCCTCATGGTTCAGGCTCCGGAAGACGATGATGGCATCCACCCGATTGAGGAACTCCGGCCGGAAGAGTCGCCGTAGCTCATTCAGCAGGCGCTGCCGCATATCGTCATAGGTCCGTTTCTCATCGGTCTCCATCGTCTCCAGTGCAAAGCCCAGCGTGCTGTGCTTCAGGATATCGGAAGCCCCCACATTGGAAGTCATGATGAGGATCGTGTTGCGGAAGTCTACCTTGCGGCCTCGCGCATCGGTGAGCACCCCCTCCTCCATCATCTGGAGCAGCATGTTGAACGTATCGGGATGGGCCTTCTCGATCTCGTCGAAGACGATGATGGAGTAGGGCCGCCGCCGGACGGCCTCCGTCAACTGACCGGCGTCATCGTAGCCCACGTAGCCAGGAGGCGCCCCCACCAGGCGCGCGACCGAGTGGCGCTCCATGAACTCAGACATATCGATCTGGATCAGGGCATCTTCGGTGCCAAACATGAAGCGGGCCAACGCCTTCGAGAGCTCTGTCTTCCCCACCCCGGTAGGCCCCAGGAAGATGAAAGAGCCAATGGGGCGACGTGGGTCCTTCAACCCGGCCCGTGCCCGCCGGACGGCCTTAGAGACCGCTTCGATGGCCTCGTCCTGGCCCACGATGTACTTACGGAGCTCATTCTCCATGTCGAGCAGACGGCGCGACTCCTCCTCGGCAAGCTGCGTCATGGGGATACCCGTCCACATGGAGATGATCTCAGCCACGTCCTCGGGCCCCACCACCAGCCCTTCTTCCTCCTCGGCGCGCCGCTGACGCAAGGTCTCCATACTGCTCTCCAGCGCGCCCTCCTCGGCCTTCAGAGCCGCCAACATGTCGCGCTCACCCTCCATCCGGAGCTGGGCTTGCTTCAGGCGCACATCCTGGAGCTTCTCGAAGACTTCACGGAGCTCAATCGAGAGCGGGGATTTGTACATCTTGACCCGTGACGCGGCCTCATCCATCACGTCAATGGCCTTATCCGGCAGATAGCGATCCGGCACATAGCGTGCCGACAACCGTGTCGCCGCCTGAATCGCCTCATCGCTGATCTTCAGACCATGGTGCTGCTCGTACGCATGCTTGATCCCCCGCAGGATCTCAATGGTCTGCTCCTGGGTGGGCTCATTGACGACCACCGGCTGGAAACGCCGTTCCAGGGCGGCATCAGACTCAATGTGTTTGCGGTACTCATCCAACGTGGTCGCGCCAATGCATTGCAGCTCACCGCGCGCCAGGGCGGGTTTCAAGATGTTGGCGGCGTCGATGGAGGAGCCTGCCGAGCCTGCTCCAACCAGCATATGGACCTCATCGATAAAGACGATGGTGTCACTGTCTTTGAGTTCATGCAGGACCTTCTTCAGACGCTCCTCAAACTGCCCCCGATACATCGTGCCCGCTACCAGCGAGCCCACATCCAACTGGATCAACCGCTTGCCCAGGATGGG
>CAYLRT010000121.1:0-4197 GCA_964385885.1 uncultured Anaerolineales bacterium | reverse complement strand
AGGACGGCAATGATGACACCCTCATGCTGGCGAAGCAGTGCCAGCAAGAGATGCTGGGTGTCCACCACCGAGCTATTATGACGGCGTGCTTCCTCCAGTGACATCTGGAGTAGCATCTCGGTCGATTCCCGGAGCTCAGGTTCAGGGCTCGTAAGTGGTTTGGCGCTCGACAGACGGGCGACCGTCTTAAGCGCCTGTTGAGGACGCAAGCCCATGTCCCGCAGCACGCGCCCGGCAATCCCCTCCCCCTCCAACATCAGGCCCAGCAGGATATGCTCCGGCCCGATGGTCGCATGGTGCATACGCTTGGCCTCGATCTGGGCGAAACGCAGCACCTCCTGTGCTGATGGGGTAAACCTTTCTAGTGGATCTGCCATGGTTATTGTACCTCTACCTGCGGCTACCTGGACTCACAAACAGCATTCGCATGCGCGCTCTTGTGGGTTACTGCAACTGCTACACAAAAGATACCACATCTGGAACGAGTTTCAATCCCCTCTTGACCCGATGGACCAACCCACCGGGACAATTTCATTATAGCATAAAGCCCACCGCGAAGTAGACCTGAAAAGATTGAAATGATCCACCACTCTCCCGGTGCCGCGTAGCGTGGGATAGATCTCACGCCCTCAAACCTCGCAGCCCACGTCGTGACCAATAACAAGCGAGGAGGGAGATCTCACTCCCCCCTCGCTCGAAGTGCAGCCTTCGTGATCGGCAGATCACGCGCCAGGTAACGCGTCACTCAGCGCGCGGCCTGAAGCAAAACCCCGACAAGCTCATCCCACTCATCTTGAAAGAGATGCACCGTGACGTTGCCCACCTCGATGTGATAGATGGGCTCATTGAGCTCAGGATCCGTCGACACCCACACCGCGTAATTCTCAGACTCCGCCAGAATGTTCACATGCGTCTTCTCATCCATGACCTGTCTCACCTTCTCCTGCTATGGTTGTCCTGTCGCCGACCCGAGCGGCCGCCCCCACTGCGACGTCCACCCGAGGAACGGCGTGAATCCTGGGCCTTAGCTTCGTCCAGTGACCAACCCTCAAGCACAGCCTTCCTCGAGAGCCGGATCTTGCCGTCGTCCCCGATATCTGTGACCATCACCAGGATCTCGTCCCCCACGTTGACCACATCGGTGACCTTCTCGATCCGCTCATCTGAGAGCTGCGAGATGTGCACCATACCATCAGTGCCCGGCAGGATCTCCACAAAGGCCCCGAAGTCCGCGACCCGCACGACCTTCCCTTTATAGATCTTTCCCACCTCCGGCTTTTCCATCATTGCCTCGACGTAGGCCAGGGCCTCTTGTGCACCTGTTCCGCCTGGCGCGGCGATGAAGACGGTGCCGTCCTCCTCGATGTCGATCTTCACATCGTATTGACTCTGAATGGCGCGAATGGTCTTGCCACCAGGGCCAATCAGCGCCCCGATCTTGTCCACATCCACGTGGGTCGTCAACATCTTGGGCGCGGACTCAGAGAGCTGCGGGCGCGGTGCCGGGATCGTCTCCTCGATGACATCGATGATCTTCTCTCGGGCCACGCGGGCCTGCTCCAGCGCCTCCGTCAGGATGGCGCGGGTCACACCCTTGATCTTGATATCCATCTGCAGCGCCGTGATGCCCTGGCGCGTGCCTGTCACCTTGAAGTCCATGTCGCCCAGGTGATCTTCGATACCCTGGATGTCCGTAAGCACGCGATAACGCTCGCCATCAGAGACCAGCCCCATAGCGATCCCCCCCACGGGTGCCTTGATAGGCACACCAGCATCCATCAGGGCCAGGGTACTGCCGCAGGCCGAGGCCATCGAGGTGCTGCCGTTGGACGACATGACCTCGCTGACAACGCGAATGGTGTAGGGGAACTCTTCCTTGGAGGGCAACACCGGCTCCAGCGCACGCTCAGCCAGCGCACCATGTCCGATCTCCCGGCGCCTTGGACCGCGCAGGGGCCAGACCTCGCCCGTCGAGAAGGGCGGGAAATTGTAATGGTGGATGTAGCGTTTCGACTCCTCGGGGAAGAGGTCGTCAAGTTCCTGCTCCTCGCCAGGCATGCCCAGCGTCGCCAGGCTCATCACCTGCGTCTCCCCCCGGGTGAACAACCCAGAGCCATGGGGCCGAGGCACCAGGTGCACCTCCGCCTCCAGCGGGCGGATAGTGGTGGGGTCGCGCCCATCGGGACGGATGCCCTCATCGAGGATGCGCTGCCGGACTACCGCCTTCAGCACCTCGTGGAAGGCCTCGCTCATCTGGGACGAGCTCCACCCCTGGGCCTCCGCCTCGTCGGCCAGCGCTGCGCTGACCTCCTCCTCAATCTCCGCCAATGCCTCGACACGCTCGCCTTTGAGCTGCGTGGTCTCCAGCAATGCCTGCAGGCGGCCATACGCCAGGTCCCGCATGCGCTCACCAAGCGCCTCGGGGACGCCGAACCGCGGATAGTCGCGCTTGGGCTTACCCAACGCCTCACGCATCTCGTTCTGGACGCGGATCACATCCTGGATCGACTGATGGGCGAGCTCGATCCCGTCCAGGATGAGTTCCTCGCTCAGCTCGTTGGCACCCGCCTCCACCATAATGATGGCGTCGGCGCTCCCCGCCACCCGCAGGTCAAGCACACTATGCTCCATCTGCGAGATGGTGGGGTTCACCACCAGTTCCCCATCGATGTACCCGATCCGCACGGCCCCTACCGGGCCGCCGAACGGGACGTCCGAGAGCATCAAAGCCGTGGATGCGGCGATGATCCCCAGCGTGTCCGCGAACTCCTCTTCGCCCTGCGAGAGGGGCTGCACGATGACCTGCACATCGTTGCGCAGGTCCTTGGGGAAGAGGGGGCGCAACGGGCGGTCGATCAACCGGCTGGTGAGGATCGCCTTCTCCGAAGGCCGACCCTCGCGGCGGAAGAAAGAGCCCGGAATCCGCCCCGCGGCGTAAAGCCGCTCCTCGAAATCCACGGTCAGGGGGAAGAAATCGATCCCCTCCCGTGGTGTACGCGCCATGGTGGCAGTCGCCAACACGACGGTATCTCCGCTCTGTACCAACACAGAGCCCCCTGCCAGACGGGCGATCTTCCCCGTCTTGAAGACGATCGTCTGATCGCCCAGGGTCGCTTCAAATACATGTTCCTCTAACATCTGACCTCCTCAGTCTAACCATCACTCCCGGAGGCCGAAGGCCAGAAACTGGAGACTGCCGTGCAAAACGGGGCCAGGCCCGTTCTACCGTGCACAGCACTATCCAATTCCCACCTCCCGCCGCCGGGTAAACTCACTTGTCGTCTATGTTCACTACTTCGCCTTACGGCGCTCGTATGAACCCTTCCTATATATAGCATGAACGAGTAGAGAGGGACTCAACAGCCCAGCTCTACTCGCCTGCAGCCTGCTTCCGATGCTGCCTGGGACCAGTCTAGCGTCGCAATCCCAGGCGTTGAATCAACGCTCGATACCGTTGGGGATCCTTGCGCCTCAGGTAATTGAGCTGCCGCCGTCGCTGACCCACGAGCTTCAACAGACCACGCCGCGAACTCTGATCGTTCTTGTGCACCTTCAGATGCTCTGTCAGCATATTGATGCGGTGCGTCAACAGCGCGACCTGCACCTCTGGAGAGCCCGTGTCACCTGGCAACGTCGCATACTCCTGGATAATTCGCTGCTTCTCTTCCTTGGATAGCACGACTCCTCACTCCTTTTGGAACCGACCAATCGTTCCTATCGTGTTGGTCAGTGGTCAACTCATCGCAAGTATACCACGGAGCACTATTTTGACAACCAGAGGTCGCAAACGGGCGCATTCCAGGATAGAGGCGGGCTGGCAAAGGCCTCCTGACCACAAGCCAGCAAAGCGAAAAACATAGCTCGTCAGTGGCTTTTTACCGTAGGGCGAAATCAATTTCGCCCTACCCAGAAGGCAGGGCCCGCTTTCCAGACCATTGTCTCCTGTTTTACGCCAGAAATGAAACGCACCAGCGTAGGGTGAAATCAGCTTCGCCCAACACAGCGGACGAAATGTCCCCCCCTGTGTAACCATCCCCTGATATCCCAGGATGCTATCGTCCCCCGAGGGAGGCAAGTGCGGGGAAGGCAGAGGCTTTTTTCCTAGACCATTCTCTCCCTATTTGCCCCAGAAATAGGACGCACCCAAGTAGGGCGAAATTAATTTCGCCATACACAGCGGACGGCGATGCCCCCACC
>CAYLRT010000120.1:0-8509 GCA_964385885.1 uncultured Anaerolineales bacterium | reverse complement strand
CCGCAAGGTGAGCGCGGGGCAGGAGCACGGAGGTAACACCCCCGTCGTCGCCGCGATTGCCGCTGCGGACACATCGAACCTGCAGCATTCTGGCAAGAGGAGATGGGATAGGCGCAATGAGTGATCCGGCCGGTGTTACGTCTCACCGCTCGTACGCTCCGAGGTCTGGGCCGGAGGGCACGGGGGCGGCCCTCCACATCGTAGGCAGGGGCATCCGTCGCGCTACCTGCGTTCACGGCGGGGCCGAGATCCCAATGCAGGTACCTGTACACGGATTCCCGTGATCGCTTGAATGCACGCGATCAGGTCTTCCACTATCAATGGCTGCTGCCAGATGGCCTGACCTTCAAAGCCCTCCACAAGAGCCCTCACACAGCGCAGGACCTTGTAGTAATCCAGATACGTGGTGTCCAGGGACCTGTGTGCTTGATACGCCCTCAGATATCGCTCCACCACACGATCCCAATCCACAGATGTGAACCCTTCTCGCGACTGAGCCCCGTATCTGGCCGGAATGGTCATCAACACTGTAGTATTGGCGACATCAAAGACCGGATCTGCAATCGCGAACCCCGGCCAATCAAGGACACCGGTGATCTTCTCACCGTCGACCAGGATATTGAGGGGATGAAAATCACCATGACAGACGGCCAAACACGCTGACTCGGAGGGACGGTGGTCGATCAGCCAGTCCATCACGCCACGCAACCAGGGTAGTCTGCTGGCACGGTCCCGAAACCAGTCAAATCGACCGTTGAGACCGTAGGCATGTTCATCAAAGCCCTGCGCTTCCAATGCCGCGATCAATGGGGTGGGATCAATCCTGTGTAGCTCCGCATGCGCTTTGCCCAGCAGTTCGGGGATGGTTTCCCATGGCGCAGCCATCAATGGCCGACCCGGCATATAGTCCATGATGAAGAACGCACCACCCAGGACGGCCATATCGGTGCACACCATGGGTGCTCTCGCAACCGGGTAACCCTCTCCCGCGAGCACGTTCTGCACCGTGCTCTCCCAGATCGCATTGTGCGTTCCATAGGCGCGGGGATAGAGGCGCAACACGAGGAACTTAGACCATCCCTCCCTGACACCCCTCAGTCTGAACTTGTACGTCCTCGTCTCGTATCCGCCCTGCAACGGCTCTGGAGGGAAGCTGTACTCAATCTGGGGGTCCTGGAGCTTCTCCCTGAGGTAGGAAAGCAGCCTGTGCGACAGTTGAGCCTCGTCTATGCTATCGTCCTTCATCTCTCTCCTCGGTGAGGCTTGAGTGAGGCGTCGCCAGCGTGAAGCAGCAACCCACAGCCATCATACATAGCAGGCAGAACGAGTCAACCCGGCCAGGGAACAGGAAGGCAGCGGCGCCTGAGATCGAGCGACGCATCCTTCTCAGCGAGCAGGGCATCAACCGCATCCCACGCTTGGCTTTCGTGCGTAGATGTGTTGGTGTCGTCAACATCATACGCTTTGAAGCTGCTTGCTTCCATATCGGGTTCTCCTGTCCCGCCATGGTTTCGCGGCATCTACATCTACCCTCTCTCGGCTGGGGTCCTCACCCACCACACAGCGGGGATCAGACAATATGTGTCATCTCAGCATAGCCTGGATGGTTCATCACCTGCAGGCGAATTGGAGCCCCATTAGCTTATCGGCCCAATCAGGATATGATAGAGACATCGAGGGGGATGGAGCCAGGTGGCTTTCTCCTTCTACACACAGCATCGAGCGCTCTCAGCAGGGAGGTATGTTGATGGCACGCTACGTGCGGGTGGTCTCGATTGCATTGCAGCATCGAAGAGCTCCCACTGTGGAGGAGAACCGACACTATGTCCACAAACTGATGGAACAGGCAGCTTCTGAGCAGCCTGACATCGTTGTTCTACCCGAGACGTTCACATTGGTGGGTGTCCCCTATGCGTCTGTCGCCGAGGTCGCCGAGCCGATCCCGGGCCCCACCACAGAGCTGATGGCGGCGTACGCACGAAGGCACCACACGTACGTCATCTGTCCCCTCATAGGGGTCCACGGGACGAAATACCACAACGACGCCGTGTTGCTGGATCGCGCGGGGGAGATCGTGGGGATTTACAGCAAGCTCCATCCGGTGGTCCAGGGGTCGGAATTCACCAATCTCGAGCTTGGCATAACCCCCGGAGAGGACGCACCCGTCTTCGAGACCGACTTTGGACGCATCGGCATCCAGATCTGCTTTGATATCACGTATCCTGACGGCTGGGCCACACTCAAAGAGCAGGGAGCGGAGGTTGTCTTCTGGTGCTCGGCCTACGATGGAGGCCGGCATCTGGAACACCTGGCATGGCAGCACCACTACTTCATCGTCTCGGCGGTGCAGTCACGCTACACCCGGATAGTGAGCCCCATGGGAGAGACACTGGCGCGGGGGAACCGCTTCGATCCTCTGCTGGTCACCACCCTAGATCTGGACGTCGCGTTATTTCACTGCGACTTCAACGCCAGCGTGATCCCCGAGATTCGCCATCGTTACGGGCCCGATGTCATCATCCGGGTTTGGGATGAGGAGAGCGTTTTCACCTTGCAGACAAGGCGTACGGACCTGCACGTGGCAGACCTTGTCGAGGAGTTCAGTCTTGAGCCGCTGGACCGTTACCTGGCACGCAACCAGGCGCTGCAGGATGCGATCCGGACCGGGAAACCGGCACCAGATCTGACGCCTCCGTACCTGGGACGGACCCAGTGGATATAACATGCCACACGGCAAAGCAAGAAAGAGACCAACACTGAGGAGGATAGGATGAGTATTCAAGTCATTGGTGATCCATTACCCAACATGCCATGGGAGGAACGCCCGGCCGATGCGCGTGGTGTTGTATGGCGCTCACGGCGCAACCCCATCATTCCGCGCGACGCCATCCCCTGCTCCAACAGTATCTTCAACAGCGCAGTTGTGCCGTATCAGGGGGCCTTTGCGGGAGTCTTCAGGGTGGACGACACAGGGCGAGAGATGCGGTTGCACGCTGGCCGGAGCCAGGACGGCATCACTTGGCAGATCGAGGAAGAGCGCATCAGCTTCGTGACCGACGATGAGGAGATTGGTCAATTCGTGTACGGGTACGATCCCCGGGTGGTGTGGATCGAGGATCGCTACTACGTGACCTGGTGCAACTGGTACCACGGCCCAACCATCGGGGTTGGATATACCTATGACTTCCAGACCTTCTATCAGTTAGAGAATGCCTTTCTCCCTTACAACCGCAACGGCGTGCTCTTCCCGCGCAAGATCCATGGCCGGTTTGCTATGTTGAGCCGTCCGAGCGACACAGGGCACACACCGTTCGGTGATATTTTCTACAGTGAGAGTCCAGACATGCGCTACTGGGGCAATCACCGCTTTGTCTTCGGCCCGGCGGGCGGATGGCAGAGCACCAAGGTGGGGGCAGGGCCAATCCCCATTGAGACTTCAGAAGGCTGGCTCCTGATCTACCACGGCGTGCTGACCTCGTGCAATGGCTACGTCTACAGTGCCGGCGCCGCGCTACTGGACCTTGATCAACCCTGGAAGGTTATCGCCCGCTCACGCCGCTACTTCATATCCCCCCAGACCCTCTATGAGTGCGTAGGAGACGTACCGAACGTCGTGTTCCCCTGTGCTGCCCTGTGTGATGCGCCCACAGGACGTCTGGCGATCTACTACGGCGGTGCGGACACCGTGGTGGCCCTCGCCTTTGGGTATGTGCAGGATCTGATCGACTTTGTAAAGAGTGACTCGCTGTAACCATGAGGAGAATAGAGCTATGAAGATCACAGACATCAAACCCTATCCGGTCTGGGTTGGCCATCGCAACCAGTTGCTGGTCAAAGTGGAAACTGACGAGGGGATCTACGGCTGGGGCGAGGCAGGGGTCTCTGGGCGCGAGTTGGCCGTCGCAGGGGCGATAAAGCACTATCGCGAGTTCCTGATTGGCAAGGATCCCATGCAGCGAGGGGCCCTGTGGCAGGAGATGTACCGCAGTCAGTACTTCGAGGGTGGACGTGTGCTGACAGGTGCTATCTCCGCTATCGATATCGCACTCCATGATGTGGTGGGCAAGGCACTGGGCGTGCCTGTCTATCAGCTTCTCGGGGGGAAGCACCGGGACTATGTGCCGTGTTTTGCCACAACGAGTGGCTCCTCCCTGGATCAGCTTCTGGACAACGTCCGACTTCTACTGGACCATGGCTGGAATGTCATTCGAATCGGAGCCGCGCAGGGGCCTTTCGGGAAGAAGGGCGAATTGGCGGCCGCGGATCGCTCACTGTTTGAGCCCCGTGAATCCATCGGCGTCACGGCTGCGTGGCTCACCAAGGTGCGAGAGGCTGTAGGCTTGGGCCCGGTGCTGGGTGTGGAGTATCATCATCGCCTGTCCGTTGCCGAAGCCGCTTCTTTCTGCCAGCGCATGCCTTCGGGCACCCTGGACTTCCTTGAGGAGCCGATCCGCGACGAGACACCTGAGGCCTACGCCATGCTGCGCCAAATGACCGACGTGCCCTTTGCCATAGGTGAGGAGTTCTCCAGCAAGTGGCAGTTCCTGCCCTATATCGAACGCGGGCTCACGAACTTCGCTCGCGTGGATGTCTGCAACGTGGGTGGGCTGACGGAGGCGATGAAGGTGGCCGGATGGGCGGAGGCACACTACATCGACCTGATGCCACACAATCCGTTGGGCCCCGTGTGTACGGCTGCCACCGTCCATCTGGCGGCTGCTGTGCCCAACTTCGCCTGGATGGAGATCTGGATCTCGCCCACTCAGCAGCAGAGCTACCCCAGTGCGGAGATCTTTCCGCAGCAGCATAAGCTGGAGGGGAACTCGTTCCCCGTACCGGACACCCCCGGACTCGGTGTTGAGGTCAATGAGGAGTATGTGCGGTCTCAATCGTTCAAATTCTGGGAGGCGCCACGCCTCCATCGGAGGGATGGCTCATACACTAACTGGTAGGCTGTCCCGGTAGCCTGTGTTTTGTGGAGGTGCGATGACATACGCTACACTTGAGGAGCAAGCTCGAAGCCAACCTCTCAAGGTCGTTATCCTGGCCGCTGGGCAGGAGCGTATCGAGGGAGGAGAGGAGGCAATTCTGTTAGAGCGGCTGGGAGATCTACGGGTCATCGATCACGTAATCCATAACGCCCTTCAGATTGTCCAGCCGCAGGACCTGTACATTGTGATCCCGGGAGAAGAGTCACCAGTAAGGGCCTACCTGGACTATCCGGGCGTCACGTATGTCGTTCAGGACGAACCCAAAGGGACCGGACACGCGGTGCTTCAGCTCGAACCCCATCTGAGCACCTATGAAGGTGATCTGCTTATCCTCTACGGCGACACGCCACTCTTCCGCCCCTCGACGATTCGGGGTTTGCTCAACCGCCACCGCCTCAAGGGAGCCCATCTCACCCTCCTGACGGCGGTAGTCGATCAGCCTCTGCCCTATGGGCGGATCATACGTGACGCGAATGGCCGCATTATCGACATCATCGAGGAGACTGAGGCCTCGCCCGAGGTGCGTGAGATCCAGGAGCTTAATATCGGGGCCTATGTGGTCAAGGCTCAGACCATCTTCGAGGTGCTCAAGACGCTGGCCCCGTCGACGGTGGATGGCGAATATCGGTTGACGGATTGTGCCCATCGCATGATCCGCAGCCGGATGCGTGTAGAAGGCTACCAGATCTATGATCAGGACGAGGTCTTGGGCATCAACAGCCGAGAGGATCTTGATCGGGCAGCTTTTGTGCTCCAGAAGCGCATGTTCCGCCCACACCGTCATGAGGAACTCAACATCATCACCTTTGGCACTGGCGGATGGCGGGCAGTGATTGGCGAAGGCTTCACGCTGCACAATGTACGCCGTCTGAGCCAGGCCCTGGCCAACGCGATCATTCGGCGCAATGCTGAGGCGCAGGGGGTGCTGATCGGGTACGATCGGCGTTTCCTCTCGGACAAGGCCGCCCAGACAGCGGCAGAGGTGTTTGCTGGGAACAACATCCCCGTCCTCCTGTTGGAGGAAGGGGTTCCCACACCACTGGTCACCTTTGCCACGGCACAGCAGCACGCGGCCTATGGCCTGGTCTTCACTGCCAGTCATAACCCCCCAGAGTGGAACGGACTCAAGGTGTTCCGCAGCGACGGCTCGCTTCTTCAGGACAATGAGGTGCAGCAGATCCAGGAGGAGGCCAATCAGCTTACAACACAGGAGGTGGTCAAGATCGATCTGGACCTGGCGTTGGAGGCCGGGGTGGTGCGTCCCAGCGACTTCACCAACGCCTATGTCGATGCCGTGGAGAACCTGATCGACATGGCCGCCATCCGCGAGGCCGGACTGCGCGTCATCGTCGATCCCATGTTCGGTGTGAGCCAACTCACCCTGGGGATCATCCTGACGGAGGCCCGCTGTCGTGTCGCCTTTATCAATGAGCGCCACAACCCCCTGTTTGGTGGACGCTCACCCGCTCCAGACATCGACGCCCTGCGCCTCCTTATGACTTATGTGCGCGAGGGGCAGTACGACCTTGGGCTGGCGACCGATGGGGATGCGGACCGGATCGCCATCGTGGACGAGAAGGGGAACTACGTGGAGGTGAACGATATCCTCCTGCTGGTCTACTGGTATCTACACGAGGTCCGGGGACAGCGTGGGGGCGTGGTGCGCAATCTGGCCACGACGCATCTCCTGGATCGTCTGGCGGCCCGCTTCGGAGAACAGGCCTATGAGGTGCCGGTCGGCTTCAAGCACGTGTCCGCCGCCATGGTGGAACATGATGCCCTGTTGGGAGGTGAATCCAGTGGCGGCCTGACAATCCGGGGACATATCCTTGGCAAGGACGGCATCTTCGCCGCGGCGCTGATCGTGGAGATGTTGGCCGTCACAGGTAAGCGGGTGTCTCAGCTTCTCTCCCAGATCTACGAGATGACGGGTTACATGAAGATGGTCGAGGTCAATCTACCCGCCACCTCGGAGATGAGAATTGTGATTCCGAAACAGGTGGAGGCGCTCATCGAAGGGCACCAGACCAAGCCACTGCGCCTTGGCCCCTACACGGTGCAGCGCGTTTCACAGATGGATGGGGTTAAGTTCTATCTGGAGGATGACGCCTGGGTTCTGCTCAGGTTCTCGGGCACCGAGCCCATCCTCAGGATATTCGCGGAGGCTGAGAGCGAGGACAAAGCTCAGGCCCTGATCGACGCACTGCTGGAACTGCTCGGCCTCGACCGGGAGTTCTAAGGCATCAAGACCCGGCCGTGGCGTCCCATCCTGGCATGAACAAGAGCCGGGTGGGACGCCACGGCTGCTCTCTAGATAGGTTGTCCCGGAGGGGATAACTGGGCCGTGATCCCGCCATCCACATAGAGGACCTGCCCGATGATATACGCGGCATCGGACGAGGCCAGGAAGGCGACGGCAGCCCCGATCTCGATGCCCTGCCCAAAGCGACCGACGGGTATCCGCGCAGCCACCTCCTGCATGCGCGGGCTACTGGGATCAGGCCACCGCTCTGTCAGTGTGGCACCCGGTGCCACAGCATTGACGCGGATGTCATACTGCGCCAGTTCCAGGGCCATGGCACGCGTCATTGCATCCAAGGCCCCCTTCGTCATATCGTAGGGTAGACCGCGCCAGTGTGCGCGCAGCCCACCCACCGAGCTGATGTTCACAATGCTCCCGCCATGTCCTGCATCCCGCATCTCCTGGGCTGCGTAATAGGCACAGAGATAGGGGCCCCGGATGTTAGTCGCCAGTTCGTTGTCGAGCAGGGCCTCATCCACCTCGAAGAAATGGTGGCGCCTCAGGTTAGCGGCGTTGTTCACCAACAGGTCAACGGTGCCAAAGGCGTCCAGCGTTCGACCAAAGAGCTCACGCACCCCGGCGGTTGTGCTCAGGTCAGCTGCCACCCCAATCGCCCTGGCTCCCAGGCTCTTGAACATCTCGGTTGTGGCCTGCACGGCCTCGGGCGTCCGACTGTTGATGACCACCTTCATGCCCTCACGAGCCAGCCGCAGGGCAATACCGCGGCCAATGCCACGGCTGGAGCCGGTTACGATGGCGACCTTATCGGCGAGTTCGGGATACCGAGCTGGCAATGAGGTGAAAGACTCGCTGGTGATGTCCATATTCGATCTTGTTTCCTCCCATGTTAAGAGTTAGCGCAATGCGCTGGGGGACGTCCCTTTCTGTCCCGCTGCGCTATGAAAGCCTCCGATAGGTGGCTGTCAACCAGGCAGGATAGTCTTCTTTGTGGCATTCCCCGATAGCAGAGGGGCCGTTGCCTGCCCGTCTGTCCGCAGGTGCCCGTCACCGCCACGACTTCAGACCGGCGCGTCACCCCAGTCAGGCACCTCGAGTATCTCGCCATCACGCAGGGCCGATTTGTGAGCCATGGCCCCAGCGGCCATGTAGCGTACGGCCTCCCAGACATTGATGGCAGGGATGCGATCATGCGCGATGGCATCCACAAACTCGTGCACCAGATAGGCGTGAGAGCCTCCATGTCCGCCGTAGAAGT
>CAYLRT010000119.1:0-8542 GCA_964385885.1 uncultured Anaerolineales bacterium | reverse complement strand
GCCAGCGCCTTTGTCAGCAAGGGCGACCCACCGGAACGCCTCATCCTCACGCTAGCCGCTTTGGATAGCACGTCCGATGAAACCCATGGAATGACCAATGCGTAGTGCATAGCACGAAGGTTGGCTAAAAGCCGCCACCATGCGAGAGAGAATGCGGAGATAGCGACATGGCGGACATTAAGAAAGCGACTCTGTTTTCTGATCCCAGTGGCGCTCGCGGCCTTGTTGCAGCACACCACCCGTGAAAGCACACACTCTCTGACCGCACGGCTAGTCGGCGAGACCGCTATCGCGTTCCGCCAGCCCGTGCTGAATGGTTCGCTATGCGCGTGTGGCTCCTTGCTGCTACCACTATCGAGTGGCGGTTGAAGTGCGCCCCAAGATCTGGACAATAGGGTAACTGAAATAGGATAGTCCAAGAGGAGGCACAACAATGGAAAGGACGCCAGCAACACCACTGCGTCCTCGTGGACCCAGGCGCCTAAGAAGTGCACAACCCAACCCGCCGATTCTCCCCCTGTTGGCACTGGAGGGCGGACAGTGACCTCCTTATGGGATCGTCAGCACGGTCAACGAAGGAGAGAGAGGGCAGTGCTACTCACGCATCTCTCTTCTGTCGCGGCGCCCCGTGGCGCAGCCACACAGTTTGATAGGGCTGGAGCGTCACCGTCGCTGGCAGTGAAGAGAGGAGTAGACCGCTCAGCACATCCTGCCACTCCCCATCTACAAGCCCATCTGCTGTGCTCAGGTGGACGCGCTGCGGGCGGCCAGTCACGTTGTGCAACGCCAGGATACGTTCCTCGGAGGCCACTCGCTCCACGGCAAAAATCCCGGAGCCCAAGGAGAGGATGCGTTGCGGTGCGTTGGGATGGAAGGCGGGGTGTTCTCGCCGCCGCATCAGGAGCTCGCGCAAGGCGCGATAAACCCCGACGCGCAGCGTGCGTGGATCCGCAAGCGAGGCATCCAGCGCCGAGCGGTCGAACTTGGCGCGGTTGATAGCTCGGTAGACACCGGTGCGTTCCACAGCGGCCCGGTCACTGCGCGAGCCAAAAAGGCTGTGGACGTAGATCGCCGGCACGCCCTGGAGGGTTAGCATGATGCTGTGTGCTGCAATGAACCGCGCAATCTGCAGGGCCTGTGGTTCTGCGCCCGCCGGATCGGAGAGAGCATCGAAGTAATTGATGTTCAACTCATAGACGCTCTGGGAGCCATCGCTGTTGGTCTTGTAAGAAACGAACCCGCCGTGGCGCAGCGCCTGCTGCACCAGCGCGTCCACCTCCTGCGGCGTGAGGATGCCTTCCACCGGACGAACACCGATACCATCGTGCGAGGCCAGGAAGTTGTAGAAGGTGGTGCTCTCGGCAGGCGCTTCCAGCGCACCCGCCCAGGCTGTGAGGCGCGTAGCGTCGCCACTAACGAAGGTGTGCATCACCAACGGCGGCAGCGGAAACTGATAGACTAACTGTGCTTCATCGGTCCCGTCACCGAAGTAGGAGATGTTCTCCTGATGCGGCACATTGGTCTCCGTGATGAGCATTACACCCGGTGCCACCATGTCCAGCACGGCGCGGAAGAGCTTGACCACACGATGAGTTTCCTCCAAATGAATGCATGGCGTACCGATTTTCTTCCACAGGTAGGCGATAGCGTCGAGACGGATGATCTCGGCACCATGTGCCACGTAAGTCAGCAGGACGTCGATGATGCGCAGCAGGACATCGGGATCGGCATAATTGAGATCGATCTGATCTGCACTAAAGGTTGTCCAGACCATGCGGGGGCCGTGCACCGTTTGGACCTCGGTGAGGAGCGGAAGCGCGCGGGGGCGCACCACCAGCGATAGATCCGTTCCGGGTTCCACCGTGATGAAAGCATGCGCGAACGCCGGATCGCCGTCGAGGAAAGCCTGGAACCACGCGCTGCGGCGCGAGATGTGGTTGATCACCGCGTCGAACATCAACCTGAAATCGCGTCGCAGGCGCTCCACATCCTCCCACGTGCCCCATTCGGGGTTAACAGTGGTGTAGTCAATCACCGAGAAGCCATCATCGGAGGAGTAAGGGAAAAAGGGGAGGAGATGCACAATCGAGATCGCCGGCGCCGCATATTGCCGCAAGGCCTCTCCAAGGAGCGCCAGTGGTGGCCGGGGATCGGCGGGGTCCCGGACCTGGTCGCCGTAGGTGATCAGGACGCTATCCTGCTCCGTCAGCCGCTGGGCGGGCGGTGGGGCCTGCTGCAGTTCGGGATGGTCGGTGCGGAAACGCTCCAGTCGCGGCAAGAGCGTCTCAGCCACACGCCGCCCTCTCTCCGGCCCATAAAGGAAGGTCAAATGCTCGTACAGACGCGCGACTGGAGTGATGGACATAGCACCTCCTGCGGATGAGTCCGCCTGCCGAAGCAGCGGGCAAGTCAGGCACTTCCATTTAACCCCAACTGGGCGGGCCGTCAAGCCTGAGTCCATGGCTCTCTGCTGTGCGGTCCATGATGCAGCCTGCGGTCGCCGGAGACCAGCCAGCCGTTCTTGCGTTGTCCGATGGCCTCGTGCTGCGTCGTGGCAATTAGACAGCGTACAAAAGGGGCATAAGATAAAGATGCGGGCTTTTATCTAGCGCAGATGAGGAGGACACGATGACTGAGAAAGCACATACAGTGATCCGTGTAGCAACGTTTACCGGTGGCTTGGTGGGTCCGAGCCTTCCCATGCTGGGCCCGCTGGCCGACGGCGGTACCATCATCGCCGAGACGGCACCTGGCTGCTGGGGCCCAATGATCACACCCTCCTTTCGCGGCGGTCACGAGGTCACTGAACCTGTGGCCATCGAGGGTGCAGAGCCCGGTGACGCTGTCGTCATCCGCATTCAGAAGGTACGGGTAACATCAACGGCGACAGCGTCCGGGACCATGATGCCCGTGGAAGGGCGCTATACTGGTGACCCCTTTGTAGCACGTTACTGCCCTGCCTGTGGCACCAAGAACCCGCCCACCAGGGTCGAGGGCTCTGGCCCCAACGCTATCCGTTGCGCCGTGTGTGGAGCGGAGGTTAGCCCTTTCCGCGTAGCGAACGGGTACACCATTGTTTTCGACAAGGCGCGAACGGTAGGTTTGACTGTTGAGCCAAGGGTGGCAAAGCAACTGGCACAGGATGCTAGGAGCGTAATGGCACTGCCACAGGCATCGCAACAGAATCCAATTGTGGCCTTGTGCCCCGCCGACATTGCCGGGGCGGCAACGCGTCTCCGCCCGTTTCTGGGAAACGTCGGCACTACCCCCGCCGTGGACATGCCTGATTCCCACAATGCCGGTGACTTCGGCCAGTTCCTGATCGGCGCGCCTCACGAACTCGCGCTCACCCAAGAGCAGCTAGAGAACGCACGCACCGACGGCCATATGGATATCGATTCCGTGCGCGAGGGCGCGATCTTGATCTGTCCAGTAAAAGTAGCAGGGGCAGGGATCTACGTTGGCGATGCACACGCGATGCAGGGCGATGGCGAGATCGCGGGACACACCACTGACGTATCGGCGGAGGTGACACTACAGGTAAACCTGCTCAAAGGTCTGCCCATCGGCGGCCCGATCCTGCTGCCTCCCCTCGAGGACCTGCCACCGCTGGCCCGTCCGCTGAGTGCAGAGGAGAGGGCTGCAGTCCAGGAACTGGCCAATACGTTCGGCCAGACGGTGGTGGAGGAGGACTCCGGCCCCCTCCAGATGGTCGGCACCGGGGCGGATCTCAACGCTGCAACAGACAACGGCGTGACACGCTTGGCCGATCTGTTGGGCATGAGCAAGGACGAGGTATTGAACCGCGTCACGCTCACTGGCGGGGTGGAGATCGGACGCTTGCCGGGCGTGGTCACAGTAACGATGCGGGTCCCAATGAAGAAGCTCGAGGCCCTCGGACTGGCCGACCTCGTCAAGGCGCAGTACGGACTCTGACTCAGTCCTCAACCACGCAATTTGTCACACAGGGGCCAGCTATGGCCACAGTAGCCATGGCTGGCCCCTAACCACGGACGGTCGCGTTACCGAGGGATCACAGGCAGTACGATGTGCGAGGGGTGGTCGGCGTCGTGCAGGATTGTCTGCACCGCCGGCTGCAACCGTGTCTCCGACAAGATCGACCCGCCAGTGTTTGGGTTACGTGCGTAGGCCGGGAAATCGCTACTGGCGATCTCCACCCGAATACGGTGCCCCGCCTTGAAAACGTTGCTCGTCGGGTTGAGGGCAATGACGTAGTGCACAACAGTATTTGGTTTCACCAGTTCCTCGTGGTCGATGCCATGGCGATAGCGCGCCCGAACAATACCATTGGCGACGTTACGCGCGAACCCGCACGGTCCCACATCCACCAGCTTCGCCGTAAAGTCGGTATCAGGCGCTGTCGTCGCTGCCCACAGGTGCACCTCGACAGGCCCCGTCACCTCCAGGTCCGCCTCCAGCGGTGGCGTCGTGTAGACCAGCACATCCGGCCGAGCCTCCACCTCCCGTTGGTCGAAGGCGCCAGGCGCCAGAACGCCCATGTGCCAGCAGCACAGCCCTCCACCCCGTGTGGGCGTTGGATTGCGGGGATCGTAGACGAAACTATCCACCGGTTCCTCCGACGGTGCTTGGGGGCTGAGCGTGCCGTCACCGTGAAGGGTATTGGCCCCGCCACCGCTGTGGAAGTAGTAGGGTGTTGGCCGCATCCGCGCCAAGGGCCAGGTCTCCTCGTCGCGCCAGCGGTTCTCGCCCATCACGAAGATCCGCAGCGGGGGCAGGTCTGCGACAGCCTCTCTCTCATCCTTAAGCCAGGCATCGAACCAGCGAAGCTGAAGTTCGTTGCTGAGCACGTAGGCGTCGCTGGCGCGGAACCCGAAGTCCACCTCTCCGACCGGGTTGCTCAATGGCCCGTGGTACCACGGACCCACTAACAGCATCTGAGGGGCCGTGCGCCCCGCCTGGCGCGCAGCCTCCGCAATAGCGCCAAAGTCACGGAACGTCTGGGTGGTGAAGATATCATACCAGCCACCAATATGCAACGTCGGGATGCGGATCTCATCCGGTGCTACACGTATCTGCTGCCAGTAGGGACGGCTCGGTGACGTATGGCGTAGCATATCATAGAGGAAAGCGCACACGCCATCACGTCCGATCAACGGCATTGTCTCCAATGGCAGGTGACGGAACGTCTCCCCTCCACTCAGTCCATCAACAGCCTCGATGAGCGCTTCCATAAGCTGGGCCTTCTCGGGTCCGTCGGGGAGGCGCATGATCGCCATCTGCGCTTGTGCACTCAGCCCCCAGCTCACCAGCAGGCCCAGTGTCGGCACGCCGTTTCGGAAGACCGCCGTATGGGGTTCGAGGAAGGTGACTGCGGGCGCGATGGCCCTGAGGGCCGGCGGCTGAAAGGCCGCTGCGGCGTATTGGGTGTAACCGACGTATGAGCCGCCGAGCATGCCTACCCTGCCATTCGACCACGGCTGGGCAGCGGCCCACCGCACCGTGTCGTAGCCGTCAGCCTTCTCGTGGATGAATGGCCTGCCGTCGCCATCCGACGCCCAGCGGCCGCGCGTATCCTGAATCACCACGGCGTAACCGCGATCAACAGCCATCAGGACAAGGACGTTGACTGCCATATCCTTGTTGTACGGGGTACGGACCAGCAGCACCGGCACCGGCTCATCGGTGGCAGGGCGGTAGACATCGGCGCGCAGGATCACTCCATCGCGCATCAGAGTTTCCACGTTTCGCTCAACTATCGCGTCCACAGGTAGCCTCCTGCTCCTCATGTGACTGTGTTATGGGCAGATCATAGTCCAGTGGCGAAGGAACGCCAGCAGGGATCAGTGCGTCACACCACATGGTACGGTCTCGGCACGCCATCGGCTTCCAGTACCAGGACCCAGTCCTGCATCGTTGGTTGCAGAGGGACCGGCCAGCGGCCATGCGCATCGGGCTTGACCAGGCCGAGATCGTGTTCCTCGCCGGTGCGCGGGTCCCAGTAGAAAGCCCAATAGTGCACACCAGCCTCTAGACCGACCACCGCCATAGGCTCCGAGGACCAGGGGAGGGTCGGGTCGTAGAGGTAGATGACACGCACCCTGCCCGGGATCCCGGCGGCGAAGGGAGCTTTGACGTTCTCAGGGCTGCCAGCTGGCTGCACCCACTCCTGATGCGGTTCGAAACGCTCCCAGGCGTAGCGCTCCAGGAGCCGCCGCGCCAACCCAAGCTGCGTTCCGCCCGGCAGCCGCATCGCCTCGCGCCACGGGGTGTTGCCCCAGTTCGCGCCGTGAGGCGAGGGGCCGAAAGGTCGCTCCCACGTGTTGACCTGCCAGATACCGTTAGCACCATAGGTGTAGCCTCCAGCACCGGAGAGCACCGACGCCCAGAAGCTCAACCGTTGTACCTCGGCTTGCGTGCTGTGCAAAATGCCCTCGTAGTTGGCTTCCCCTACCACGACAGGCATGGTCGGCTGCCGCTCGCGTTCAGTGATCACTGTCGCCACAGCGTTGGACACGTCCCAAAAACCGCCATGGCCGGTCTGAAGCATATCGAAGTCGAGCACGGTATCATCCGTCACCTGGTCGCGCCCGACCCGTGTGGGGTGGATGGTGATCAAGTGGTGATAGGGATCAATGCGCCGCACGTAGCGTGCAACCTCGGTCCAGCCGGTAATCTGTGCCGTACGGTCGCCGCCCTTGTCCGCACTCAGGTAGTAGGGCATCGCGCCCTCCCCGGCCAGGCACCAGACGACGGGATAGGCTGCCCAACGGGCCACCAGATTGCGCCAGTGCTGTTTCATCCTGGCGATTCCTATTTGCGGTAGGTAATAGCCCCAGGCACCGACGATGCAGGGGATCAGACCCGACCGCACAAGCCAGCGAATGCGCAGATCCGCCATGTTGAAGTAGGCCGGGTTGATGCGGGCGTAACGCTCCTCCCACGGAAACCCAGCCTCGTTGGCGCCGCGCGGGTCGAAGCCCGGCATGTCCGGGTACAGCCCAGCCACGATCTGGATGACAGTGAAGCCCTTGGCGACGCGGTCAGCGGTCAGTTCCTGGAAGTCGTCGGGCCACGACAGGCGCTGACAGAGCCCCATCCACCACGTATCCCCCAGCCAGAAGAAGGGTGTGCCGTCGGCGTACTCCAGGGTGCGCCGCGAGGCTGCCAGGCGCAACGGGCCATGGGCAAAGAGAGCATTGGCACCGGCGGACGGTGCGACCTCCAGCCCACCGCACACGCGGTGAAGGTCACTATCGGGGTCGGTGCACATGGTTGTCGTCTCGTAGAGTCCGGCCTTGGGCGGGGTAAAGCGGACGCGCCATTCCTGCCCGCCGGCCCAGTAGGCCGGCATACGCCAGGACTCGCCGTCGGCGTGGCGAATCACCACGTCGAGTTCCAGTTCATTGAAGGGGTCCTCGTTTGCTTGGGCCGAGGTGTAGGCCCATTCAACAACATGGTTCTGAAGGGCATGGACCGCATGTATCGCCACAGTACGCCTCCATTGTTTTGGGGAACTTGCCTGTCGTTCCCTCTTTGCGTGATGGCATCCACGCTACGCGCCACACAACATGAATGCTGCAGTACAGATGGTGGAGCACGGCCTCATAGAACGCGGTGGACGTGACGGAAGACAGTACCATCCCACGACCAGACGTCCTTCGCGCCGCAGTGACGCGGCCCTTCCCCCTCCGGTCGGTAGCGGATGGTGTACAAATCCAGCAGGCCATCTCCATCGACATCGCGCACGATGCCAGTACCGTTGGGGATAAGAATGTAGTCCACCATCTCAGAGGTCAACGGATCCTGCTGTGGCTCAAGTAGACTGCGTATCTGCGTGCCATCCCAGCCCAGAATCCAGAAACGATGATCCCCGCCGATTGCCAGGTCAACTACCAGCTCCTTGGTATCGTCTCGGTTCATATCCACAATGGCGAGGAAGCGATAGCCATCAGCGTCGGTGAGAGTCTCGAGAGGCGCGCGGATGAACTCGAGGATGGTCTGGTAGTGTCCCGCTTGAGGTGTCAGCACCAGCAGGCTCGTGTCCACGTAGTCTCCACCGCGCGGGATCGTCAGCGTCAGCGCGACCTCGTCCACACCGTCGCCAGTCACATCGACGCTATTCACTTCGGCCCGGATTGGGGCTTTCTGCGCCGGGTCGGCGATGATCGCATTGAGCATTGCTTCGAGGGTAGTCGGATCGCCGCCTGCCTCGAGATAGCGCTGAATCGGAGGAGCCAAGGAGGGGCCGGTGAAGTCGTCCAGGGCGAGGGACGGCCTGGCGACCGAGGGCGTGGGCGTCACCGCGGGCGGTGGGAGCGTAGGCGTCGTGGTGATAGTGAGGCTTGGAGGCGGAGAGGCTGGGGTTGGGGACACTCCGCTCAATGGAATGCAGGCCGTCAACAGGACGACGAGCAGAAGTACACTACATAGCAACGATATTTTGGACATGCCTCTAGGGTACCATACTCTCCGGGTGCGCGCCAGTGGATGGCAATCAACAAAATGAGTTCCGGCCCACATGCGCCTGGATGGAGACCGCGATCCGCTGGGCCAGGTCGAA
>CAYLRT010000118.1:7066-8655 GCA_964385885.1 uncultured Anaerolineales bacterium | reverse complement strand
AACCCCTGGATCCCCGACGTCAATGACAAGGAGCTGGCGAACAAGATGCTGGACGAGTTGGGCCTCGACAAGCGAGACAGCGAGGGCTGGCGGCTGTACCCGAGCGGCAAGCGCTTTGAGTTCCGCATGGATGTGAAGCTTGACCCGCTGTTTGGGCAGCCGGCCGAGATGATCAAGACTCAGTTGGAGGACGTGGGTATCTATACCCCCCTGAAGCAAATCGAGGGTTCACTGCTCACTCAGCTCCGCGACTCCAACCAGCTCTACGTCAGCATCGACTGGCTCGATGACTGCAACTGGCCGTACCTGATGTGGGACTACATGCCCAACAGCCGGGTGGGCTATGGGCGGCTGTGGCATCAGTGGATGCAGACGGCTGGCAAAGAGGGCGAGGAACCCCCTGACTGGGTCAAGGAACTCTACGCCATCGATGCGGAACTCCGCAGCATCAACCCCAACACGGCTCAGGCCAAGGACGCGGAGAAGCGGTTTGCCGAGTGGTTCAAGGAATACATCCCTATCTTGCCGCTCGCCCGCGACGTCATCGACCCCGTCATCGTCCCCAAGAGGCTGGCCAATGTGCCACACTCCGGACGTTCGTCGGCGATGATGTTCGCACAGGAGCAGGTGTTCTTCAAGCCCGCTTAGCCCGACCCAGCCACCAAGTGGACTGGGACACCCTTCTGGGGGCCATCCGTGCGGATAGCCCCCAGAAGGTCCAGGGCATAGGACGTGGGCAGGGCGTCGAGGTGAACGTCCAATAACATCCGGATTCTCTCATCTTTGGAGAGAGGAGGGGAGAGGATATCTATGCTGTCTTACATAATCCGCCGTGCGATAATCATGGTCCCCCTGTTGGTGCTCCTGACCATTATTTCTTTCATCATCATCCAGCTCCCGCCAGGGGACTACCTGACTGTTTACATCCAGCGACTGGAAGACTCAGGTCAGACATTTGACGAGGCCGAGATCGCTCGATTACGAGCCCAATATGGATTGGACAAGCCTATCACTGTTCAGTATTTCAAGTGGATGGCCAGCGTGTTTCGAGGTGAGTTTGGCCGTTCGTTCCAGTGGCAGCAGCCGGTGGGAGAAGTGATCTGGTCGCGTCTGCCAATCACCATCGGTATCTCCCTCGCCAGCCTGATCGTGGTGTACATCCTGGCCATTCCCATTGCCATCATCTCCGCAGTCTACCAGCACTCCTGGTTCGACTATCTGGCTACCTTCGCAGGGTTCATTGGCCTTGCAGTACCTCAGTTCCTGCTGGCTCTGGTGTTGTCCTGGCTCTTCTACAAACTGACGGGTTCGATGGTCACCAGCCTCTTCTCGCTGGAGTACCGAGATGCCCCCTGGTCATGGGCCAAGTTCCTGAACCTGCTGAGCAACATCTGGTTGCCCGTGGTGATCATCGGGCTTTCCGGTACCGCGGGTCTCATCCGCACCCTGCGGGCTACACTGCTGGATGAATTACGGCGGCCTTACGTAGTGACAGCCCGGGCCAAAGGGCTCACAGAACTGAAGCTGCTCTTCAAGTATCCCGTGCGGGTCGCTTTGAACCCGGTCTTCAGCACTATCGGCTGGATTCT
>CAYLRT010000118.1:2368-6966 GCA_964385885.1 uncultured Anaerolineales bacterium | reverse complement strand
TTCCCCATCCTGTTCTTCTTCTCAGGTGAGGAACCTCGCAAGCTGTTCGGGGTGATCCCTATCAATTGGCGACCCTTTGGCACTGGCCCCGATGGTCCTCCGGTGTTCCTCTTTGGCTCCGATCGCTATGGGCGCGACATCTTCTCCCGTACCATCTACGGTGGCCGTGTGTCGTTGTTCATCGGTTTTGGTGGGGTCATCATCACCTTCGTCCTGGGTTGCACTCTAGGAGGATTGGCTGGTTACTTCGGTGATGTAACTGACGAAGTGATTATGCGACTGGTTGACTTCCTGGTCGCGATCCCCAAGATCCCGCTGTGGATGGCGCTGGCTGCGGCGGTGCCGCGCACTTGGCCGGTCACCAAGACCTACTTCGCCATCACGATTATTCTCTCCATCGTTGGCTGGGGGGGGTTGGCTCGTACCGTGCGAGGCAAACTACTCTCGCTGCGCGAGGAAGACTATGTGATGGCGGCAGAGATCTACAACGCCTCGGTCTCACGTCTCATCTTCCGCTACATGCTACCTAACTTCATGAGTTACCTCCTGGTCAACATCACGCTCTCGATCCCCTCGATGATCCTCGGTGAGACGTCCTTGAGCTTCCTAGGGTTGGGCATCCAGCCTCCAGCGGTGAGTTGGGGCGCCCTGCTCCGGGACGCTCAGCAACTCGTCGTCGTCGTGGACCGCCCCTGGCAGATGGTACCGGGTGCTTTCGTCGTGATCGCCGTGCTGATGTTCAATTTCGTAGGCGACGGCCTGCGGGATGCGGCTGATCCCTATTCTAGACTGTGAGTAAACGTTTCCAGGCTGCACTAGAAAGGACTAACGGGAGGAGTGAGATGAACGCGGAGGAGTATTTGCGGAAGGTTGCAGAGACACATGACGCACGGATCCAGTGGTGGCGCGAGGCCCGTTTTGGTATGTTCATTCACTGGGGACTCTACGCGCAATTGGGCCGCCACGAATGGGTGATGAACCGTGAGCGGATACCGATAGAGGAGTATGAGAAGCTGGCGGACACCTGGCATCCCAAACCACGCCCGGCGCGCGAATGGGCTGCGTTGGCGAAAAAGGCAGGCATGAAGTACATGGTGATGACCACGAAACACCACGAGGGTTTCTGCCTGTGGGACACGGCCCAGACCGACTACAATGCGGTGAAACGCGGGCCGGGGCGCGATCTGGTGCGGGAGTTTGTGGAGGCGTGTCGGGAGTTCGACCTCAAGGTCGGATTCTATTACTCGCTGATGGACTGGCATCACCCCGATGGGGCGCGGTGCGCGATCGATGAGGATGCCCGGCGACGTTTTCTGGACTTCACGCAGGGTTGCGTGCGCGAACTGATGACGAACTACGGCAAGATCGACATCCTCTGGTACGATGTTTCGTGGCCGCTGCCCGATGCAGAAGCGTGGGAGAGCGTGAAGATGAGCAGCATGGTGCGGGAGCTCCAGCCGCACATCATCATCAACAATCGGGCCAAGCTCCCGGAGGACTTTGGTACACCGGAGGAGCACGTGACAGCGGCCGAGGAGGGCCGCGACTGGGAGGCGTGCATGACCTTCAATGGCTCATGGGGCTATATGCCTATCTCCCCCGACTGGCGGTCCGTACGCGAGGTACTGGGAATGCTGCAGACGGCGGCAGCGGGACAGGGTAACCTGTTGCTGAACATCGGTCCTGCCCCCGATGGCTCGGTACCGCCCGAGGCGGTGGAGCGCCTGGAGAAGGTAGGAGCCTGGATTACCAAGAACGGCGAAGCGCTCTACGGGAAGGTCGATCGGGCGGAGCACGGCCGTATAGAGTGGCTCCCAACAGGCCGTTGGACGCTCAAGGGCAACGATGCCTATTTCTGGTGTACACGCTGGCCTGGCCGCGAATTGGTGATCGGAGGCATCCGCACCCCGGTGAAACGGGCCTCATTCCTGAGCGATGGCACCCCCATCACCTTCGAGCAGACGGAGCAACGGCTGGTCCTGAAGAACCTGCCCTACCACGATCCTGATCCTATCGCTGGGGTGACCGTCATCAAACTGGAATGCGAAGGCCCCCTGGTTCAGCGGTTGGGGGCGGGCTACGTTCTCTTGGAGGAATTGTCGTAAGCGCTACGCAAGGGGGGCAATTGAACATAACCTCCTGGGAGTCGCAGCAACACAAGGGAGACATAATGACAGATAGCGATATTCTGTTAGAGGTCAAGAACCTCAAGACCTACTTCTTCCTCGAAGAGGGCACAGTGCGGGCGGTTGACGGCGCGGACTTTGACATCAAGCGAGGTACGACATTGGGCGTGGTGGGAGAGAGCGGCTGCGGCAAGAGCGTGACAGCCCGTTCCATCCTGCGGATCGTCGAGCCACCAGGACGCGTCGTTGACGGGCAGATCCTCTACCATCGTTACCTGCGGCGGGACCACGACTTCTCCCTCGCAGAGGTGGTGGATCTGGCGCAGCTTGACGCGCGCAGCAAAAAGATGCGCGAGATCCGTGGGGGTGAAATCGCCATCGTGTTTCAGGAACCTATGACTTCTTTCTCGCCCGTTCATACCATTGGCGACCAGATCATAGAGGCCATCTTACTGCACCAGGATGTGACTAAGGCCGAGGCGCGGGCTCTTACCATCGAGATGCTGCAGCGTGTCGGGATGCCCAAACCCTCGATAACGGTGGACCAGTATGCGTTTGAGCTGAGCGGTGGCATGCGCCAGCGGGCGATGATCGCCATGGCGCTCTCATGCAACCCGCAGCTCCTCATCGCAGATGAGCCGACCACCGCGTTGGACGTAACCACCGAAGCCCAGATCCTGGATCTCATGCGTGAACTGCAGGAGCAGATGGGGATGGCAATCATGTACATCACTCACAACCTAGGGGTCATCGCGGAGATGGCGCAGCAGGTTGTCGTCATGTACTTGGGCAAGATGGTTGAGCGAGCGGATGTCGACACGGTGTTCTATGACGCACAGCACCCCTATACCCGAGCACTGCTGCGCTCCATACCACGCATCGAGGACCAACGCGGTCGGCGACTGGAGGCGATCAAAGGGATCGTGCCCGATCCGTATGCCTTACCCAGCGGATGTCCATTCCACCCTCGTTGTTCCAGCAGGATGGAGATATGCGGTGAGGTTGAGCCTCCCCTGGTTGAGGTGGCGCCTGGGCATTGGGTCCGATGCCACTTGTACGGCTGAGTGCCCGCTCCCCGGCAGTTCTCACTAATCTGACAGAAACGGGAAGGAAGCATGGTGGAAACACAAGAAAGACTGCTGCTCGAGGTGAAGGGGCTGAAGAAGTACTTTCCCATCACGAAGGGGTTCTTGAGAAAAACCATCGGCTATGTCAAGGCTGTCGATGGCGTCGACTTCTACATCAGGGACAGAGAGACTCTAGGGCTGGTCGGCGAGAGTGGCTGTGGCAAGACTACGACCGGTCGTTGCCTGCCCCGTGCGATTGAGCCTACCGAGGGCAAGATCCTGTTCCGCGATCGTGAAACCGGTGAGATGATCAACATCAGGGAGCTTGACAAGGAAGGCCTGAAGCGGGTGCGTAAGCAGATACAGATCATCTTCCAGGATCCCTATTCTTCGCTTAATCCGCGTATGACGCTGCTGCAGATCGTGGGTGAGCCCCTGATGATCAATGAAGGCATGCATGGCTCAGAGCTAGAGGATCGCGTCGCTGAGCTCCTGCGGTCGGTTGGCCTTCGCCCCGAGTATATGCGGCGCTACCCTCACGCTTTCAGCGGTGGTCAGCGCCAGCGTATCGGGATTGCCCGTGCGCTGGCCCTCAACCCTCGATTCATCGTATGTGACGAGCCCGTGTCAGCTCTCGATGTCTCAGTGCAGGCGCAGATCCTGAACCTGCTCGAGGACCTGCGCGACCAGTTGGGGCTCACCTATCTCTTTGTCGCCCATGACCTGAGCGTCGTTAAGCATATCTCAGATCGGGTGGCAGTGATGTACGTGGGGAAGCTCGTTGAGATGGCGGAGACGGATGAGTTGTATGAGAGCCCTAAACACCCCTACACCGAGGCCCTGATGTCCGCCGTGCCCAGGCCGGACCCCAGGGTGGCCCGCTTGAAGCAGCGCATTGTGCTGGCTGGCGAGGTGGCAAACCCGGCCAATCCGCCCAGTGGCTGCTATTTCCACCCCCGTTGCCGCTATGCTCAACCAATCTGCTCACAGGAGCTCCCCACGCTACGTGAGATCTCGCCCGGCCACTTCGTGAGCTGTCATCTGGCGGATCAGCTCACACTGCAGGGCATCGTGAAAGGAGTCAGTCCATGACGCAACACAAGCGTTTCGAAGCTATCTGGGAATCCATCACCCAGCACAAGGCCCCGACCTGGTTCGAGGACGCGAAGCTGGGTATCTTCATCCACTGGGGGCTCTATTCGGTCCCCGCCTGGGCCCCGACTACAGGGGAACTCACGAAGGTCGTCGCCGAGAAGGGATGGGAGAGCTGGTTCACCAACAATCCCTACGCGGAGTGGTATCTGAACTCCATCCGCATCCCCGACAGTCCCTCTCATCAACATCACATCCAGACATACGGGGATAAGTTCTCCTATGATGACTTCGTCCCGCTGTTCAACCAGAG
>CAYLRT010000118.1:0-2268 GCA_964385885.1 uncultured Anaerolineales bacterium | reverse complement strand
AACCACTGGTACGAGCTGATTGCCCGCTATGAGCCCTCGATCCTCTGGAATGATATTGCCTATCCGGCGGCGGCTGATCTGGCGTCACTCTTTGCCCACTACTACAACACTGTCGCCGAAGGAGCGGTGAACGATCGTTTTACCCAGGAGTTCAACTTCGCGGCCACCGATGTCAGCGAGATGATGAAGAGCAGGCACTTCGACTTCAGGACACCGGAGTACGCCTCGTTCGACACCATCACCCGACCGAAGTGGGAGGCCACCCGCGGGATTGGCTTTTCCTTCGGCTACAACCAGAACGAGGGACCTGAAGCTTACCTCTCGGTCCGTGAACTCGTTCACTCATTCGTGGACATCGTAAGCAAGAATGGTAACCTCCTCCTTAACGTCGGGCCAATGGCCAACGGCACGATCCCGGCGCTCCAGCGTGAGCGTCTGGAGGGATTGGGCACATGGCTTCGACGCAACGGCGAGGCGATCTTCGACACCCGCCCCTGGGTTACCGCCGAGGGTACCACCGGCGATGGCCTGCCACTACGCTTCACACAGAAAGGGGACACCCTCTATGCCATTGTGCTGGTACAGCCGCAGCCCGGCGAGCTCCTGCTGAAGGATCTGATGGCTCCTGAAGGGGCCCAGCTCCAGTTGCTGGGCTACGCCGGGGCTTTACCATGGCGGCAGAGCCCCGAAGGCATCACGGTGGCGCTCCCCCAGAAGGTGGTTGCGGAGCTGGGCGGAGACACGCCAGCCTTCGCGCTGTCCATCACACCATCGCCTGCGCTTCGAGATTAAACCACGGGGGTCTGGGAAGATCCCTGCATGTTCCAACTGACCACAGATCAAGGAGAAAGCCAATGACCACGACGGACCTTTCAGACCGCACCGTAGAGTTATCGGAGTCGCTGTCCAGACGATTGGACAAGGTTGCCAAGGCTTATGGCGCAACCCGAGCCGAGGCTGTGGAATATCTGGTCCGTTGGGCCCTGGACCGCATCGAGTCACGGCCTGCTATTGCGGACGAGCGCGCCCAACGGGCGGATGCTAGAAATGACCCAAGGTTGGATTGGTGGCGGGATGCCAAGTTTGGCATGTTCATCCATTGGGGGCTGTATGCAATACCGGCCGGGATATGGAAGGGCCAGGAGATCCCCGGCATCGGCGAATGGATCATGTATCGAGCCCGCATCCCCGTCGCTGAATATGAGCAGCTCGCCAAGCAGTTCAACCCGGTTAAGTTCGACGCGGCGGAGTGGGTATCACTTGCCAAACAGGCAGGACAGAAGTACATGGTGATCACGTCTAAGCACCATGACGGCTTCTGCCTCTTCCATTCGAAGGTCACCGATTACAACGTTGTGGATGCGACCCCCTTCGGGCGCGACATCCTGAAAGAACTGGCCGATGAGTGCCAGAAGCAGGGTATGCGCCTGGGCTTCTACTACTCGCAGACGCAGGACTGGCACCATCCGGACGGAGATGGAAATGACTGGGATTATGACCCGGCCCAGAAGGACTTCGCCCGCTACCTGGAGGAGTACGTCAAGCCCCAGGTGCGGGAGCTGCTGACCAACTACGGCCCCGTGGCGCTGATCTGGTTCGACACCCCCAAGGGCATCACCGCTGAACAGAGCGAGTCGCTGGTTGAGCTGGTCCATGAGTTGCAGCCAGACTGCCTGGTGAGCGGACGGGTCGGTAACAGGCTAGGCGATTATGCCTCGGCTGGAGACAACCGAATCCCGGCCCAGGCGGTTGAGATGGACTGGGAAACCCCCGCGACTATTAACGACACCTGGGGGTATAAGGTCAACGACCACAACTGGAAGTCCACCGAGGACCTGATCCACAAACTGGTGGACATCGTGAGCAAGGGCGGCAATTACCTGCTCAACGTCGGCCCAACGGCCGAGGGCGTGATCCCTCAACCCAGTGTGGAGCGTCTGCTGGCCATGGGCCGCTGGCTCGATGTCAACGGGGAAGCCGTCTATGGCACCCGCCCTGGGCCGATCCAGGGCGTCGACTGGTGCCGCAGCACAGTGAAACCAGGACGCCTCTTCCTGCACGTCTTCGACTGGCCCACCAACGGCGAGATTGCGGTCCCGGCGGGCGCCGTGGACCCGGCCCGGGCCTACCTGCTGGCAGACCCCAGCGTGACCCTGCCCATCGAGCGTTACGGCGACACGCTGCTCATCAAGGGCCCAGCCAAGGCGCCAGACGCCATCGACACGGTTATCGTGCTGGCCGAGACATAGCCCGCGCCTGTCAGATTGC
>CAYLRT010000117.1:0-8774 GCA_964385885.1 uncultured Anaerolineales bacterium | reverse complement strand
GGTGACAGTCACCCCAAACGGGAGAGCCGGTGACTGTCACCGCCATCAAGGCCCTTGCCGAGAGCCAACGTCGCAGGCGATGGCCCGCGTACACCACGTATCATCGAGGTGACAGTCACCCCAAAGTGATGGCGGACCATTCGCCTCTCGCCATCCGCTTACTGTGGCCCATCGGGCGGTGTTGGATCGTTCGCGGCCTGCCCATTCCTTTCGCGACGCCGTGTGCTCACCACCCGCGCCAGTGCGGCCTGCAGCGCCTCCACCCTTGGAGGTTTGGCCAGCACCGCGTCGGCTTGCACACTGGGCGTTGTCTCCCCTCCGCGGGTATGATGGGCGCCCCAGCCACTTAGGACGATGACGGGTGTCTGCGGGGCCTGGTCCTTCACCGCCTGCAGCACCTCGTGGCCCGTCATGCCCGGCATTGCCAGGTCGGTGATTACCACGTCGAAGGGCTTGCCCTGGGCCTGGGCCTCCTCGAAAGCGCGCAGCCCGGCCTGGCCGCTGGCGGCGGAGTGGACTTCGTGGCCCACGCTCTCCAGCATATCCTGCAGAGCCTGCCGCACGGTGTCCTGATCATCAATGGCCAGGATGCGCAGCGGCGCCGAGGGTTCCTCCAGGGTCTGAGTCCCCTGAGCGTTCGTATCCCTCTCGGGAGCGGGGAAGACGAGACGCACAAGGGTACCTTGACCAGGGGCGCTGGTGATCTCCAGGCGACCGTTGTGGCGTTTCATGATGCCGAACACCATCGCGAGTCCCAATCCGGTGCCCTGATCGCCCTTGGTGGTAAAGAAAGGCTGGGGGGCACGGGCCAGGGTCTTCTCGTCCATGCCGACGCCGGTGTCCTGCACCTCCAGCACGATCTCACCAGCGGGGCTGCGCCTGGTGCGTAGGGTGAGCGTGCCGCCCTGGGGCATGGCATCCACCGCATTGAGCACCAGGTTGGTCAACGCCTCGCGGATCTCATGGGCCCTGCCGTGCACGGGCAGCAGATCCTCGGTCAGCTCGGTGCGGACTTCGATGGTGGCGCCCTGGGCCTGAGCCTGGTCGGCCCAGCGGGGGCGGGTCAGGTCCACCACGTGGTTTACAACGTCGTTGAGATCCACTGGTTCCAGAGCCTCGGTGGGCTCGCGCTCACGGTAGAACTCGCGCATGCGGCCCACGGTCTCAGCTACATCGTTGATGGAAGTGCGGATGAACTCGAGCTGCTGGCGCACGTCGTCGCCCAGGGATGCATCGCGCGCCAGCATGCTGGCGTAGATATGGGCGGGTGAGATAGCGTTGTTGATATCATGGGCGATACCGCTGGCCATCTCCCCGAGAGCGCGCAGGCGTTCGGCCATCATAGCGTCCTGTTGGGCTCGCTTCAGATCCCGGTATGCATCGCGCAGCTCCCGATAGACTTGGACGTGACGGATGGCCAGGGCGCTCTGGTCAGCAACCTGGTGCAGGGTGGCGATCTCCTCTTCTGAGAAGCCGCCCGGATCGGCACGGCCCAGCACCAGGATGCCCAGCACTGAGTCGGGCGTCTGCAGGGGCAGGGCCAGCATGCTCCGCAGCCCGGCCTGCTGCAGGGCGCGCTCAAAGGGGTCCTGGCTCTGCGTCTGGAGATCCTCCAGGTGTATCGTTTCCCTTTGCAGAGCGGACAGCAGGACAGATTGCTGGGGTGACAGAGGGCCGAGCGCTTCCAACGCTGCGCAGGGTGTATCGTCGCTCCCGACGTAGGCGGTCAGGTTGAGCTGGCTGTCCTGGAGGGTGAACACCGCGCCCAAGTCGGCGCGCAGGCTGGCCGTCAGGGGCTCGAGCATGGCGGTCAACATGCTCTCCAGGTCATCGTGACTCAGTATGGAGCGCGTAAGCTGGTTGAGGAGAGACAGACGCTGGGACTGGGCCTGTAGTGCCTCCTGGGCCTGCAGCATCTCCGTGATATCCCGCCCGAGGGCGGCCAACGCTATCGGTTTGCCGTCGGTGTCGCGCAACAGGAAGTTGGTCCATCCTACGATGCGTCGCTGTCCGTCGCGGGTGACGATGTCCTCTGTCCGGTGGCGCAGCTCGGCGGGCACTTCTCCAGCATAGCGCAAAGTGATGTAGCGCCAACGCCGCTCGCGGTCATGAGGGGCGAAACGGGCGAAGAAATCCTGACCGATGACCTCCTCACGGCGCCAGCCGGTGGCCTCAAGGAAGGCATCGTTGCAGAAAATTACCCGGCCGTTACTGTCGGCCATGATGGCGTAGAGGTCGACGCCCTCCAGGATATCGCGGAAGCGTCGCTCCGACTCGGCCTGGGCAGCCATGGCCTGCTGGCGCCGGGCTTCCGACTCCATCGCCTCCAGTTCGCGGCTGATGTCGTGCTCGATCCTCTGTAGTAACTCGATCTCCGAGGCGTCAAAGACGCCGGGCTCGGCCGCATAGAGGTTCAGCACTGCCACGATCTGGCCACCGCGACGCAGGGGGATAGCCGCCGAGGAGCGGTAACCCCGCGGCACCGCCTGCATGCGCCAGGGCGCCATCGCAGGGTCGTGCTCAATGGCCGGGCTGGCGATGATGCGCCCCTCGCGGACGGCTCGGCCCGTTGGACCCTGGCCCTCTGGCTGCCGCGCATCGGTTGTGATGTGTAGTGAGTGGACATAGTCGCGGCCCTCTCCGGCGGCGGCCACCGGTGTGACCACGCCCCGAGCCGCGTCCACCAGCCCGATCCAGGCCATGCAGATATGTTCCTGCGCTGCCGCTGCCTGGCAGACGGCCTGGAACAGCGCGTCGGGACTCTCGGCGGTAAGGACGGCCTCGTCGATGGCGCTCAGCAGCCGATACAGTCGATGGCTACGATGCAGCACGGCATCGGCTCGCTTGCGCTCGCGAATATCACGGATGATGGCCACCGCGTGCCGGCGCCCCTGAATCTGGAACGCCGAGAGGGAGAGCTCAATGGGGATTGCCTCTCCGGCCTTGCTCCACCCCGTCAGCTCCACGGTTCGGCCTACCAGGGGGCCCAGCTCGCCGGCGCGTGTGGACATCGGGAAGTCAGCGGCGGCGGCCTGGCGATCCTGTTGCGACGCAAGCAGGACGTGGACGTTCTGGCCCAGGGCCTCTTGACTGGTGTAGCCAAACAGCCGCTCGGCCGCTGGATTCCAGGAGGTGATGGTACCGTTGTCATCGACGGTGACGATGGCGTCCAGCGCAGCGTCGGTCACCGCGTGCAGGCTTGACTCCAAAGCAGCCGACGCTTCCTGCGCCTGGCGCAGCGCGGTGATGTCGCGCAGCGTAGCCAGGTACGCCGGCTTGCCTTCCCAGTCAATCGGCACTGTCCGCACCTCAACGATCCTGGGGGCGGCCTGGGGATGTAGGACTGTCCACTCCGTGGGGCTGGTGCTGTCCAGCGGGTATCCTAATGGCTTCCCTACCAGATCCTCCAGTGGTCGTCCCAGGATCCGCTCCGCGGTCAGGTTACCCTGGCGCACGATGCCTTCCTGATCGACGACGAGGATCCCATCGGGGTTGGCCTTGAGCAGCGCCTGCGTGCCTGCCTTGCTGGCCTCCAAGGTCCGCCTCAATTCCTGGCGCAGGATTGCGTCGTGCAGGATGCGGGCCAAGGTCGAGGATGACACATCCCCTGGGATCACGACGTCGTGGGCCCCGGCGCGGACGGCGGCTGTGCCCTCGGCCTCGTGCCGCCCTATCACGATCAGCGGCACGTCCGGCGCTGCCTGCTGGAAGGACTGCAACGTCTCCAGTCCCTGGCTGTCAGGAAGGTCCAGATCGAGCAGGACCGCATCGAACGCCCGCTGCCCAGCCAGCGCCAGGGCCTCGCTTAACGAGCTGGCCACCTGCGTCTTGAAAGCACTTTCGGTCTGCAGGAGGTCGCTCAGGGACTGTTGGTTTTCTGGGTTGCCTGTGACGCACAGAATCTTTACCGGCTTTTCCATCCTTTCACTATCTCCCCCCTTTCTGTTTTCGGTCTATGTCTATGGCATGCCAACTGTAGTAAGCACACGTTAGAATGCCGTTAGAGGCGCGTGGAAGAGGCATCAGAGGGACAGCAGGAGCGTCTTGAGGAAGACCTCGTTGCATCAGCCACAAAGCCACGAGGCATTGATCGAACGCCTGTCACAGGCGCTTACTACGGTTCGCATTCCCCCCTCTAGCCGCCCGGTGCCGGGTGGCAGCCGGGTCAGACATAGCATTTCATCTTTATTATATTGTATTCTGCAAGGCCCGGCAAGGATACGTTGAGTGGTTGCGGGGGAGCCGGTGACTATCACCGCTGTCAAGGCCTTTGCTGAGAGCTGCCACCGCAAGCGATGGCCCGCGTACGTCACGTATCATCGGGGTGACAGTCACCTGGAATCATCCTCTAGAACGCATGTTCTTTTTCCTGGTGGGAGACCGTGCTATAATATATGGATACAGATAGGGGGAGCGGAAAAGGCAGGGAGTATGGCATCGGATCAATTAGTCATCCGTGGCGCACGCCAGCACAATCTCAAAAATATCACGCTGTCCATCCCGAAGTACAAGCTGGTGGTCATCACGGGGCTTTCAGGGTCTGGCAAGTCGTCATTGGCGTTCGATACCATCTTCGCCGAGGGCCAGCGTCGTTACATCGAATCGTTGAGCGCCTACGCCCGTCAGTTCCTGGGGCGCGTGAACAAGCCCGATGTCGAGGTCATCGAGGGCCTTAGCCCGGCGATCGCTATCGACCAGAAAGGCGTGTCACACAACCCGCGTTCGACGGTGGGCACGGTGACCGAGATCTATGACTACCTGCGTCTGATCTATGCCCGCATCGGCGTCCCCCACTGTCCCAAATGCGGCCGGCCTGTGACCCGGCAAAGCGCCCAGGAGATCGTGGATACGATCCTCGCCATGCCGGTGGGCACCCGCCTGCAGATCCTTGCGCCCCTGGTGCGGGGGCGCAAAGGACACCATCGTCCGATCCTGGAGGAAGTCAGGAAGCTCGGCTTCGTGCGGGTGCGCGTGGATGGCACAGTCTACGATCTGGAGGAGGTGCCAGAGCTGGACCGCTACAAGATGCACGACATCGAGGCGGTGGTCGATCGGCTGATCATACCCGACAGGCAGATCGAGACCAAGGAGGCGTATGCGGACTTTGTGAGCCGGGTGACTGATTCGGTGGAGACGTCGTTGCGCCTTGGAGATGGGGTGGTCGTGGTCAATGTCGTGCGCTCAGCGGACCCGAGCCGCTACCCCGAGGGCGATCAGCTCTTCTCGGAACGCCTTTCCTGCCCCATCTGCAACGTGAGCATCCCCGAGATCGAGCCCCGCAGCTTCTCCTTCAACAGCCCTCATGGGGCCTGTCCGGTGTGTGAGGGGTTGGGGTTCCGTTTGGAGATCGACCCCGATCTGGTGGTTCCCAACAAGGAGAAATCGCTGCGTGAGGGAGCCATCGCCTATGGCCTGTCCGAGGATCATGAGAGCGCCAGTTGGCAGATCCTGGAGAGCGTTGCCAGGCACTATGGCATCGATATGGACAAACCGTGGCGTGAACTGACAGAGGCTCAACAGCGCATCCTGCTCTACGGGACAGGTCCTGAGCGGATTCCCCTCTCGTATGAGACCCCTAACGGCGAGTGGACAGGCGTCCGACAGTTCGAAGGGGTCATTCCTAACCTCCGTCGTCGCTACGACGAGACGAGCTCTGATTACATCCGGAGCAAGATCGAGGAGGTGATGAGCCGTACGCCGTGCCGGGCGTGTCACGGCACGCGGTTGAACGAGGTGGCGCGTGCCGTGACGGTGGCCGAGAAGCCGATTGACGAGCTCACGCGCTGGCCAGTCAACCAGCTTCTGGACTGGATCAATCTCCTGATCGAGACATCGGAGAACCCATCGCCGGATACCACACCCCTGCTGAGCCCGAAATCCTACGCCATTGCCGAGCGGGCCCTCAAGGAGATACGGAATCGCCTGATTTTCCTGATGAACGTTGGACTGGACTATCTCACTATGGACCGCGCGGCCAGCACGCTCTCCGGCGGCGAGGCGCAGCGGATCCGCCTCGCCACCCAGGTGGGGTCACGCCTGACCGGGGTGCTCTATGTGCTGGATGAGCCGAGCATCGGGCTGCATCCGCGCGACACCGCGCGGCTCATCGCGACGCTCAAGGAGATGCGGGACCTCGGCAACACGGTGATCGTGGTCGAGCACGACGAGGACACCATCCGCTCGGCCGATTGGATTGTGGACCTGGGGCCGGGGGCTGGTGAACATGGGGGTGAGGTGGTGGTGTCGGGACCCCTCGAGGCGATAATCAATCACCCCACATCGCTCACCGGGGCCTACCTCTCGCGACGGCTCTCGATCCCCGTGCCGGAGAAGCGACGCCCCGGCAACGGCAAGGCGTTGGTGATCCGTGGGGCGCGGGAACACAACCTGAAGAACATCGATGTGCGTATCCCCCTGGGCCTCTTCGTCTGCGTCACGGGGGTGTCCGGCTCTGGGAAGAGCACCTTGGTCATCGAGACGCTGTACCGGCGGTTGGCCCAGCTTGTCTATGGCTCGCGGGAGCCCGCGGGAGCCTGCGACCGTGTGGAGGGCTATGAGTTCATCGACAAGGTGGTCAACATCGATCAATCGCCCATCGGCCGCACCCCGCGCTCCAATCCGGCGACCTACACGGGCGTCTTCGACTTTATCCGGGACCTCTTTGCCAAGCTGCCTGAGTCGCGGATCCGGGGCTACAAGCGCGGTCGGTTCTCCTTCAACGTGAAGGGAGGACGCTGTGAGGCGTGTGGGGGCCAGGGTGAGCTGCGGATCGAGATGCAGTTTCTGCCTGAGGTCTATGTGCCCTGTGATGTATGTCATGGGGCACGCTATAACCGTGAGACCCTGCAGGTGCGATACAAAGGACTGAACATCGCGGAAGTGCTGGATCTCACGGTCACTGAGGCCCTGGAGTTCTTCTCTGCCGTGCCGCAGATCACACGGCGCTTGCAGACCCTCTATGACGTGGGATTGGGCTACATTCGCCTGGGGCAGCCAGCGCCGACCCTCTCGGGGGGCGAGGCCCAGCGGGTGAAGTTGGCCCGAGAGCTCTCGAAGCGCTCGACCGGACGGACGCTCTATCTCCTGGACGAGCCGACTGTGGGCCTTCACGCGGCCGACGTCGCGAAACTGATCCAGGTCCTGCAGCGCCTGGTGGATGCCGGCAATACCATCGTGGTGATCGAACACAACCCCGATGTGGTCAAGGTGGCTGACTGGATCATCGATCTGGGGCCCGAAGGGGGCGATGCCGGCGGTGAGATCATCGCCGAGGGCACCCCTGAGGAGGTGGCGCGCAACGGGCGCTCCTACACGGGTCAATACCTGCGGCGCTGGCTGGCTGGAGAGACCACAGCTCTCTCGGAGCAGGCGGGCGACGCTCAATGGGAGGAGCTACGGCTGGGCACGGGCCAGGTCCGCAGCCAATCCGACCAATAGCACCTCGCCATTTTCAGCGGAGGCCATGGCGGCGGCCTCTTGCAGGGCCTGCAGTGCATCCTCCTGGCGATCCATGGCCAGGTAGACCCTTCCCAGCGTGTGCAATGCGATGGCACGCTCGATGTCGTTCGTGGCCCACTCGTGGGCGTAGACGGCCAGGCGCTCCGCCTCCGCCAGTCGCTCGGGACGCCACTCCACGTAGAACTCTGCCAATGCATTAAGCACCTCGAAGTCGGTGGGGCCCAGATCCTGTGCGTAGAGCAGATCCGCCTGCGCCCCATCGATATCGGGCGGAGTTTGAATGCGGCGCGCCCAGGACTGCGCGATGTAGACGAGGGGCAGTTGATCGTTCTGGGCCTTGGCACGCTCCACGGCGCCCAGGGCCTCCTCTACGTCGTTGAACTTCGCCGAGGCGATGGCCAACCATGCCTCGGCCTCTGCATCCTGGGGATTGATCGCCGCGGCCTGATCAAATGCCTTGGCCGCCTTCACATACATTCCCTGATACAAGTAGAGCTTCCCCAGGCCGAAGTAGGCCTCGATGAGATCAGGGTTGAGCGCCAGGGCGTTCTCGAAGGCCTCCTGCGAAGCCTCCCAGGCCCAGGTATGGAAGTAGGCCCACCCCAGGCCTGCGTACCCATCCGCGCATGAGGGATCCAGCGTCAATACCTTTGAGAAGTCCTGAATGGCGGCATCATAGGCGCCTGCCTGCAGGTACTCCCTTCCCCTCCTGAGATACAGGTCGGGGTTGTTGGGGTCGAGCGCGATCTGTGTGTCGAAGCGGGTGTGGACAGGGGGCTCCTCTATGGGTGGAGCCGTCGGTGTGGATGCAGTTATTGCCTGGGCTGGGGTGACGTGTTCCGTGGGCGACATCGTTGGGGCCGCAGTGGGCGATGTCAGGGCCGCTGCGCTCTCGGTGCGGCGGGCCTTGGAGGCGTTCAAGATCCGCGACAGGGCAAGGCCCCAGGTGGCGAGGACGGCCAGGGTGAGCGTGATCAGGACGACCTTTTGCAGGGTGGTGAAGGAGGAAAGCAGACCGGGACGCTTGGGCGGTGGCTCCTCGTGTTCCTGCCGCGTGACCTCCCTGGCGACGTGGGATCGCAGGGACTCCCAGGCTGTCTCGTCTGCCAGCAAGGGTGCCCTCTCCTCCACTGGTGGTGCCTCGGCCTTATCGGGTTTGTCCGTGGCCTCTTCCTCAGGTTCCTGTGAGCTGAGTAAGTCATCCAGGAACTCCATAGGTCGCCTCCGTTTGCAGTCTGAGCTTTCAGGGCATCGTCACAAGGGGCTTTGTCGGCGCCGCGCTCCAGCGATGAGGAGCCTCAATCACCCAGACGGCC
>CAYLRT010000116.1:0-8783 GCA_964385885.1 uncultured Anaerolineales bacterium | reverse complement strand
TCCGGCGCCATCACCACATCAGCCAAGAGGCTGTCAGGGAGCAGTACCACGGGCGTGGCCTTGACCTTCTGGACCATCTCAGCATAAGGATCATCCCTCTCAGTTGCCCCTCTCCCTGCCGCACTCTCAACAACTGTGCCACCAGAGACTGTGGATCGCCATGCTCGCAGGCCGACATCACGTTGCTCATAGAGACGGAACTCCAGCCGATGGGGCCATGTCTGTAGGGTAAAGGGCTGTTCTGGATCGCGAAGGCGAGCATAGCGCGTGTAGTCACGCCGCCACAGGATATCCCACAGCGCCCGCCGGAGCTCAGGGTCGGTCAACGCATGCCGAATTCGCGACCAACTCAAGTCCTTGTAGTCCTCTAGAGGCCACCAAATATGCTTGTACGTCGTATAGGCGTACGAATCGCCCAGGATCGCTTCCACGGCACTCCACTCAGAGCGCGCCGCCAGGACGACCGGCACATCGTGTAGAGTTTCACTATCCGGTGTCTCGAAGTAGATAGCATGAGGGTATTGAGTGTCCATGTACCAATAGAATGGCCAGGCAACTTCGCGACTGTAGGCTACCCGAACCTGATCCGTCGTCCCAGTGAGCCGCAGCGAGATCTCTTCAATGCGTCGCAACGCGACCTTGACATCGGGCGTGCTGTGGGCGTAGACCATATACTCGGTCGCAAACTCATCATAGATGTAGTTCAACATGACCATCGTGCGCACAGTGAACAACATCAATACTGCTACAACAGTCAACAGGGCCAATCTAAACCAGCGCCTGATTCCCAACGCGTCAATGGTCCACCACAGCATCCAGGCTGCCATCAGCAGGCCCAGCGAACCGCCCAATGCGCCAGCCAGCGGTTGGAGTTGCTCAATGACGTGGGCAAGACCGCTCTCCACGCCAGCCTGCTGCAGGAAAATCCCCAACGACTCAGAACCCGCCTGGAAAGCCCTCCAGGCAAACCCCAAGCCCACCAGGCCTATGGGCACAAGCCAGCCTCGAGAGATGAGGTCCATCCACAGTGCCCGCCAGTCTGCTCGTCCAAGTAGCCAGCCAGCCAGCAGAATGTGCGGGAGCGCGATGTGTACGAAGAGCCAGGGCATTTTCTCCCCTGCTACTGCGTAGGCGCACCAGGAAAGCAAAGCCCATGCTGAGAGGAACACAGGGAATCCAGCACCTCGACCGAAGTAAATTGCCTGGGATTCAGTGGGCCCCTCAATCAAATCACGCTCCGGCTTAGAACGATTCCGGAGAAGCCAGCCCCCTGTCCAGATACTCCCACCCAGCAACGAGACAAGCAGAGGCAGATACTCGTAAAGGGGACCGATGACAGCATAGTAGTACCAGGGTTGGCCGCCCCGCTGCTCACCCTGCTGTGCCAACCAATAGGCCAGACCGCCTACCAGACCCGTGAGTGCCCCCCACCCGTAGGTAAAAAGCGTGGTGAAACAGGCAAAGAAAATCCCGTAGTGCACAAGCGCAACGCGAGTCCATAGCCGTCGGTTCCACCACAGCCCAAGCCCCACTCCCGCCGCGACGGACAGCACCAGAGTGACCGTTGCTCCCACCATGGATGCCCGGTCAACGCTTGCGAAGTTGAGCGACATCATGCCCTGATAGAAGGACGAAATGTCAACACCGGCCACGAACTCCATCAGCACCGCGGATCCCAGCGGGATAGTGAAGCTGGCCAGCAACACCAACACGTCAAACAGGCGATCTTGCCGCAAGCGTGTCTCGCCAATCCCCCAAACCGCCAGTGCAACGGCAACACTCAGCCCCACCAGGGTTCCGGCCACCGCGAGATGTCCCCAGAGAGGTAGACGGATCTCAGCCAGTGCAACGTTGCTCTCTCCCTCTGGGATCGTTTCACCTACTCGGAGTGCCTGCACGGAGACCAACATCATCACTATCGCGAACGCCACGGATATCGCAATCCAGGGCCGAAGCTCCTTTCGCTGCCAGGGGGCTGATACCATACGCCACATCAGGGGAAGTCCCAGCAAGAGGAAGAAGATGGCGGTGTATATGTAAGCATTCTCTTTGGTCACATACATGAGGGCGAAGAAAGCCCCCAACGCGGTCAACCAGCGCGCCCTCCCTGTCTCCAAATACCACAGGATGGCCCAGAGAAACAGCATCACGTAGAGAAGCATCGGCACGTCGTGACGTGTGTAACGGGAATAGAACGTGATCGACGGGGAGATCAGTAGAAGGATTGAGGCCGCAGCAGCCCCGCGCTGCCCAATCCAACGACGGAAAAGCCAGGGGCTCATGACCAGAGCGATGCCGGCCAAAGCCGCATACAGGCGCGCGGTGAAATCGCTGACGCCGAACAGGGCGTAGAACAGCGCGGTCACCTCAAACAGAAGGGGGCCGTGCATCAGGGGATCAGCACGGAACCCTCGGCCAGTGTAGAGGTTCCATGAATACTTGGCATGGGTGGTCTCGTCGTGGCTGACGGTCCGTGCCCCAAGATCGGTCAATCGGGTGGCTACGGCCAACACCAGTAACACCACAAACAGGACACGCCAGATGCGGTTCCCTCTTCCCTGCATGCCTGATCCCTCATCCATCGCTCGTTCAGACACTTCTATGCCAAGCCGATCTCAGGTCTAGTACTGCGTTGCAGGTCGGATTCTACCGTTCAACGTCTCCATCGCAACCGCACCTCACGGCCGCAACAGTCCGCATGCACAATCACTTTCTCCAGTGTTCACCATCGAAGTGAGTAGACTCTCCCCTGAGATTGGAATCCTGTGGGCCTTTGCTAAACTAGACCAATCACAGAGCCTGATACCCAGCGCGACACCTCAGACCAATCCACCACATCAGATGTCAGGAAGAGAGAGGAGATCCATGGACAACCAACCGCCACATCGACATTGGCAGACGATGGCGATTCATGCCGGCATGGAGTTAGTTGAGGGAGACGTCTCCCCCCCTATTCACATGGCCAGTACCTATCTGTTCGACAGTGCCGAGGCCGCAGCTCAGGCGTTCGAGGGCGAGGATCAACCGATTTACACCCGTTGGGGGAACCCCACCACCCAGGTGCTGGAACGCAAGGTGGCCGCCCTGGAGGGGGCACAAGCTGCTGTAGCGACGGCCTCTGGGATGGCCGCTGTGAGCGCTGCGATATTGGCGGTGGTGAGCCAGGGCGACCACATTGTCGCAACCACCGGCCTTTACAGCGGCACATACCATCTCTTGATCGAAGATCTCCCCCGGTTCGGCATCGAGACAACGCTGGCCGACGCCACTGATCCCAATGCCTTCAGGCAAGCCATCAAACCTAACACCCGGCTGATCTACCTGGAATCCCCGGGCAATCCCACCCTCGCACTGAATGATATCGCGGCGATCACCTCCGTCGCACAGGCTCATGGGATTCTCTCCATGATCGATAACACGTTTGCCACGCCGATCAACCAACACCCCATTGACCTGGGTGTGGACATCGTGGTGCATTCCGCAACCAAGTTCCTGGGAGGACACGGGGATGCCCTTGGTGGCATCATCGCCGGTCCCCAATCTTTCATCACCCGGGTGCTGAAGGGTCCAATCCGTCGTCTTGGTGGTTGCATGAGTCCCTTTAACGCCTGGCTCATCGCCCGTGGGATCTGCACACTCCCCCTGCGTATGGCTCGACACAACGAAAATGCCCTACAGGTAGCTTCATGGCTGGCAGAGCATCCAGCCGTTGCTTGGATACGCTACCCATGGCATCCCTCGCACCCCCAGTACGACCTGGCGTGTCGCCAGATGCCAGGAGGCGGCGGAGGTGTCGTGGTCTTCGAGCTCAAAGGCGGGTATGAGGCCGGCGTGCGTTTGCTCAACCGCGTCTCGCTCTGTGCCCGCACCGTGAGCCTGGGGGACGTGCGATCTCTCATCACCCATCCGCCGAGCACGACCCACCACAGCGTTCCCCAGGCAGCACGCCTCGAAGCTGGCATCACGGAGGGTCTGATCAGGTTTGCGGTCGGCCTGGAGGACGTTGAGGACATCATCGCGGACCTTGACCAGGCCCTATCCTGACCGCCATAGACAACATGTGGCCCGGGCCGTACTCATCGTGCCCGGGCCACATGTCAGACTCCAGGGGACAGAACACACAGAGCAACCGAATTCAGATCTCAGGGACCATACGCAAGTGGGTCAGAGCACTGATGATGATATCAGCGACATCTGAGAGTTCCCACTTACCAGTATTGAGCACCAGATGATACAGCATCAGATTATCCCAATCTATGTCAAAGAAACGCTGGAGGTAAGCCGCCGCCGCCTCATCCCTTCGAGTCACCAGATCGGTTGCTTCGGCTAACGAGATGTCCTCGCGTTCCTTCACCCGCAGAGCGCGGGCCCCGAGTGGAGCCACCAACCGCACGTGGAGAACGCCTGGTTTATCTCGCAGAATGGCCTGTCCACCGCGCCCCACAATGACCACGTTACCCCGCTCATAAGCTGCCAGCACCGTGTCCTTGACTAGCTTGATGCCCTCTGCCTCGTTTAGCACCTCTACCTTCAGTGTGGAGCCCTCCGCCGTCGGCTCACTCACCTCAGCATGGATCCTGCGTCGCCCTAGAAGACGGTCAAGAAACCCTCGCATGCGATAGGTATCCCCGGACAAATCTACGATCTCATCCTCCGAGATACCGAGCTCCCCCGCCACCTGAGCCATCAAGTCCTTGTCGAAGTAGCTGTAACCCAATACTTCACAGATACGCCGTGCTACCTGGACTCCACCGCTTCCATACTGACGCGAGATCGTGATCACGGGCATAGTGCACCTCCTTCAGTAGCTGGATAGCTGGCGTGCCTTAAGCCTCATACCTCAGGTGTTCATACGGCCCGTCAGCCTATTGACTCTAATATACCAGAGACTGGGAAACGTAGCAACGTCCATTATAATGCCTCCAGCCGCCGACCGTGTCTCCGGCGAGAAGAGAGAGACACAAAGTTGCACAGGAGACGAGTACATCGTGAAAATCCGATCCATCACCATACTGGCTCACTTACCGGTACCGGTAGATCAGTCTCTTATCAAGGAATTGGCAAAGACAGCGCAGACCATCAAAGGCCGATACGAGGAAGCGGGCTATCAGGTCCAAACCGTCCGACTGGCCACTGACTTCCTGGCCACCATAGAACGCGCCCAACGCCCGCAGGATACCGTGTCCCTGGCCAAGGACCTGGAGGCCATATGTGCCGAGGTCGGGTTCCAGTATGTTTCCGTTGGGACGGCTGGGACCGCTACGCTGCCGTACGTATCGGAGATGCTGGGAGCAACGCAGTCCCTATTTGCTACCTGCCAGATCGCTGTCCCGTCCACCCATCAGATTGCTGGCCCCACATTGCGCACGGCCGCCAAGATCATCAAGGAGATATCCCATGTTGATGGAGGGTTCGGCAACCTGCGATTCGCAGTCCTCGCCAACGTGCCGCCAGGGGTTCCCTTCTTCCCAGCCGCCTACTGGGACAGGCCCTTCCCTGCCGTGGCAATCGCCACCGAGTCCGCCGATCTCGCCATGAGCATCGCCCGTGACGCCTCCGATCTCAGTCAGGCACATCGTGACCTGACGTCACTCATAACGCAACATGGCCAGCGGCTCGAAGCCATAGGGTTATCAGCCACCCGGTCCTCAGAGATGAAATTCCTGGGCATTGATTTCTCTTTGGCCCCCTTCCCAACCCCGAGCGTCAGCATCGGTGGCGCGTTGGAGATGTTGAGTGGCGTCCCAATAGGGGGACCAGGCACATTGACCGCAGCGGCGACTCTCACCGACGCCATCCAACAGGCAGGGTTTCCCCATGTGGGATTCTGCGGCCTGATGCTGCCCGTGCTGGAGGACAGCGTTTTGGCCCAGCGATCGGCGGAAGGATCTCTGCGTCTCTACGACTTGCTGCAGACATCCGCTGTATGTGGCACCGGTCTGGACACGGTTCCGCTTCCTGGCGATCTGCGCGAAGCCACCATCCAGAGCATTCTATATGACGTGGCAGCTCTCAGCCTGCGTCTGTCGAAACCGCTGACAGCCCGCCTGATGCCGCTTCCTGGCAAGCAACCCGGTGATCCTGTGGACTTCGGCTTCGAGTACTTCGCTCCTGGTGGAGTCCTGACCCTCGAAGATTCCCCCACCCATGCGAACACCAGCATCTCGTTCCTGAAAACGGACGCTTTAATGCTCCAGCCCTACCATCGTCCTCATGAGAAGAGCTGCTCAGACTCAGGATCCAACAACGACACGAACGTGTAGATTGCCAGCACCGTGCCCAGTGGGAACGCAAAGAGATTCAGGAATGCCAGAACCAGAGCAAGCACGCGCGCCCATTGCTTGAACTTAAGAAGCCCAATACCCACGGCGATCCCGGGCAGAGAGACCAATGTGATCAGTGCAGCCACAGCAACGCCAACGATCGTCATGACGTTGATGGCCTCACGCTCTCCGATCAACAGCCCAGTTCCCAGTAAGATAAACAGAGCAAGAACACCTCCCAGGACACCCAGGATACCCAACACAATGTACAGCCAGCCCAAGATCTTGACATTGGTACCCATTGCTTCCTCCTTCACGTCGCTCTCGTCGACGTATTGCCTGTTGTCAGGAGGCAATACCCCATTTCTTCAATACGTGGCCGTATCAGTAGGGGTTGCACCCAAAACCCAACAGCCTCTCCTCACGTCCTAACCGGTTTCAACCTCTCCCCTCTCGGTCTGAGCGGGAACGGGGGTATATGATCGTTTAGCGAGGACTCTACCCATGCGATCTCTCCGGCATCGTGGTATAATGCGGAACATCAAGGGTCAATCACGTGCAATCAAGCCAAGAACCGTGAGGTGCCAGCTATGAAAATCGAAGTTACAGATACGACTCTAAAAGACCTGCAGACACCGATGATCGCGTTGGGTATCACACAAGATACCCAACCCAGGCTCGCAGGGCTGGCAGCCGAGGTTGACGCAGCACTGACCGGTCAGATATCGGCTATCCTGGAGGCGGGTGACTTCAGGGGAAAGCCCAATGAGACACTGGTGTTGTACACGCATGGCGCAATACCGACCCCTCGTGTTCTACTTGTAGGATTGGGCAAGCTGGAAGAGATCACCTATGACGTCATCCGCGAGGTCGCAGCAACAGCCACAACGCGCGCTCAAGAGTTGGGATTGAACGCGCTCCATATCCCATTGCTGTACGTGGATAAGTTGGATACGCTCCGGGTGGCTGAAGTCATTGCCGAGGGCAGTATCCTGGCGCAATACCGCTACCAGGAATTGAAGACCGAAGCCGGTAAAGAGGATCAGCCGACCGAGCTAGACAACCTCACGGTGCTCGCGCGCCCTGGCGAGCACCTTCCCGAGATCGAAGCAGCAGTCAAGGCCGGGGAGATCATCGCCCAATCCACCAATTTGGCACGAGATCTGATCAACCGACCTGCAAACCTGGCCACCCCCTCGGAGATTGCCTCCGTTGCCCGGTCGCTAAGCAAGGGAACAGCGCTCCGGTGCCACGTGTTGGACGCCGAGGAGATGGAGCACCTGGGAATGCACCTTCTCCTGAGCGTCAACCAGGGAAGCCAGGAGCCAGCCAAGCTGGTGGTGCTGGAGTACAACGCCGATCGTCGTGACCTCCCAACCATTGTACTGGTGGGCAAGGGCATTACGTTTGATTCAGGAGGCATCTCCCTGAAGCCCAGCCAGAACATGGACCGCATGAAGGGCGACATGGCTGGTGCGGCCGCCGTCATAGCTGCCCTGCGTGCCGCTGCCTTGCTGGAGCTTCCGCTTCACGTGGTCGGGTTGACACCTCTGACAGACAACATGCCTGATGCCCGCGCCACCAAGCCAGGGGACGTCATACGGTCGATGAAGGGACTCACGGTGGAGATCATCAGCACCGACGCTGAAGGGCGTCTTGTCCTTGCAGATGCGCTCACTTATGCCGGGGAGTTTGAGCCAGATGCGATTTTCGATATTGCAACGCTGACAGGAGGGCGCGTGATCGCGTTAGGGGCCCACGCTGCTGCAGTGATGGGGGCCGACCCGCTTATCGAGCGCCTCCGCAGGGCTGGTGAATACGTGGCGGAACGGGTGTGGCCGCTGCCACTCTTCCAGGAATATGGTAAGCAGCTTGAGAGCGAGGTCGCCGACCTGAAGAACGTAGGAGGGCGCGAGGCCAGTACCATCACGGGAGGTTTTTTCCTGAGCCGTTTCGTGCCCGATGGTGTTCCCTGGGTTCATATTGACATTGCTGGGCTGGCACTCGTTGACAAATCCCGGCCCTACATCCCCAAAGGTGGCACAGGTTTCGGTGCCCGCCTGCTGATCGAAACGCTGCGAAGCTGGCAGACACGGGAATAGACGATGTCGAGCCTGACAGGCACTCAGCAAGGCAAAGGCAAGCCAGGGCCGCGGACGGTGCAGGAGCTGACTGACGCAATGAACCAGTTCGTTGAGGCGATGGGTTGGTATCGCCCTGACTCACCGTTTAGCCAGACCCCGCGCAATATCGCGATCTCTCTAGCCCTGGAAGCCGCCGAGGTGCTGGAACACTTCCAGTGGGGAGAGAACGCAGATCCCGCGGCACTAGCTGAAGAGCTGGCCGATGTGGCGCTCTATCTATTGCAGCTTGCGTATCTGACGAACATCGACCTCGAACAAGCTATCATGGACAAGCTTCAGGTTAACTACCGTCGCTTTCGACCCGCTGGCCAAGACGCCGCCGAAGCTCCTCCGCAAGCCCAGGGGGAGACCTGATAAGGCACCGTTGCGCGCCAAG
>CAYLRT010000115.1:1507-8843 GCA_964385885.1 uncultured Anaerolineales bacterium | reverse complement strand
AAACCACTGATCATCCAGAGTGATGGAACGGTCCTGTTAGAGACCAAGAGTGCGGCCTATGAGGCTGCACGGGACCATCTGGTGCGCTTCGCTGAGCTGGAGAAAAGCCCTGAGTACATCCACACCTATCGAGTCTCCGCTCTCTCCCTCTGGAACGCCGCCGCTGCCGGGCTGACGGCTGATGAGATCCTCACCGGTCTCGAGCGTTTCGCCCGTTACCCGTTGCCCGACAATGTCAGGGTCGAGGTCTACGATCTCATGGGCCGCTACGGCAGGCTGCGGCTGACGCCTGATCCCCACGACGAGACCAGATTACGTCTCACCACCGACGAGCCCTATCTGCTGCAGGAGTTGGAGCACCGGCGGGAGGTGGCAGCCTATCTGCTCACGCGCATCGGCCCGCACACGTACCAGGTCCCGGCCAGCCGACGAGGCCACATCAAGCAGGCCCTCCTCAAAGCAGGCTATCCCGCCGAGGACCTGGTGGGCTATACGCCAGGGGCACCCTTGACCTTCAGGCTGCGGCAGGCGACGCACGATGGTCAACCCTTCGTGGTGCGGCCCTACCAGCAACTGGCCGCGGATACCTTCTGGGCCAACGGCTCGGAGGCAGGGGGCGCCGGGGTTATTGTGCTACCATGTGGGGCCGGAAAGACCATTGTGGGCCTTGCCATCATGGAGAAAGCACAGACCCACACTCTCATCCTGACGCCCAGTACCGTCGCCGCACGCCAATGGCGTGAGGAGCTGTTGGATAAGACCACGTTGAGTGAGGAGATGATCGGGGAGTACACTGGCCAGCGCAAGGAGATACGCCCGGTCACATTGACCACCTATCAGATCCTCACCTACCGCAGGCGGGGCACGCGAGCGGACTCCTCGACCATGCTGATGGACAGCTTCCCGCACTTCGCACTCTTCAATCAAGGCAACTGGGGGCTGATCATCTACGACGAAGTTCACCTGCTCCCTGCACCGGTCTTCAGGATCACCGCCGAGCTGCAGGCCCGGCGCCGCCTGGGGCTGACCGCCACTCTGGTGCGGGAGGATCAGCGTGAGGAGGACGTCTTCTCCCTGATCGGCCCCAAGAAGTTCGATGTGCCATGGCGCGATCTGGAGAGTCAGGGTTGGATCGCCCCAGCCATCTGCTATGAGATCCGCATCCATCTGCCCACTGATCGCCGCCCCGCCTACATCACCGCCCCCAAACGACGACGGTATCGCGTGGCGGCCGAGAACCCGGCCAAGCTCGAGGTGTTGGATAAGCTCCTGGCCTATCATCGGGATGACCGTATCCTGATCATCGGCATGTACCTGGACCAGCTCCAGCACGTCGCTGCCCACTACGGCTACCCCCTGATCACTGGGAAGACCCGTGTGGCCGAACGGGAGAGGCTCTACGAGAGTTTCCGCTGCGGCGAGATCCGCACACTGGTGGTGTCCAAGGTGGCTAACTTCTCGGTGGATTTGCCGGACGCCAATGTGGCCATTCAGATCTCAGGGACCTTTGGCTCCCGTCAGGAGGAAGCGCAACGGCTGGGGCGGATCCTGCGGCCCAAGCCCGATGGTGGTCAGGCCTACTTCTACAGTCTGGTCACCCGAGAGACCATCGACCAGGAGTTCAGCGCCAACCGGCAGCGGTTTCTCACCGAGCAGGGCTACCGCTACCTGATCCTGTACGAGGATGAGGTCCCGGCGGCGCTGCCTGCCACCCAGTGGGCTTCGAGACGCTAGCGGTTGGGAGCTACATCACAGCACCGGGGGACCTATGAACCCGATACAAGACGACAGCCATGAACGGGAGGAGAGCATCATCTGGGGACCTCCCCTACCGCCCATGGACCACCCCGAGGAGTTCACATGGCCTCCTACGGATGTCGATCCCATTGAGTGGACGATCCACAACCTGACACGCTCCGATCTCCGCGCCCGCGATCTCAAGGAACTCATTCTTGCCCTGGGCGAGACCCCCAAAGGGCGACGCCGCGCGGACCTTGCGCGCCAATGGGCCACACACCTCCTGGACCCCGAACGTCTGCGCCACGCCGTGTCACGTCTTTCATCCGAGGCACGGGACACCCTGGCGCGTCTGATCATGAAAGCGAGATTCAACGAGATTGGATGGAGAGTCACGGCGTCGGCGTTCTGGCAGGACCGTGACATCTCGGAGGATGTGAGCGCTGTCGAGCTTTACAACGAAGGTCTGGTGTTCGCATCCACAGGAAACACCCTCTACATACCACCCTATCTCCATCGCTTTCTCCCATCCGTGGCGCGGATATTCCCTACCGTCTCGCCGCCCGACCGCGTTGCCCCCATGGCGGACCCCAGGGACCTGCTTGCCCAGATCCAGCACCTGATCGGCCTGCTGGCCCACGACACCTTCACGTTGCGGCCATGGCCCTGGGACCGAGAGATGCCGAACCCCACGCCCGGGCTGCCAGGAGGATGGCCTCTCGAACCCAGTGATCAGGAGGGAGATGCAGACCCCAGACAGGACCGCGACGTTGCCCTACGGCCGCCCGACTCTCATCTCAGCGATGAGACATTGAGTCGCTGGACGACTGCCCTTGACGCCTCACCTGAGCGGATCGAGTGGCTTTTCCATCTACTGCTGGCGGCCGGAATCGCGAAACTGGGGGATACGATCATCCTGGATCGACCGAAAGCGGAGCACTTCCTTACCCTGTCGCCAGGGCAGCAGATCGCTCAGCTCTACTGGCTAAATATGGGTATGACAACGTGGGCACACTGGTGGCGTCTGTGGCGGCTTGGCGAGGTCCGGGTTTGCCAGGAGACCGTCATGAGGCCCCTCCGCTTCGCCTATCCCCTGTTGCTGCAAGGCTACTTCCAGAGGCTGCGTCAGATCATATTGGAGGCCCTGGCGATCCTTCCGGAGGACCAGTGGCTCTCGTTCGACGATGTGGCAGCGTGGGTGGTGCAGATCGTCGAGCCGATGCAGCGATTGCGCTACTTGCGGTCAGTGCGCGGCTGGGCCAGGGGGGAGGAGTGGCTGGGTTTCCCGAAGGTGGTCCTGCGCTGTCTGCTGAGCGGTGCGCTGCATCCTCTGGGCTTGGTGGACCTTGCGCCTTCGCTGGAGGACCCGCAGCGGCTGCGGCTGAGGGGGCTGCAGGACCTCCATTGGCAGCGGCTGAGCGAGGCTGCCATTAAGGCCATTGAGCCGCCGGCAGTCACTGACATCCGCTACGAGGCGGAGCGTCACCACCTTCTCCTCTCCCGCCTCCCTGTACCGCCCCGGCTGCTTGCCTTCCTGTTGAAATGGGCGAGCCTGACAGGGACCGAGGGCGAGGCGTTAGTCTTCGAGCCCACCGTCCATCGCCTCCACCGGGCGTTCCAGGCCGGAGAGACCCCTGCATCGCTGGCGGCGACCTGGATGACGCTATTGGGATTTGCCCCCCCGGATGCCGTTCGGCAGTGGTGGGAGAAATGGTCGTCGCGCTATGGCCGGGTGCGGATCTACCCAGGCCATGCCCTGCTGCAGACCCGCGATGCAGAGACAATGGAGGAGCTTCAACTCGCATTGCCCTCCCTGGCCCACGTCATCGTCGCGGAGATTACTCCCACCCATGTCCTGCTCAAACGCGAGGCCGTCGATGAGCTCCTGACGGATCTGCAGCGTCAGGGACATACGCCAAAGGAGATAACGTGACCACGGGACTGAGCCTGCGAGAAGCGTTGCAGGCCTATGTGAGGCCCATCGTCGAGTCCATCGCGCAGAATCTGAAACTCGAGCTACCGTCCAGCTACGTGCGGAAGAGCGAGCTGATTGATCTGCTATGTCAGGCCGTGGAGGATGGGACCGCAGTCCGCACCGCCCTTGAGATGTTGGATCCGGTGGCGCGTGCCATCCTGGCCTTGCTGGCGACCAACGAGGGCGTCGCGTCCCTCAGCCAGCTTGCACAACGCTTCCTGATGACCGAGGCCGCGCAACAGATGAGGAAGGAGATATCCCCCTCACAGCCGCTGCTGGTGAGCGAAGTCGTGTATCTGCTGCTGCGCCTTGGGCTGGTCGTGGGGCTGCGCGAACAGACGGGCTCTTACGTCCACTCCCTGGATATCATCCCCTTTGCAGTCGGGGTTCCAAAAGAGGTCATGGCGGTACCGGCGGTTGCGTCGCTGGCTCCACCCCCCCAGGCCTCCAACCCACAGCTCGTCGATCTGCCTGAGACCGGACAGATCGTGCCGGGTGACCCGACGCCCATCCTGCGCCAGCTCCTCTTCCTGTGGCATGAGCTTCGCCGCCAACCAGCCAAGCTCCTGAGAGACGGGAGCCTGGGCAAGCGCGAGTCGCGCCGCCTGGCGCAGGCGCTGGCCCTGGATGAGACAACTGGCATGGAGCGCGTGGCTACCCTCTATGCGCTCCTGCAAGCGCTCGGCATGGTGGAGGTGGACACGGCTGCCCAACTCGCGAGAGCCTGGGAGGACCCTGGCGTGATGCAGATCTGGACCAGTGGCCCGGCGGCGCAAATTGAAGCCATCATCCGCGCCTATAGCACGCTGGAAGGCTCACCCGACAGGATCCCCAGTGCCGACCTGAAGCAGTGGTACAAGCGCCGCTACATACACCATTCGATGAGCATACTGCGGCAGCGCGTCATCTCCCTGCTCCTCGAGATGCAGGGGGTGGGGTGGCTCTCAGTGGACCAGATCGTCAGCCTTCTGAACGAAGAGCACACAGGCGGACTGCTCCTTGAAGCGGGTACCAGAGAGTCCTTACTGGAAAATGCTTCCAAGGGCACGGGCTGGGCCTACGTCCTGGGCGAGCTGCGAGTCATCGAGTACACGATCGTCGAAGCCCTGCTCCAGGAACAGCACCGGCTTGGGCTGCTGGATGCCTTCTATCACGACGCCGAAGCCCAGGCCCTTTACGCTGTCCGGATATCCGACGCCGTGCGGCAGTTCGAGGAGTCTCCACCCACCTCGGTATCCGCTGGCTGGAGCGTGGTCCTCCAGCCAGATTTTCAGGTCCTGGCACTGGGTCCCACGCCGTCGAGCGTGCTCGCCACCATCGAGGGATTCACAGAGCGGGAGTCGGTGGATCCCAGTGTCGTCACCTATCGTATCACGCATGAGAGCACCTACGGGGCCTTTCAGCGCGGCGAGACGGCCGACACGTTGCTTGCCCAGCTCAGCGAGCTCACCCATGCGGAGCCGCCGCAGAACGTCAGACGCTCACTGGAGGCCTGGTACGCACAGTACGAGCGGATCGTGGTCCACCGGCAGGTGACCATCCTGCATGTCGATAGCCCGGCGCTGCTGGAGGCCCTGATGCGCGATCCGGAGCTGGCCAGACACGTTCATCCCATTGACGCGACCACCGCCTGGTTCCACCCATCAGCGGCTGGTGTGATCGAGGCACGGCTGATGGAGCACGGCCACTTGGCGGCGAAGGTCAAGGACATAGTGGAGGCACGCCGGGAGAGCGTACGCTGGCAGGGGGATGAGCTGGAGAGTGTTCGAGCGGCGCCCGGCCTGGGGACGATAGGGACACTAGCGCGGTTCGCCGAGCGAGTCAGCGAGGGCCACTGGCGCTTGACGCCAGAGCGTGTCCAGCGCGCCGCCGGGCTAGGGATTGATGCCAACATCATTGCCCGGTGGCTCGAAGAGCTCACAGGTGCCTCACTGCCCTCCAGGTGGAGGACACGCCTCCGCGCCTGGACCGGCTACTTCGGGCAGGCACGGGTGGCCCACGTCCGCCTGCTGCAGTTTGAGAACACCGCGGCTCTTGACGAACTGCGCAGCCTCGATCGCCGTCTGAAACGCTGGCTACGTCCTCTGCCCGATGCCCCGGGGTACGCCACCGTCTCCGATGCCCACTGGGATGAACTACAGGACATCCTCGGAGAGCTGGGGATTGCCCTCGATATAGAGGGTGAGCCCTGATCGCCTGAGTTTCGCCAGCTTTTGGACTAAGGTGCTCTGGCGTTGCCTTCAAAGCGGCGACGCGTCGCTGCACCCCAATAACCGCACGCCAAGAAAGGACAACTGCACGACGCGGATGCACCCACGATTGGCTGACTGCCACGCGCATGCTATAATGAACCTGGCTGGCATCCAAGGGATTCCATAGGCGGAGGAGCCCCGGAGGAACGATGACTCCATCAGATGCAGGGACGACCAAACGTCATCAACGCACAGCACGGCAGTGTTACAAACAGGCATTGGCTGCCTATCAGCAGTGGGATCTCGACACGGCGATCACGGAATTGGAAGAGGCTGTCGCCCTCAGCCCAAACAATGCCACTTACTACATCGCGCTCGCGCAGGCGTTGGCACGCGCCGGGCGCTTCGACCAGGCCTTGCGTGCCCTGGCGAACTACCTGCGCCTCAAACCGAATTCCAGTGTCTCGACGCGCATCGAACAGCTTTTCGCCAGCGGAACCGACCCCGTGGAAAATCAGATCACAGCCAAGATGACGGAGGCCCAACTGCCCATCCACCTCATCGGCGCAGCGATCCAGATGTGGCTGGAGTTCCGCATCGCCCTGGGCGAGGATCCCCTGCACATCCCCAAACCCGAGGCCTGGGCAGCGGCGCTCGACTACACCGCCCGTAAAGTTAACCTGCGGGAGATCCCTTTGGGCGAACTGGCGGCATACTACGGCGTCTCACCCGAGACCGTGCGCAAGCACCATCGTACTCTGGTCGAGAAGCTGGATATCATGCCCTGTGACTACCGGTACTTCACCGAAGAGATCAACCCTTTGGACAAATTGGTCGAAGCCGCCGAACTGCTGGAGCAGTTGGAGACCCGTTTCAATCAAGAGTGAAGACTTCGGAGAGATCGGAACGATCGGGGCACTGACTGCCCCACAGGAACGGTTAGTTCCCAGGTTGGTACGGGTGGCGGGGGCGCAACGGCGATGCGTCTCCGCCACTACCATCCATATCTCCCTTCCGTCCAAATGTGGAAGAGGTGCCTCCAGGGGGCGCTTCGATCTTGATAGAATACTGAGGATAATCGGATGAAAGTGACATATCGTGATCGTGTCTGGACCTTCGATGAGCCGCTGACGGTGGCCCAGCTCCTCAAGCGGATTGGCCTCCTGCCAGAGAGCGTGCTGGTCGTGCGAGATGGCAAGCTGCTGACAGAGGACCAGCGGCTGCACCCAGGCGACGAGGTGAAGGTCGTCGCTGTCATCTCCGGAGGATAGCTCATGCGCTGTCGAATATGTGGCCAGCCTGCAGTCATCAATATGCGGCACCACAAGCTGTCCCTGTGCGCCGAGCACTACATCCCCTGGTTCATCAAGCAGACCGAGCGCACAATCCACAAGTATCGCATGTTTACTCCCGAGGAGCGCATCCTGGTCGC
>CAYLRT010000115.1:0-1407 GCA_964385885.1 uncultured Anaerolineales bacterium | reverse complement strand
AAGCACCACATGCGGCGTCCATGCGCCATTTGTGGGGTGATCAAGCGACACGAGATGAATCGCGTGGCGCTCAGCGAGGGCTACGACGTCCTGGCCACCGGCCACAACCTGGACGACGAAGCGGCCACCCTGTTCGGTAACGTGCTGCACTGGCACGTGGGCTACCTTCAGCGCCAGGGTCCCATCCTCCCCGCTGACGGGGAAGGACTGGCGCGCAAGGTGAAGCCGTTTGCCCGCCTCTATGAGCGCGAGACCGCAGCCTACGCTCTGCTCACCGGCATCGATTACATCTACGAGGAGTGTCCCTTTGCCAAAGGTGCTACGAGCATCACCCACAAAGAGACCCTCACGGAGATGGAGCACAAGTCGCCGGGCACCAAGCTCCAGTTCTACGTGAACTTCCTGCGTGCCAAGGAGGAGGGGCTGTTATGCAATGCGGAGGCGCAACGGGTGGAGCTGCATCCGTGCGAACGCTGCGGGCAACCCACTACGGCTGCCAGACTGTGTCGTTTCTGTCGTCTATGGGAGTGAGCAGTCCCTACGCCCGGCAGGACCTGAACGGACGATGTCGGAGAGACTCAGCACCATAGGTAAGGCCTTGGCGTGGGCCAGATCCATGCTGAGAGCCGTCACCGACCGGCCCCAACTGGAGGCCGAACGCATCCTGGCTGAGATATGCGAGCTTCCCAGGGCCTCTCTCATCGCCCATCCCGAGCGCAGCCTGGCTCCCGAAGAGCGACAGATCTTCACCGATCATGTGCTGCGACGTGCGTCCGGGGTTCCACTCCCTTACATTCTGGGGCACATCGAGTTCTTTGGGCTTGATCTCTACGTCGCGCCTGAGGTCCTCATCCCCCGCCCAGAGACCGAGACGTTGGTGGAGATGGCACTGGCCTGGGCCCGGCAGCGGGGTTCCCAGACCGTGCTCGATGTGGGTACCGGCTCCGGCTGCATCGCCATCGCCCTGGCGGTGACCCTCCCTCACCTGTCGCTGCTGGCGACTGATCTGTCTATCGATGCGCTCCGCGTGGCTCACCGAAACGCCCGGCGGCACAGTGTCAGGGACCGGATACACCTGATCCGTACAGACCTGCTGCAGGCGCTGCGCGGCCCCATCGACCTTATCGTGAGCAACCCGCCCTATGTCGCCGACACCGAGTGGCACCACCTGCCGCCCTCGGTGCGGCAAGAACCGACGCTGGCTCTGCGGGCCGGGCCAGAGGGCCTGGACGTGATCCGCCGTCTCCTGATCCAGGCTCGAACGCGCCTGGCCCCCGGCGGGTGTCTATTGGTCGAGATCGGAGAACACCAGGGCCCGGCGGTGATCCGGCTGGCACGTGAGATATTCGGGCCCCACGGCCCCGTGCACATCAGCGTCCATCAGGATCTCGCCGGAAGGGACCGGGT
>CAYLRT010000114.1:0-8936 GCA_964385885.1 uncultured Anaerolineales bacterium | reverse complement strand
TCCGTGTCATCCCTCAGGCAATCGATAAACGCCCGGGGAACCGCTGAAATCCGCTCGCCATGGCTCTTGGGAATCGGAATACCCAGATCCTGCCATGACGGGTGATCGCGTGTGTATAGCTTCAGAGCGACAGCGCCCGGAGGCGCCAGATGCGTAGAGACCGCATCATCGTAGTTCTGAATGAGCACACCTTGATCCCCATAGATCTCAGTGGTGTTTTCGCCGGCCAAAGTGACCGAGGAGTTGATGAGCACAACCATAGCCCCATTTGCATAGCGGTAGATTGCAACGCCAGTGTCATCAGGTGCGACCTGCGTGACTGTGTTGTCAATCTCGGCCATCACACTCACTGGCCGTCCCATAACCCAATGGATGAAGTCCGTAGCATGCGAAGCATCATCCATGAACATTCCCATGTTCTTGTCGGGCTCGATGTGCCACCGCGTAGGCCCGTTGACGAACGCTTCGTTGAACAGCACAGGGATACAGTGACGGCGCCGTAGCAGACTTATCTGACCGAGCACACCGCTCTCAACGATCTCCTTGATCTTGATATTCGAGGGATCATGGCGCATCTGATAGGCCATCATGAACTTCACGCCCGCTTTTTCCGCCGCTTCAGCCATACGGTCACAATCCTCCAACGTCAGCGCCATCGGCTTCTGACAGAGGATGTGTTTGCCTGCCTCGGCAGCTGCGATAGCCATCTCGGGATGACGATTTGTCTCGCATGTAACAATGACGCCCTGAATGTCCGGATCGTTTAGCACATCTTCCAGGTGTGGCGTGTACTGCATGCCGTAGTCCGCCGCGGCCTTCTGCCCCCGCGTCTCATTGTCATCCCAACACGACACCAAACGGACATCATCATACTCCAGCATACGCCGGCAGTAAGCCTGCGAATGCCCGTGTGCGAAGCTCAGGATCCCTATGCCGATCCGGGCCTTCATCCCTCACCTCACGTAGACGATCGACTTCGTCTCCAGCGAGTCAATCGCTGCCTGAAGCACCTTCTGTGCCGCCAGCCCGTCCGCGCCTGACCCATCGATCTCCTCGGGTGGAACTCCAGCCGTAACCTGCTCCAGGAACTTGTGGATCCGATTGCGGAAGGTGTCCTCGAAGTCTCGCACGCCTCCGAACACGGGGTTCGTGTACTGCAACTTGACGAAGTCCCCTGCCGGGTAAAGCGTCACCTGACGCCACATATCCTCCAACACAAATCGCCCCTTGGTTCCGGCCACCTCGCAACGTTCCATCGGATGGCCTCGCTCGATGTCGTAGGAACCACTCAGCGAGCCAACCACCCCGTTCTTAAACTGCATGTTGAACGTCGCCGTCGACCAGATCTTCCGCCCCGGAGCTTTGGTCGCAAAGCACTGCACGGCCTCAATGTCGCCACAGAAGTGCCGCATGACGTCAACTGTATGAGGGTGAAGGGACTTGATCATGAAGTATGGAGAGGACTCATTGGGATTCATGATCCACATGCTCATGTTGACAAAGAGCAAATGCCCCAGCCGCCCTTCGTTCTGCCACTGCTTCGCCAAGTACGCCGCGGGGGTGAAACGGTGATTGAAATCGATGCCGTAGCATAACCCCTTCTCACGGGCCTTTGCTACCATCTCCTCAGCTTTCGAAATCTCATTACAGATGGGTTTCTCCCCCAGAACGTGACACCCTGCCTCGAAGGCTTGGAGGGTCGGCTCGTAGTGATCACTGCCGTTCTCGTAGCCGGACGTGGCGATGCTGCAAACATCCGGAGCCAAGGCGTCCAACATCTGTTGGGCGTCATAGAAAGCAGGAACACCAAAACGCTCGGCGGCGGCATCCGCCCGCTCTTTCTTGATATCGCAGACGCCCACCAGCTCTGCCAGAGGATCCTCCTTGTAGATCTTGGCATGGCGGTTGCCAATGGGCCCCATTCCGATCACGCACACTCTCAGCATTTCAAACCTCCTCAGATCCGATTACCGACTACCTACTGATCACGCGATTTAGCGTCTCGGGACCGACAGACGGATACACCTCGACTGGCACCTCATAACCGTACCGCGCCATCGCCGGTGCCAGGAAATCGTAGTAGTTCACGCCATCATCTTGCCTCCAGCGACCAGCTGCCTCACGCCTGACTGGGATCCTGGCGAGCTCAATACCCAGAAACGCCTCCAGGCGCGCCAGCGTCTCCGCCTGGTTGTATACAAAGTCCTCGAAACGCACCTGCAGCCATTGCGCTGGCTTAGGCGTCGCCTGCACAAGATCATCCTGATACTTCCAGGAAATTGCCCGGCGCCGACGCACATCGTCTGTTTCTGGATAGGCGATCCCGAACGCTCGCAGATCATCCGTCAGATGGGCACCCAGGATACAATCACGTGGATTCCGCACCCAGTAGATATATTTGGCCTCCGGGAACAGGCGCACGATCCACGGAAAAACCAGGGTGGTCTCTGGCAACTTCCACCCCTTGTGCTCGGCCGTGGAATCCAAAACCGACCGCAGATAGCGGTGGAGCAAGTTGGTGAACTCATCAGGGATCTCCATCTGCTGCGCCTCACTCCAATCCCAATTCAGTCCACCGTTCCATTTGACATATTGGGCAAACACACGGCAGGCCTCGTACATATCCTCGGCCGGCACGAGATCGCCGGACCGATTGAGGAGCCTACCCATGTACACTCCGCTGGCATACAGCGTATGCGAGATGGCTCGTGTTCCACCATGCCCGCGTCCGATTACGATAATCAGCGACACTTTGTCTACCCTCTCCGTCTATGAACAGCAGCTTAGGCCACGGCCCGAGGATCGCCGTGGACCGTGGGCAGGGGATGCGGACGAACCAGGATACCACCCTGCTCGTAAGACATCATCGCCGCCCAGGTGTACTCCAGCGCCGCCAACGCATCACGGCCTGACGCTCGCAGCTTATCCTTGGGCACGCCATTCGTCACATCCTCCAGGAAAGCATGGATACGCCTGGGGAAGGTCTGACCGAAGTCGCTGATGCCCGACTCAGTCACCGTCGGCGGCGGTGATGCACCAAGCTGTAGGTTCTCGGGATTTGCCGCGCCTTCAGTCCCTGGAGCGGGCCAAAATGTAATCTTCTCGATGCAGTTTTCAATGCAGAACGTTCCTCGAGTGCCCGCCACCTCCACACTCCACCAGCCCCCCAGCCCAAACGTCGCATCGCCACGTTGACTGAGCAGATAGCCAACAGCTCCGTTAGCAAAGCGCATGTGGATGCTGTTGATCGAGAGCATCAGGTCACCTGCCTTCTTGCGGAAGCTAGGGCGATCGAAGAAGGCCTGGACGTGCGTGACATCGCCGCAGAAATAGCGCATCACGCTAAACGGATGGGTGAGGAATGCCTTAACATGGAAGTACGGAAAACCCGCCGCGCGCGGGGCCGTCATCGGCTGATACGTCATCTCACCACCTGGAAAGCCCATCTTGTGCAAGCAGTAGACCAGCTCACCAACCTGTCCACTTTCAAGATAGGCTCGCGCCTGTTCCGCCGGCGGCGTGAAGTAGTGGTTCAGATTGCAGCCCAGGTAGAGATCTTCCTCAAATGCCTTGGCCACCATCTGACGAGCCTCGTTGATGTCATTGGAGATCGGCTTTTCCACGAGCACGTGCTTCCCCGCCTCGAGCGCTTCCATGACGGGCTCGAAGTGCCAACTGCCATTTTCATAGCCCCCAGTGCACACATCGACGACATCCAGGTCCTCATTGCGTAACATGTCGCGCAGGCTGTAATAGGCCGGGACCCCATACTTCTCAGCGGCCGCATCGGCCCTCTCCTCGACCACATCACAGACCGCCACCAGTTGCGCCAGCGCATCATTTTGGTGCGCCTGCGCGTGGATATTTCCGATACCGCGCAACCCGACAACTCCAACCCTGAGTGCCATAGTTCATCGCTCCTTGTTCAGTTGATGACCCGATCTTGACATGGCCTGGTAGATCGGCCTGGGCAAGTCGGGTTCAATGCCTCTAGCCTCTCAAGCCTCGGCTGATTTCGGTCCCTTAGCGGGTTCCTCATCGGCTGTTTCTGTTGTCGCCTCCGATTCTGCCTCGGCCACTGCTGGCTCCTCCGTGTCCTTCTGCCCAGCTTGAATCCTAGCTGCCTGCTTGGGGCTACCAATGTAGAGCGTGTCATACGCCTGCTGAGATGTCTTGAATGCGCCTACGCCCTCATGCCCGTGCCAATCCTCCTGGTGGTAGATGGGATTGGGCAGCCCCGTCTCCTCCTCGCGCCGCGCGATCCAGCGCTCCATCCGCCCCCGAAGCAAATCGACGACTCCCGCCTCGCTCTCGGCAAGGTTTTCATTCTCATCCGGGTCTTGCACCAGGTTGTACAGCTCAACTGGTGGCTTGAAGTGGAAGTCCGGCTCCAATGCTACGATAAGTTTCCACTCCGGGGTACGCCAGCCATGCTTACGCATCCAAGTACACTCCGTGATGTAGAACTCGCTGCGGTGCGTCACCTCCTCCCCCGTCATCATCGGGACCAGACTCTTGCCGTCAAACTCAATGTCCACCTCCAGTCCTGCAAGTTCCAGAAGCGTGGGGACCAAATCGTACTCCTGCCCGTAGCCAGCCACGCGGACCCCTGCCGGCACTTTGCCAGGATAGCGAATGATCAGTGGCACATGTAGCGTGACATCATAGAGGCCGTGATGGTCAAAATAGCAATCGTGGTCATAGAGCGTCTCCCCGTGATCGGCTGTCAGCACCACGATTGTCTCGTCGAGGATGCCGTGCGTCGCCAACGCGGTGAAGATCCGCTGAATAGCTGCGTCCATGTAGGCAATGGCACCATCATATTGCGCGATGATGTAATCCTTGTCCGTGATCCCCTCCGGCATCCATGAAGCGAAGTAGTCGCGGAAGGGCTTGAAGGCCATCACCGGCTCCATCGATTTGTTGCGTGGGTCACACTCATCCCCGTGGTAGAAAATGCGATCAAAGGGGCCTGGTGGCAGATAGGGAGAGTGAGGGTCCATGTGTCGAAGGAAAAGCAGAAAGGGATCGCCCTGCGTGACTAAGCGATCCAGCTCCGGCAGCGTCACCTCATTCAACTTCTCCGCCTTGTGCGCACGGCCGTCCTCCTGCATTCCCCACCCTTCGTACTGGATGTAGGTATCAAAACCCCGCGAAGCTGGGTTCCCTTGGAAGCCTACGCACGTGCTGGTGTAACCGAAGTTGCGCAGGATCTCCGGTAAAGTTGCGATCTCCTCACGCATCGGACCCTTGTGCCGCAGGGCCACCACCTGCGTGCTAAAGACATCCATCCCGGTCAGCATATTGGCATACCCACTGGTCGTAGGGATATGAGGGCTGTAATACCGCTCGAATAGAGTCCCCTCGCGCGCGAAACGGTCAATATGCGGCGTGGTTAGCCGGTCATGGCCATAGCAGCTCATCCGATCGGCTCGCAGAGAATCTACGCCAATAAGCACAATATTCGGTAGCTTTGCTTTCTTCGCACTCATACGCTTACCTCCTCAGTTAAAGCAGCTTCAAAGGTCAACTGGCCAACACTTGCTCCATGGATCAGACGGAGGTGCAACACGCGGAATCGTGCCCGATACCACGATGGCCAAGAGGACAAAGCTCAGCGTGCTGATGGCGCAAACCCAACCAACACCTGAACTCCTCGAGCAACATGTAGGCGAGATCGCCAGCATTCAACAGATACTGAGCACCTTTACTGTTCTTCGTGGTCAGTTTAACATAAGATACAGACAATGTCATTAAGAGAAATGCCCGATTCTTTTGCAAAATTGCCACTATGGGTATAGTAGTCCTATGACCGTGCATCAGGTGCTAAACGACACACTCCTCCCGGAGCCAGATCTGCCATTGAGCGTCAGACTCACGACACAGCCTGACCTCTTGCCGCACATGCACACCTTTATTGAGCTTGTGATGGTGGTCGCAGGCAGTGGTACCCATATCTTCAAGACCGAGCGCTATCCCATCACCGTCGGCGATGTCTTCGTCATTCCCCCATTTACTCTGCACGGCTATGACGATACAGACGAATTGGTGATTTACAATATCCTGTTCAAGGAACAACTGCTCGCTCGCTTCCGCACTGACTTGGAGCTATTGCCGGGATTCCATGGCCTGCTCTATCTGGAACCCTACTACCGTTCAGTACGGGGAGTCGCGGGGAGGCTGACCCTTACACCGGAGGAAATCGCACAAGCGCAATCCCTGGTAGCCCATCTCAAACGTGAGCTCCAGGGCACGCGCGAGGGCCGCCGCATCATGGTCGAGACCGTGTTTGTGGAACTACTTCTCTTCTATTGCCGCAGATTCTCCCAGGACCCTGGGCCTGCCAGCAGGGTCATGCCCGTCGCCAAGGTCATCGGGTACATGAACGCACATTACGCCGATCCCCTGACGCTGGACACCCTCGCCGAAGTTGCCGGGCTCTCGAAACGCAGTCTCATCCGACATTTCAAGAACACCACTGGCACCCCTCCCATGCGTTACCTTCAGGCCGTGCGCATCGCAAAAGCACGCACCTTGCTCACCAACGAAGATGTCACCGTCACCGAAGTGGCCATCCGCGTCGGATTTAACGATCCGGCCTACTTCGCCACACTCTTCAAACGGTACACCGGACTCTCTCCGTCGCACTATAGACACAGCAATCGCGCCCCAACATAAGCCGGTGTGCCACAGAGTCGGAGTACCTCTTAAGCAAGATGCGCTTCCTCAGCCATAGCTCGAACATTCTCCGGAGGCACATTTGGGAGGAGTGCCTCGTGACTCGGCGAAACCACGTATTGAGGTCCAAACAGAGCCTTCAACCGATGCACCTCCGCTCGTACCTCATCGGGAGTAGCGAACGGCAAGAGGCGCTGCGTGTCGACGCCGCCGATGAACGTCAAGCTCCCCCGATACTTACGAGCGAGCGTCTCAGCATCCATGCCGCGGGCCAGGGCCTGAAGAGGGTGCAGACCATCCACACCCGCATCAATCAGCCAGGGAATCACCCGTTCAATCGCTCCGCAAGAATGCAGCACGACACGGTAACCGTGCCCCTTCGCTTGCGTCGTGAGTTTGATGAAATAGGGCAATACGAATTTCCGAAACAGCTTCGGACTGATAAGGAGATCCTGCTGCGTACCGAAGTCATTACCGAAGAAGAAGACATCGATAGCATCCCCCACCTCAGCGAAGAACCGTGCATTGGCCTCGAGATAGAAGTGCACCACGTGCTCCGTCACAGCTTCCACCACGGCAGGATGCGTGTACATCTTGATGAAGTAGTTCTCCATCCCAAAGAAGTCAGCGACCACGTGGAAGAAGGGCGACCACATACCCGAGAAGATGCACAGCCCATGGGCCCGAGCCTGAGCGATCCTCGCACGGACGGGCGCGAAGTCAAGGTAGGCAGGATCGGGCCACTCGAAAGCCTCGACTTCCTCCACAGAGGTGGCCTCGGCAAACACGCCTGGCTGACTCAGACTACGGCGCTCCTTACCACCGAGGACGTCAAACATCGGTCGGCCCTCTGGGTGCTGCCAGCCCGCATCGGCCCAGATCCAGACGAAATCGTCGCCCAGGATTAACGAGAGCTCCATATCATCGGCTGCCCCGAAGAATGAGAGATAGCCAGGCAACGTATCTGGGTGAGGATTGCCATGCCAGAACCCGCACCTATCAGCGCCGCCCTCGAAGATGGCGCGCATCCTCTCGCGTCCACTCATACCGCTATCCGATGTGCCTCGCATCTGCAGATCAATAGTCGATTTCGCTTCGTTTTCTCGCATAGAGCCTTCTCACCGATATTGTCCATAGGTCTGTGCAGCCTGATACATCGCCACCACATTCTCGGTTGGAGAATTGTCTTGCAGCGCATGCGTTGGAGCCAATGCGTAGCCGCCGCCGGGCATCATGACCTCCAATGTCTCTCGGACATTCCGCACGACCTCATCGACCGTGCCATAGGCAACCGGGCCTGCCGTGGAGATACAGCCGTGAAACGCCAACCGATCGCCAAACCGCTGCTTCAGATAGGCTGGAGCCATATCCTTGGCCTCAGGCTGAAGCGTGTCTACCACATTGATCCCAATCTCAATGAAGTCCTCAAAAGCCCAACTGCTTGACCCGCAGGAGTGCATGACCACAGGGATCCCAAACTCAGCTCCCAACGCGGCGAACTTCCGATGCCACGGCTTGAGATGCTTACGGTACAGGGCCGGGCTGATCAGGGGCCCTCGCTGGGTCCCCAGATCATCACCCAGCCACAGAACGTCAATCGCCCCCTTGGCTGCCTCCAACGTCCGCCGTGTCACCTCCAAGAGGATGGTACTCCGACGCTCGACATAGCGTATAAACGCCGGGTCATCGGTAATCAAATCCACCATCACTTGCTCCATCGTGCGCACCATACCGGTACCGTTAATCACATCGGGCAGCCCGGCATGGCCCGTCACAATGCAGTAATCACGCCACCGCCGACATGCTGCAACCACAGCCTCGTAGTCGAAATCATCGGGTGATGGCATAGGCCACGCCTCGACCTCCTCAAGCGTCGCATCTTTCAAGGGAAACACACAGTAGTCCCAATATCCCCCGCTCTCATGCTCCACCCATCGGGTATAGATGCCCCAGCAGGGATCGACGTGATAGCCAGGGACCTCTGGATGCAACCTGGGCCCAACATAAGGAGGGTTCACTGAACGGAAGTCCACCCCCAGTGCTTGACGCAGCCCCTCGTCATCGTCAGCCGCCAGGCCAAAGTGGGCCTTCAACCGTCGGTCAATGCCAGCATTAGCAAGGTAATTGATCGGCACCCGATCGGGCTCCTGGTGTGCAAAAGCCGTCAGAACACGCTCCTTGGACTTCAGTGTCCGCCGTCCCACATCCACCTCCTTGGAGATATGCGAACCCTCAGAACAGCGGCCTCATTCCGCCAG
>CAYLRT010000113.1:7792-8951 GCA_964385885.1 uncultured Anaerolineales bacterium | reverse complement strand
CAACACACCGGCCAGCCCAATACCGATCCAAAGCCAAGGGCGCTTCTTCTTTGGCTTAGAGCCAGAGGGCGGCAATGCCCCGCCAGACGTGCTTGGTAAAGGGGACACAGGGGGCGGAGGAGGTGGTAGAGGTGAGGATGGCTGACTAATGGCCTCCTGATCGCCGCCAATCGAGATCTCTACCACAGAAGATGATTCCCCTGGCACAGATGGACCCCCGGCCTCAACAGGCGGCGCAGTTGTCAATCGTTGGCCGCATTCCGGGCAGAACAGATAACCAGACTCAATCTCGGCGTGACAGTTTGGGCATTCCATAGGACCGGCCTCCTCACCTTAGCGCGCGTCCACAGCGCACACAAAACTTGGCGGTCGACCTAGCCACAGGCGTCCCGCAATAGGGGCAAAACCTCGGCCCCTTAGGCACCCTGGCCGTGCCTCCGCCTCCCTGCCTGGCATCCCCAGTTCCTTCCCAGGGAGTCACTGTCACTGGCTGGTGGGCACCCTCGGCCAGTAGCGCCGCTGCCCAGGCCGTGCCTTCGCTCCGGCTGGCGAGCTGCTGAACACGAACAAAACCGCCAAGAATATACTCGATCTGGCACAGTCGTCCCCCTCCATACAGAAAGGCTCCGGTACGTGAAAACCCGCCATCCGACGATTGAAGCGATATCGTGAGTGCGGACACATCGGGATCGCTCAGCACCTCATGCAGGGAGCTCGCTGCTGGGCCAATCGAGAGCTGCCCACTTGACGACTCCCGCAGCAGCCCACGTGACACCAGCAAATTGAGGTAGTCACTCAGGGGCATCTCATCTTGCTTCGGCACTCCCTGGACTCCCGCCAAAGCCAGCCCATCCAGCCAGGCCTCACGATCGCTCAAGGAATCCACCAGCTCAGCCCGTGTGAAGATACCTGCTCCTTCAGCACCCAGGCTCGGCACGAGTTCACGGACGTCAGCCAGCTCAAACGCGGTCACCAGCATGGCATAAGCGCCAAGCGGAAGCTCCAGCTCAACCTTATCTGAGCTTGCCACCTCAAACCACGACGGGAGCAAAGACGCCGCCACTGAAGCCATCGATTCCGGGCTGTGCACAACCAGCGCCTTGTCCTCAGGCATGTACTGCGCCAACCAATCATTCACCTGCGCGAAATGAGCGTGAAC
>CAYLRT010000113.1:0-7692 GCA_964385885.1 uncultured Anaerolineales bacterium | reverse complement strand
TTGGTCACCTGATGCCACTTTTCCTCGCCGGCTCGGATCGTGCTCTCGATATTATGTCCAGTCAGATCTCCTGCCACCTGATCCACAATCGCCACCACCGGGTTCTTCGTAAGCATCGTCACGAAGACTTTATTCGCGCCCTCCACGTAATAAGCCCCTGCTTTCTCCCATCCAGTGTAACCTCGCTGTTGGATGACTTGCTGGGCTTTGAAATGTGCGTCGACCGCATCCAATACATAGCCAGCCGCGCCCAGTCGGCTCCCTGTCTTACCGCCAGGATTCATCCGCTTGCGCACAGCATCGATGTACATGTCAGCTGTGGCCTGACTAGGCATGTGCCGCCAAAAGCGACTTGCGATCTTGAGTCTCTCAATCGCTTGAGGTGTGAGGTGGAACTTCGTGAACACACCGTGCAGCTTATTGGCATAGTCCCCGATCCGCTTGAAGTTGTCCCAGGAGAGCCAACTCGAGCTCGGAGGCGGCTGTCCGGCCGGGGTTTGGGCCTCCATCGGCTTAGGTGGCGCCTCAGTAGACGCTGGGACATCGGTTTTCGGCGGGATCGCGGTTTCCGTCACTGACTTCTGTTCGGCCGGGCCAGAACCTGCTCCAGGCTCCGTCTGCGTAGATGGTGGTGCTGGTTTGGTCCCTGGTGGACTGACAGGTGGGGCCAACGTGTTGACCAGCGCCACACCCGCAGCGGCCGCTCCCCCCAGAGCCACGGTGATCCCTTGACGGAAGCCAGGGGTCCGCATGCAATCCGCAGCGTTCAATGGATCTCGCGTGCAGTCATCAGCCGCAACGGGAGATGCTCCCCCCAGAGCCGTTATCAGCACAATCAAGGTCAGAAGACAACCCACCAGCCAGCGTCGAGACTCTCGGCGATTCATATCCCCTCCTTTGGCCGATACGTAAGCACGTACGCCCCCAACATGCTGACCACAGCCGTCCAACGCATGGCACCATAGCCGTAGGTCGTAAGCGACGAGCAGACCAGACCAGTCAGCACCGGGAATGCCAAGGCCGCACCCACCAGAAGCGGGCGCGGCAGCGGTCGTAGCAACATGGTGACAGGCCTGATCAGGGCCCCGAGAGGGCGCTGGAACACCCACAGCGCGAGCGTGAGGCCCATCACCAGGACAGGCGTGAGCAGGTCTGCTGGCTCTCCCTGTCCCAACCTCAACAGAGTATACAAGCCCCACAACACACTACAGGAGCTCGCCACAATCAGCCCAGCGAAGGGCACAAGCGCCCGCAAGGGCGACTTGGTCCCAGCCGGGCTCCCCTCCTGCCCGGTTCCTCCCGGCAGCTCGGCGGAAGGCGCGTCAGCATTTGGCTCCAGGGGAGGGACTGCTTCCACCCAGACAACGCCATTGTAACGCAGAAACGCCCCGTCCGATGGCCGAAGTGACCACCATGATCCCGATTCGTCCTGCCAGCGGAGTGCCTGAAGAGCACTCACATACTGCGCTCGCGACAACGCACCAGCTCGAAACTGCTCGGTGAGCTTCTGGTAACGCACGCGCATCTGGGCAAAGTTCGAGACAGCCATAGTTCCCGCCCTCCCTGATGATCTATGAAGAAGCCACGGCCCCCACTATAGTGGGGTTATCCAGAAGTACAAACGGCCTCAGCGAGGCCGTTCAGCACATTCCATGGCAACGAGAGACAAGAACGGGATACTTAGCCTGAGGCAGACAAGGTTACCCCAGCTCGAACCCAGTTATCCTGGCATGGCCCACCCATCCTTCAGGCAACGCTTTGCGCAGCATCTCCGCCCGCCTCAGGGTCCGCAACAGCCACGCCTCGCTGGCATGATTGACCCGCAGCATCTCCTGCACCTCTCCGAAGGTCATCCAACGGTATTCGCTATGTTCAGGTCCAATGTGCGGCACAGTGGCCGTGGGCACCGAGCAGAGATAGACTACGCCCAGCAGCTCATGCTCCGGCCGCTCTGGTCCACGATAGAAGTGAGTGGTACCCACGATCGCATCCACGGTTACATCGAGGCCAGTCTCCTCACGGACCTCTCGCCGTAAGGCGTCCTCGAACCCCTCACCCTGTTGAACGCGGCCGGTGACGCATTCCCACGCTTCGGGAGCGAAGTCCTTGTCCGAGGACCGCCGTAAGAGCAGGTACCGACCATCACGCTCCGAGTACACAACACCTGCCACACCCGCCAGAAAACGTCCTGCCTCTTCGACCACCAGCTCATCACCTCAACGTCCAAAGGAATCCGCTGCCATATCAGCGCAGACGGCCAGACAGCACTATCTTCGCCATCGCTCGAGGTGCGCGCGGTATCGAGGATCTCGCGCCAGCACCCCGCGATGAGGAGGTCTCTCACGTCGTTCTACCCGCACCTCGACCCAGGCAGCCGCGGCTGCCAACAGCACAATCGCCCCAGCCAGCACCACGTAGAGCCAGTCCTCCCCCATACGCCCTACCCCGGCATCCAACTCACCACCTGGATATCCACAGCTTGAAACTCGCCCTTCTTGTGCAGCGCTGGCCGCAATGTGAACTCAAACACATGGTGGTAACTAGGTAGGTCGGTGGGCCGCACACTATCTGGCAAACTGGAGTCATGGAAATAAACCGATGAGTAGGGCGATTCAGGACGCCGCGTATCAGTCACCCAGAGATCGGGACCGATCCGACGCAGATAACGCATAAATCCGTAATCTTGCAGGTGTGCATAACAGACCCCTCTCACCCGTGAACCCTGCTCCCCCCAAGGCACAGAACTGCCAGTCGGGACAAGATTGGGAATCAAGTAACCCGAGAGGAACATATCGGCCTCCCAACGCAAAGCTGGCGAAACATTGTCCAGAGCCACCACTTCCACCCGACAGCCCCGATTCTGGACGGCCCGCACCACGCGCGTAAAGTCCCCATCACCACTCACAAGCAACACACGATCCAGGCGTTGGGATTCCAACAACATGTCCACAGCCAAGTCAAGATCAGCATCGGCCTTGCCGTAACGCTCGCCCGATTCATCCTGATACCACTTGACGTTCTTGATGATGACTTTGTATCCTATATCACGTAACACCGAGAAAAAACGCTGCGTTCCCCTCTCATATTCTGGATCGTTCCGGGCCCGTTCCACATCATGGGCCACGTAGGCGTTAAGACGCACCAGCTCTGCACCATCCCGACATGCGAACTCGCGCAGTACATCATAGCGCATGCGGTTACCTCCGCTTCGATACACATTGGAGGCATCTACATAGACTCCTACGCGAACACTGACACATCCACGATTACCCATTGATGCGCACTCCACATCACTATAATCAGAAGAATGAGAGCCAAAGACGATAAGGTAAGCCACTGTGACCAGTGAGTTTACATATAGTAGGGCCTTTGACGCCTCCCGCAAGTGCCGTGCACCTTTATCCGATGGACACGACGACGATCTCGCCGGACGAATCCCACGTGTGAGTCAGCGGAGAGGGCAACCGAAACCCTTACGCGTCATTCGGGAGGATTGCGAGCGGCTTGCACATTGTGTATTGCATGGTAGGATAAATAAGAAGGAACGATATCTGGCCGACAGGCGAAGTCCGGTAGCATCCCGTTTGCGGAGGGGGAAGCGAGAGAGTCCGCGTAGAGGACAATATCGTTCTAGTTAGAGATGTTTAGTTCTAGGAGTAAGAGACGTGAGCGAACGAGAGACTGGTACCGTCAAGTGGTTCAACGAAGCCAAAGGCTACGGCTTCATCTCCCGTGAATCCGGGGGTGATGTCTTTGTCCATTACTCGGATATTCAAGGGTCGGGATTCCGCACGCTGCGCGAAGGCCAGCGGGTTGAGTTCAGCGTACAGCAAGGGGAGAAAGGCCCTAAAGCCGTGGACGTAAGGGCGCTGGATTCCAGCTCTTCAGAGAGCGGGGGTGCACACTGGTAGACGGTACCGGAAGCAATTCCCGGCACCGTAAGATCAAGCAATAACAGCTACAAGCCGCACGGCGTCTCCGCAGGCCGTGCGGCTTGTATATAGGGTTCACTTCCCACATGACGCTTCACACCACCAGCCGCATTGTGAGATACCCGGTGCGTCGTTCATCACGTCCGGTGCGCTTGTTGTCACGCCCCCACTGTTCATCAAGATAGAAACTGAACGAGGCAGATCGCGCATCCTGATCATAGATGCTATGCCAAAGCGTACGGGCTTGCACATTGAGCGCCTCATCTCCCTGCAAGGAAATCCCCCCAAGCTCGGCCACCATGCTCAGCACATTAACACGATGATGGATCTCCTTGATAGCCTTTGGTGTGAACAGGCCATCGTGGTCGACAACGCACCTCTCCAGGACATGATAGCGCCAAAAAGCATTAGTTGACAACGTGAAAGGCTCTTCAGGCCACTGATCACGCGTTCGATGGCGGTATATCTGGAAGTTCGTTACAATGAGTGGGCGCTCGCTGCCATCAAAGACATACTGCACATTACGGCCGGTTGAGTTCTCGTAGATGAACGAATTCCCATCACGATCAGCCACAATGTAGTGGCAGGGGGAGAAGGTATAGTACTGTTTGACCTCCAGCAATGCCTGTTTGGCTTCCTCGGCAGTGCCGCAAGTGTCCAACAGCCAACGCATCACCTGGAGTTCGTGTAGACCGATCGCCTGCGGGACCCGTCCCAGATGCGGCTCGAGATTCGGTCCAAGGGCAGCCACAGCTTCTTCATCAGCCAGGATTGCCACTACCAACCCGGCACTATTGATGCCATCCAATGTCCCAGATAACATGTCGAAGGCGTGAATCGCCAACGAGGCATATCCACCGTCTTCAGGATACCATGTCATGATGTACGGTTCCGCCATAACTGGACGAGAGTCTCGGTACTCCGTGGAAGGGGAAGGGACGTGAAGCACATCGGCCATCGTCCCTACATCAAAATCATAATTCCGACTCAGATACCCACCGCGGCTGGCTGTACTCAGCGGAGGGTAGTAGACGGCGGAACACCCAGGTATACCGGGCGGGAGATCCATGTTATAGGTGAGGGTAGTAAGATCATACCGCACATCGTTCGGGTCAACGCCGAGGGCCTCGGCGACACCTCGCACGCGCTCCCAATGGATGGGATAGTGACGGCGAAAGTAGCTGTGCCGCGCCCGAGCGTACACGGGTACGGCCCGAGCCTTGGCCAGCGAGATACCATGGCGCTCCTGCGCCAGTTCACCCAAAGCGCGGCCAATCTCAAAATTCGTACCGCGGATCGTCAGATGCCGTACCGTCATTAAGCTATCTTGACCTGCCACGAGCACCTTCTCATCAACGTGCATTGATCTATCTCCTAATCAGACTCAGATTCCCTATTCTCGCCTGGGCCAAAGTCTTGCAGCAGCGTCACGGCAGTCGGCCACTGGCACTTTCCCACAGCCTCGAGATTTCTCAAGCCCGACAGCTTCGCTGTCGTTAGTGGCAGAAGATCGGTGAACTCCACGCCCACTGGTCGTTTTTCTGCCGTACCCTGACATAGTAAAATGCCGGTTCTCCATCTGCGTGTTCGTCCTCGAATGAGATACTCCAACGATATTCCCATGTTGAAGGTGCCCGATGCAAGCGAAAAGCTGGAGAATCAATGCTACCAGTATAGTCCGCGTATGCACCTTCCACGAGCCGTCGCAATGGTACATGGATGGACCAGTCATTGAGCGTCATGACGACATTAGCCTGCAGCGGCATCACCACCCGCAGACACACACCCTGCGTGCCTGGCGTTGTAGTTGTGGGGTTCCCGGAAGTCACGGTCTCGAAATGTACTGTCCTTTCATCGATCTGGTCCCAACGTGACTGGAAGAACTTGAAACGACCATCCTCCTTATCCAAGGGAGACAGAACTTCCAGGCCGCGAAACCGAGGCTCGACGTCAAGGATCTCCCCCTCCGAGATTCCAAATGTAGCGTCCCAAGTGTAGGATCTTCCCTTCGATCCCCACCCCAACTCCAGGTAGAGCAACGTCTCAAAGGGCGAAGCCATTGGTTGAGGTTCCAAATCAGTCTCTGAGAAACGTCGCAACAGCCGGTTGTTTTTAACTACGTCTACATAATCAATCGGCGCCCGGCCCTCCACCTCGATATCAATGGCACGTCGCCCGGCCCTTGGAATGACCGATCCCATTGGCGCGCCGTTGATGCTATACTGAAGCACGATCTTGTCGCCCGTCAGCGCGTAAGTGCGACGATCCCGAAGCGCGCGCCAAATCTCGTTACGAGTCAAACTGGAGGCCCATAACCCGGTAAGACCATGACCATAGCTTCCTGGATGTGCACTGTGATGATCCGTATTTCCCAACACACCGAACACATACCCTCTCGCCAGCCCATACTGCATCGTGCTGTGCCAATCCGACGGCCCCATGGAGTGAAGGAACGGACGAATGTTCTCATTGCCCTCAGAACAACCGTGCATCGAGATGATCTCGACAAGCGGCGACAGCGTCTCGGAGAAGGCATCCCAGTTGATCCCACGATGGCCGCGACGATATGCAAGGTGGTGCGGGAACGCCAATCCGTCATTGCCCGTTCCCCTGAACTCTCGCAGCGCAGCCTCTAATGCTGGTGGTGACGCCGCATAGATGATGTCTCCCGCGATCTGCTTGTAGAGAATTGTGTAGTCCCCGAATGCTGAGGAGTGAATCTCATACCCAGGGAAAAGAACGAATGCCCCCTCCTTCGTGCGACGTCGCAGTGTCTCCAACACACGGGGCCAGCCCTCGCGCAGCTTGGCGAAACCCACGTGATGGAAATCCAGGATCGGCTTGATCCTCGGTGTCTCTGGGGGCATGTCGGGCCATGCCGCATGACCCGTGACCGAGCAGAAGTCCAGACGCTGTGCCGCATTGTTCAGCGCATCCGTCAGACTCCCATGTCCATAGGAGATACCACAGTGATTGTGGAGATCACCGAAGTATGGCTTGAGTGTCTCGTACCCCATCGTCGTCCTCCCACTTTCCAGGCTGATCACCGGTGGCTTCCCCAATAACCCAAGCTATCCCCAACCAATACTCAGAACCCAACAGGGCTGCTGAGGCCAGCCGCCAAGAGAACCTGGGGACAGTTTGTGAGAATCACATCGATTCCCTGACGCAGATAAGCCATGGCATCTGCTGGCTCATCCGAATAGAAGAGATTGCACAGCATCCCAGCCTCATGGGCACGACGTATGTCCTCCGACGTGACCGCCCGCGAGAACTGAACTCGATGACAGTCAAACTGTCGGGCCACCACAATCTGAGAGGCAGGACTATCTTGCTTCGCCAGGCAAGCACGTTCAATCTCTGGGGCATACTCTTTGGCTATTCGCAGGACAGCTTCGTCCCCTGCAATGTAGGCGAGGCGAGTCACCCCATGCGTACGCAGCAGATCGCATACCTTCTTGACCAAGGCTCCGTCGGGTCCAGGATCCTTGATATGGAGATTGAGCATTGCCCGCCCGTCCACCAGTGCAAGCACCTCCTCAAACCGCGGGATGGAAATGTTTTGCCATGGGACGCCCATCCTGATCCCGGCATCCAATCGCCGGATGTCCGCCCAACACATCTCAGTGACAATCCCGTGACCATCGGTGGTGCGATCCACACTGGGGTCGTGACAGACAACAGGGACACCATCTCGGGTCAGCCACAGATCCAGCTCAATCTCATGCACACCGAGTGCCAGGGCGGCCGCAAACGCGGG
>CAYLRT010000112.1:0-9073 GCA_964385885.1 uncultured Anaerolineales bacterium | reverse complement strand
CACCAGTTTGGCAAGCTACATTTTCAACATGCAAGAATGTGCTGACGGAACTTGCCCTAGAGTTTATGTTATGTTGGTAAAAAAGTATCTATTTATAGTACTCGTAGTAGGGCAGTGGATTGTGGACAAATCTGTCGTTTGCCCCAGATATGGGGCCCGGGCGACGTTTCCCCCCGAGGCGTAGGTTTGACGCTTGCGTGCTCCCTGGGGATTATTTCGTCTTGGGGTGAGCCGCATGAAGGGCCCAGGACAACATCGATTGAAGGGGACCTTAGAGGGGAGGGTGCGATCTCGGTGGTTTATCCCCAATCCGGGACGGTTATCCACGGGAAATGGCGAGTTTTCCACAGGGAGAGCTTCTACAGAACCTTTCCGGGAGCATCTCAGGACATGTGTATGCCCAGTAGTTGGGGGCCTCTTCTTGTAAGGGCCCTTTCTGTAGGGGGTGTGGATAGGGGGCTATCTCTCCACACCCCGTGGGGATAAAGCCTGGCTGCGTCTCTTCTTGCTGATCTGGCGTGTTTGTTGTGGGCATTGGGTCATTATGCTATAATTGCTTTGTCGGAATAAGGCTTGGAGACGGTGTGACTCGGCCCTCAGTGGAGCCGATGGGGCTCGTGGGAAGGAGTGGTATGGCGGATCAAGAGGTCACAGAGCTGCGTAACCGGATTCTTGGGGTCATGATCCGAAACGTCCGAGATCAGGCCAGGGCGTCACGGCGCGAGTGTGCTGCGGTGTTAGGAGTCTCCGTCAACCGATTTGCCAGTTACGAGGACGGCTCACGTGCAATTTCCCTGCCGGAGCTTGAGCTGCTGGCGCGCTATCTGGAAGTGCCCTTGCATGTTTTTCGGGCAACCGAGTCGCTCAATGAGGAGTCGCGTGAATCGCGTCTGCCCAACCCCGAACTTTTCCTCCCATTGCGCCACAGAATTGTCGGGGCCCGCTTACGTAAACTGCGCCAGGACAAAGATTGGACCCAGGCCGATGTGGCAAAGCTGTTAGGATGCTCTGTGTCGAGTGTCTCTGACTATGAGTATGGGCGTCGCCCCATCCCGGTCGCAGACCTGGAGGTGATCTGTCGTGGTATGGGGGTGCCTCTAGAGTACTTCATGGACAGAGACAGTGAGATTGGTCTTTGGCATCGGATGCGCGCGGATTTCGACCGGTTCCAGCAATTGCCTGAGGATGTCCGAGCCTTCGTGCTGCAGCCGATCAACCGTAGCTACCTCGATCTGGCCATGAAGCTCTCAGAGGTGTCTACTGAGCGGCTGCGCCAAATTGCGGAGGGTATCCTTGAGATCACTTATTGATTTTTCTACTGCGCCCCGCAATCTCTGAAGGAGATGCCGAATGACAGATCGGGCTGTGAGTCTGCAAGATGAAGGTGTTCGGCTGTTTCGGGAGGGGCTGCTTGATGAGGCAGCTCTGCGTTTCAGTGAGGCGCTGGAGCATTTCGCATCTGAGGGGCGCGAGGCTGAAGCGGGGGAGATGCTGAATAATATCGGCGTCATCCGTCGGCGTCAGGGTAAGTGGGAAGAGGCGTGTGAGGTCCTTGAGGAGGCCCGGCGAACCTTTGTCAGGCTGGAGGATCGTGCTCGTGAGGCGCGTGCCCTAGGCAACCTGGCGAGCGCGTATGCGGCCCTCAAGCGGTTAGACGAGGCCGAGCATGCATGGCGTGAAGCTGCAGTGCTCTTCCAGGAGGTCGGGGATCGACAAAGTCAGGGGGAGACGTTGTTGGCTTTGGGCTCCGCCATGTTCAGGTCGGGGCGACGCCAGGAAGGTTTAGCGACCTATCAGGCTGGGCTGAGTCTGGTGGAGCGCCCGACGTTCCTGCAGCGACTTTACCGCTTCCTATTGCTGATTCAGACGCGGCTCCTGGGGGGATGAGCGTGGTGCTGCGGGGCGTTGTGTGAGGTGATGTGTCGTCTATTGTGAGTTGGCCTCGGCGGATTTCTGCGCTATGATGGGGGTGTTTCACGTGAAACACCCCTTTCTGTATCTGGAGGATGGCATGAAAGTCTATCTGAAGAAGGACGTGGAGGGCGTTGGGAAAGCCCACCAGGTGGTCTCTGTGGCTGATGGCTATGCCCGGAATTACCTCCTGCCGCGCGGTCTTGCGGTACAGGCCACGGAGAAGCAGATCCGGGCAGCCCAAGAATATGTCTTGAGCCAGCAGAGACGTGAGGCCCGTGAACGCGAGCGTGCACAGAAGATCGCGGCGGAGTTGGCGGAGAAGCAGATTCTCTTCAAGGTCCGCGCAGGCGAGAAGGGGCGGCTCTATGGCTCTATCACGGCGGCGGATATCGCGGAGAAGCTGGGGCGAATCACCCCTGGGAGATCGGGGAAGTTCGATAAGCGAAATGTCCTCCTGGAGCGGCCAATCCGCGAGATTGGTGAGCACTCTGTGGAGTTGAAACTGGGTGGTGGTGTGCGTGCAACTGTGAAAGTTGTGGTGGAGGCAGAGAGCGATTGATGTCCGATAGCCTGGGGCTCTGGCTGCGGCGCTCCCGAGAGGCGCGTCGGCTGGAGCTGGATGATGCGGTCAAAGCCCTGCGGATTCGCAAGCAATATCTGCGTGCGCTCGAGTTGGGGGATTACGAAGCGCTGCCTGGTCCTATTCAGGCGCGAGGGTTCCTGCGTAACTATGCCCGCTTCCTGGACTTGCCAGTGGAGGAGGTGCTGGCGCGTTACGATGCAGAGGTCCAGGGTGTCCCGGTGCAGCCCCGGGCCGTGGAGATGCAACTGCCTTCCCCAGGGCAGTTGCGTACCTGGGCCCCACCCCCGCCATCGTTGGACGAGGAACGGGTTGAGGTGCGCGCCCGTGCCTCGGAGAGCTTACTCCGGATATTCCTCATCTTGCTGGCCTTCTTCGCCTTGCTTGTCATTGTGAGCTTCGCCTGGCTTCGCTGGGGAGCGGAAGCCGACACCCAGGCGTCACCGACCACGGTGGTGAGCGTGGCGGTTGAGATCACAGCGACGGCTCCATCGGCAACGGCTACCGCGAAGCCCGTCTTCCCCATCTCCGCTGATGGCACGGTGCGCATTCGGTTGATCCCGGAGAGCCATGCCTGGATCAGTGTCTCCGCGGATGATGTTGTGGTCTTTCAGGGGATCGCGGTTCCTCTCCAGGTGATCGAGGCGGTGGGAAAAGATCGGGTGGTCGTCTCGACCGGCAATGGCGCGGCGTTCCGTCTGTTCGTCAACGGAACGGATTGGGGGGCGTTGGGCACGCAAGGAGAGGTGGTCCGGCGTGCATGGACGCCCTCCGGTGAGGTCACTGTGGAGGATCTATGAACCGCCGGTCTGCTGCGAGGGGGCGTGCCAGACGGGGAAAGCGCTTCTACATTGCCTCCCTGGGGTGCCCCAAGAACACCGTGGATTCCCAGGCCATGGCGGTCCTGTTGCAGCGAGAGGGGTACCAGCCCGCAGATGACGCGGCAGAGGCGGACCTTCTCATTGTGAACACCTGTGGGTTCATCGCTGCGGCCCGCCAGGAGTCCCTGGAGACGCTGCGAGAGCTTGCTGCCGATCTCCGCCCGTCCCAGCGCCTGGTCGCCGCGGGGTGCTGGGCGCAACGAGATCCTGCGGCGATCCTTGAGGCTGTGCCACGGGTTGACGCGCTCTTGGGGACCCGTTCCTGGCCCCAGATCACCACGATCGCGCGCCGTGTCTCGGGCAGACAGCCATCAGCCCTGCAGTGGATTGAGCCGCACACTATGGCGCTGCCGGAGCAGGCGGGCGCGCCAGGGTACGCGGTGACGGGGCGTAGTGCGTTCCTCAAGGTGGCCGATGGGTGCAGCCGAGGTTGTGCCTTCTGTGCAATCCCTTCTATCAAAGGGCCCTATGTGAGCCGTGATCTGGAGGCTGTCTTGCGCGATGCCCGAGCCCTTCAGGATCTGGGTGTGCTGGAGATCAACCTGATCGCGCAGGATATCACCTATTACGGATATGATCGGGGGGATCGAGAGGGGTTGGTCTCCCTTCTGGAAAACCTCTCGCGGGTAGCCCCTGCTATTCCGTGGATTCGGTTGCTCTACATGTTCCCTGGCTATGTCACCCCCAGGCTGATCGAGATCATCCGCGATGTGCCCCAGGTTTTGCCCTACATCGATCTGCCCCTTCAGCATGCCCATCCCGCGGTTTTGCGTCGAATGGGACGTCCTGCAGACATGGGGCGTGTGCGGGAGACACTCCATCGGATCCGCGAGGCGTTGCCAGAGGCGGTGCTGCGGACCACGTTCATCGTGGGATTCCCTGGAGAGACGGACGAGGAGTTCGCGGCTTTGATGGAGTTCGTGGAGGAGGTGCGCTTCGACCGCGTGGGGGTCTTTACCTATTCCCATGAGATGGGGACGCGAGCGTTTGGGATGGATGATGACGTGTCGACGGAGGTGAAAGAGGCGCGTTATGACCAATTAATGACCCTGCAGCAAGGGATCTCGCTCGCTCTAAATCAGCAATGGGTGGGGAAGCGCCTTGATGTCCTTCTGGAAGGAGTGGGGGATGGTATTACTGTGGGGCGTTCTTATCGGGATGCACCAGAGATTGATGGGTTGGTGATCATCCCTGAGGAGCGCCCTGTAGGCGGGATTGTCTCTGTGGAGATTACCGAGGCGCTGCCCTACGACTTGGTAGGGAGTGTAGTGGACGAATGAGCGAGGGTTTCAAGGCGCTGATCTGCCATCGGTGACGGAGCCTCCCGCAGAAGCTCCAAGAACTCATTGAGTATCATCGCGGTTGCGCCCCAAATGCTGTACTCCCCTATCTGAAAACAGGGAACGGAGATGACTTGTCTGCTGTGAGGCTTTGTGCAAGCCCCCAATGTAGAAGGCTCCAGCAGGATGTGCAGGGGGATGTCAATGACGGTTTGGACCTCGGTAGGGCAGGGATGGAGTGGGGGCAATACCTCGATCCATCCGACAAAAGGCTGCACATAGTTGTGGCTACCCGCGATGTACAGTGGGGTGAGCTGCCCAAGGATGACGATGCCCTGGGGCGTAATCCCTAATTCCTCTCCTGTTTCCCTGAGAGCGGTCATAGCCAGGGATCGATCTTGTGGTTCCATACCCCCACCGGGGAAGGAGATCTGTCCACCATGGTGGCGTAGCGTTTTAGGGCGTAGGGTGAAGGGGAGGGAAAGACCAGTGGGGGAGCGGTGCAAGAGGAGCAGGACAGCCGATCGTCGCACGTTTTCCGCTGGCGCGAGACCATCTGCCCGCGTCGTAGGAGCTAGTCTGGCCTGGGCCTGTGAGCCGGGCAGGGGGCCGCGCAGGGCTTCCCTTAGATATGCAATGATCTCTTTGGCTCCTGCTGCATCCCCCCAATGTTCCATGGCGCGGCATTATAGTCCTTAATGAGGTCGGGACAAGCCGTGATAATGTTACGTGGGAAAAGGGTATAGGTTGGTGTTTGGGCGCTATGCGTTTTTGGGGAATCCCCATGTCCTGTCCCGGAAGGGGCAAGCGGGACGTTGGCCTTACTCTGTTCGTCAGGTATGACTGTAGCATTGGAGGGGTGTGAATAACCTGTCAAGATGGGGTAGGCTGAGGGCTTTTGCCCGGTGGTTTCCGATCATCCTGGTTCTGGTCATAGTCCTGGGTGTGGTGCGTCCTCCGGGAGTTCTGGTGGTGATGCCGCCGCCTCAGGTCGTGAGGAGCACGAACCCCAAGGTAGGCGTACATACCCGCCTGACCGATGAAGTCGAGGCCTGGAAGATCCAGCGCACCCTCTCGATGGTGCGGGAGATGGGAGCGTCATGGATTGTGGAATACTTCCCCTGGGCGTATATTGAGCCCAGCCCAGGGCGTTATGATTGGAGCCATGCGGATTTGGTGGTCGCACACGCCCGTAACCAGGGGCTGACCATCATCGCTAGGCTAGGACTGGTCCCAGCCTGGGCTCGGCCGGACTCGGAGGCAGGTGAGACGACGGATACCTATCTGGATGAGGCGCACTATCGAGATTTTGCCCGCTTCGTGGGTGCTTTTGTGAGCCATTACGCGTCGGATATCCGGTACATCATCCTTTGGAACGAACCTAATCTCAGTTTTGAGTGGGGATATCGCCCGGTCGATCCTGATGCCTATGTGGCTCTCTTGCGCGAGGCTTATCAAGCCGCCCACGAGGCGTCTCCAGACGTGGTCGTCCTCGCGGGGGCGCTGGCACCCACCCTCGAGCCGCCAGGATCGCCAGCGGGCCTCAATGACCTTCTCTATCTTGAGGCCATGTATCAAGCAGGGGGAGGCGCTTACTTTGACGCACTGGCGGCCCACGCCTATGGGTTGTCCTTTGCGCCAGACGTGCCGCCTTCTGAAGATCTGCTCAACTTTCGGCGGGTTGAACTTCTGAGGAAGCTGATGGTAAGCTATGGAGATGGGATGAAACAGATCTTCGTCACCGAGGCGGGGTGGAACGATCACCCGCGCTGGCAATGGGGGGTACCCCCAGGTGTGCGGGTCAGTTACACCCTGGGGGCGTATGAATGGGCCGCGACGCGTTGGCCTTGGTGTCCGGTCGTCGCGATGTGGGTGTTTCGGACACCGTCGCTCCAGCACAACTATCAGGATTATTATGCTTTCGTGACTCCGGACTTCCACAAGCGCCCCATTTACGACGCGGTTCAAGCATACACGGGCAACGGTCCGTGAGCGAACCTCTCACGGAGAGCGATCTACGCAAGGGTAAGAGCTATGATGAGAAAAGAGACAATCGGGTTATCTAAGACCTCTCAATGGATGAGAGCCGGAGCCCTTTTGCTGCTGTTGGCGCTGCTGGTGGGTTGTGCGGCGTGGCGTGAGCAGCTTATATCGACTCCGAAACCCCAGCCTACCGAGGTTGAGGCTCGGCCTCCCTCAACTCCCACGCGGGTCCCGACGCCCACGCCCTCTCCGTCAGGCGGTCGCCTGACCCTGCGCATCTGGACCCTCGATGAGTTGACTCCTGCAGAGGGGGACCTCTTGGCGCGTCAGGTCGAAGCGTTCAGTGCTGCACATCATTGGAATATACAGGTCGATCTGTCGCTCAAGAAGGCTCAGGGGGCCGGTGGTGCCTATGAGCTGCTTAGGGCTGCTGCCCCTGTTGCCCCATCTATCCTTCCGGATCTCGTGATCTTGTCTCAGCATGACCTGTTGGATGCAGCCGATGAGGGGTTGATCCAGCCCCTCCCCTCCTCTGTGACGGAGGATCTTGAGTATTTCCCGGTGGCACTCCAGGCGCTGCGTGCTGAAGGGGAGACATGGGGCTTTCCCTATCTGGGGTCCCTCGAACATATGGTGTATCGCAAGGGGGTGACCACGGCTGCACCGATCTCCTGGACAGCAGTAATCTCGGGGGGATATCAACTTCTCTTTCCCGTGGGCGGCGCGGAGGAGCTGGCCTCTGATACCCTGGTCGCGATGTACCTTGGCGCAGGGGGAAAGATTCCGGAGGGGGGGATGGGCGCCTCGCTCGATCGCGCCAGCCTGGTGGCGCTTTATGGTTTCTTCGCTGACCTTGTCTCCGCGGAGCAGTTGGATCCCCAACAGGCTTTGAGTCTCTCTGATGCCTGGGCATGCTGGGATCTCTATCAGCAAGGGGAGGGTTCCCTTTCTCCCGTCCCAGCAGGAAGTTTCTGGCCAACGCCCCCTGCGGATAGCCTCCCGACATGGGTGCCTACGCCTTCAGGTGAGCCCGTTGCCTTGCTGCATGTCTGGGGGATCGCCATGGTTACGTCGGACCCCCAGCGCCAACAGGCGGCCTTTGAGCTTGCGCACTGGCTCATCGCGGCTCAGCATATGGCGGATATGGCACAAGCCCTTGGGATGGTGCCGCTGCGACGACCAGCTCTGGTGCCGTGGGGCGTGGACGACGCAGGGCAGGCGTTCCTTCAGGACCTGTTTTCCCACAGTGTGCTGGCTTTCTCTCCCGCAGTCGACGTGAACGTCCGACAGGCGCTTCAGGCTGGCCTTGTCGCACTGCTGGAGCAGGACGTCGCGTCCCCGGAGGCGGCCGCCAGCCATGCTCTAATCAGTCTGCGCCGATGAAGCCGCGGTCCACAGGTGGTAGGTAGCGGGTTTCATCAGTAAGATATCCATGGGGCGCGGCGAATACTCTCGCGCACCGAGGCTACGACAATGGTGGGCCCTGCACAATTGGGCATCGCTGGGACTTCTTTACGTGTCTTACCTCAAGGGTGAACGGTTCCTCGATTGAGGAGGAGGCCTATGACCAGGCAGAGGTTACGGCAAGATCTGGCGCGTATCCGGGCCGCTGCGCTGGTGGCGGTCGACCCCTACAAAGCAGTGACGCGTCATCTGACGCTAACGGAGCAGGGGCTTGTCATTTGTCAGGGCGCTGGGCGAACGCTTGTGTTGCCCCAGTCGACGGGCCGCCGTGTGATGTTGGCGGTGGGTAAGGCCGCTCCCGCAATGGCAGCCGCGATGGTAGATCAGCTTGGGGGGCTGCTTTCTGAGGGTCTGGTGGTCACCAAGTACGGTCACCTGGAGAGCTATGGCGTGACGTTCCCTGGTTTCGTGCGGGTGATCGAGGCCGGGCACCCGGTTCCTGATGCCGCGGGCGTGATGGCAGCCCATGAGGCCATGGCCCTGCTGCGATCCCTTGGTCCGGAGGACACGGCGTTCATCCTTCTTTCGGGCGGAGCCTCGGCCCTGCTTCCGGCGCCTGTGTCCGGCGTCACCCTGTCGGAGTTGCAGCGAACTACCGAGCTACTTCTGCGCGCGGGGGCGACGATTATCGAGCTGAACACGGTGCGTAAGCATCTTTCGCAGCTCAAGGGGGGGCAAATGGCGAAGTTGGCGCATCCAGCGCGAGTCCTCTCTTTCATTCTGTCGGACGTGGTGGGGGATCGTCTGGATGTGATCGCCTCGGGGCCAACAGCCCCCGATCCCACGACCTTTGTTCAGGCGTTGGAAGTTCTGAAACGTTATCATCTGATGCAACAGGTCCCCGACTCCATCGTGGCGCATCTCCGTGCAGGGGCTCAGGGGCTTTGGCCCGAAACACCCAAGCCTGGTGACCCCCTGTTTGATAGGGTCACTAACCTCATTGTAGGCTCGAACCTGCATGCGTCGCGTGC
>CAYLRT010000111.1:0-9236 GCA_964385885.1 uncultured Anaerolineales bacterium | reverse complement strand
TGATCCTTCAGCGCCACGATGCGGTCGGCCAGCTCAGGCAGGAACTCCGCATAGTCGAAGTGCGCCCAGCCGCCGAGGCCACCCAGGGTGAAGATGGCCATCCCGATCACGTAGTCATCCTCGCGCAGACGATCGTCGTACCAGGCCATCTGATCCACGAAATAGGGGGCCCGTGCCTGCGGGTTCTCAATGGCCACGTTGGCCTCGGTGATCGCCAGGGGGATCACCTCACCGCGGGGGATCAGGATATCACGATAGAGGTGACGATAGCGCCCCGCCAGCACCCCCCGGTCGGGGTAGCGCGGCAATGAGGGATCGTTGGGGTCCTGTCCTGGAACCTGTGGCAGGGGCTCACCCCATCGGTCGCTCATCAACGGCCCGCCATACTCATGGAGGGAGAGGATGTGACCGCCGTCACGGGCCTGGGCAAAGACGCCCGTCTCGGCGATGGCCTGCCACTCCCAGAACTCGGGCACGCCCATGCTGTAGGAGAAGATCGCCAGCCGATAGCCATTGCCCTCGGCGATGCTCATGGCGGCCTTAAAGAACTGGGCCAGCCACACGTGTCCCTCGGTGGTGGGCGGATCCACCTCGTTGAGCACCTCCCAGTAGTCCACACAGTCGCGGTAGGGCGCCCACTCCTGCATGTGACGGGCCATGTAGCGGGCGGCAGCCTCGGCCGCGTCGCCGTCCGGCGTCACGGCCTCCCATTCTGCATTGTTCCAGCGCCCAATCGTGACGGTCTCGGGAGAGATACGCTTGATGTCGCACAGGTGGCCGAAGGTCAGCCCCTTGACCAGCGCCACGTGGGCCCCGGCGTCATGGACCTGCTGGACGAAGGCCACGCTGTCCCCCTCGCCAATGGTGTGGAGGCCCAGCTTGGAGGGCCCGTGGGGCGGCAGCGTGCTCACCGGCGGTGTGTAGGCCCGCAGGATGAGCGGCAGATAGAAACGCTGGAACTCGGGCACCACGTGCAGGCCCACCGTCACAAGCTGCGGCGTGTCACGCACGGTCTCCTCCGCCGTCGCCTCGACCCTCAGCGTGGCGGTGTACCAGCCCACGGCAAGACCCGTGGTATCCACGCGCACCGCCATCTGCTCACCCTGCTGCCCCGTCGTGGGCGAGAGCGCCGCCGCCAGAGTGCTCGCCGGCGAGATGGCCGCCGTCCAGGTGAGGGTACCTCCCCCGGCGTTCTCGATGGTGAATGTGGCGGTCAACACCCTGGGATCGCCTACCTCGGCGATCAGGGGGCGATAGGCGGGCACCACCGACAGACGCGGCCCGGCCACCGGGCCAGGGCGCTTCTCCATCGCCGCCAGGGCCAGATAGGCGGGCGTGTCAGCCCCCAGGTAGGTGCCATCCATACGCCGCAGCGCGTAATAGCGGCTGTGAAAGCACGGCTCCCAGGTCATATAGTCGTGCCAGTCCAGGTTCCACACGAAGAGGCCCTCCAGCCAGGGCCAATGGGTGTCGGCATACTGGAAAGCGCGCACCAGGTAGTCGGCCTGCGTCGCAGCAGAGACCTCCTGCCACTTGAAGTAAGTCTGATAGGTGGGGTCGTTGTCGCAGTTCTCATTGCCGTCGTCCGCCGGGCGGCGGAGCCAGTTGAACTCTGTGGCCCAGAGGGGCATCTCACCCAGGCCGCGCGCCGCCAGGATGTCGTGCATGACCTCGATCCCGCGGAAGGTGAAGCCGTTGCTCACCAGGTCGGGGTCGCGCTCCGGCGGATAGGCAAAGCCATAGGGGTGGTAGCCGAAGGCATCCATACATGCCCCCGCGCCGTAGTCCACCATACGCTGCAGATACAGACGCTCGTCCATGGCATTGCAGTTGTTCCCCTCACCGCAGGGCCAGGGGGGTGGGATACGGCCCACGGGGGCCAGGCCGCCGCTCACCACCAGGGCCTCCGGGTGCACGGCCTTGATCTCCTGGTAGGCGGCACACAGCAGCGCGGTGAAGGCCTGGGGGTCCGGCGCCTGGCCTGCCCAGTTAGCATTGCGCACGTTGGGCTCGTTGCAGATCTCGTAGGCGTGCACGCGATCGCGACCCAGCGTGGCCACCGCGCGCACATGGTCCCGCCAGGCGCTGAGGTCGCCGTAGTAGATATAGGGCTCCACATATGGGCCGCAGGTGATGTTATAGAGCACCTTCTGGGGCAGGGGGTCATCGGGCAGGGAGCCGTACTCCTCCCACAGCTTGACCCATTCGAACCCCAGCGGTGTCACCAGGTCGGGGATGCGCTCGGGAAAGCGCACGTTGATCCCGTAACCCAGGTGAGGGGCAGGCGGCGCAAAGGCCACGCAATCGGTCGGCCCGTAAGCCGCCAGCACCCGGTGGGCATCGTCGACCCAGGCCACCGCCAGCTCATCCATGGTGCGCGATCCCACGTCCAGGCTCTCAGAGGTGACGCCATCGGGGTTCACCGCTGCCAGCACCCAATGGCCCAACGGCTGGCAGGTTGCCCGTTCCCACACCCAGAACTCTGTCGTGTCCGCCTCCCAGGCCCGGGTGGACTGCAGTGCCCATGTGAGTATATTGGCGGATTTGGAGAGGCTCAGCGCGGCGTCCTCCGACGCCTCGGTGACATCACCCAGCCCGTGCACGGGGTACCAGACCTCGCGCCAGCTCAGCGTTGCCCCCGCCTCCAGGCGGGCCGTGTCCCAGAAGGTGGGCGCGACGCCACCGTGTAGCTCCACACCACCCGACTCCTGGTCGGTCCAGATGTGCCAGTCGAGGGGCTCGGACCAGCCCGTGGCAAATCCCTTGGTCCCCGGCACCTGTTCGGGTGGGAAGACCCGCACCAGGCCCTCGTCCTGCGTCTCGTCATAGACGCCGATGGTGCCCCGGGGGGCCTGTGGGTACTCGAAGAACCCCAGCCACTGAGTCCAGTTGCGCAGGTGGGCGTAGTCTACACCCTGGTACTCGGGCCAGGTGAAGCGATAGTCGGGCCCGGCAGGCATGGTGGGATAGGCACCCGGCAGGCGCGTGTCACCCGTGGAGTGGACGGTCATCTCCGGCGCGTTGAAGAGGAACTTGAGCCCGGCGGTGGGCGCGTTGGCCGCGCCGGGAGCTATCGCCGCATTGAGCCAGAATTTGAAGTCGATCGGGTGCGACGTGGGGTTCTCGATCCGCGGCGTCAACACCACGTAGTCCCGGTCAGCCGGCAGATAGACCGCCACCGAGGCCCGCAGGCGGTCGGAGCGGTCACTGTCGCGCACGGTCACCGTGACCCCGTCGCTGGCCTGTTGCACCGTGTAGGCCCAGGGGATCCCCCACTCGTAGCCGTGCTCCTCCACCGGCAGGCACCACTCGATCCCACCCACCGACAGCCACCATCCCTGCTCCGGCGGCCCCCAATGGGTGGGCTTGATCACCGGGTTCTGGTAGAGCTGGTTATGGCCTGTGGCCTTGTCGATGATCTGATAGACGCGCCCCCCCAGCTCGGGCAGGAGCGTCACCTTGAGATAGTCGTTCTCCAGCACCACCAGCTCGTAGTCATGCGTGGTGGTGATCGGCGAAGAGGCCTCATAGGCCGTCCAGTCGAGCACGGGATAGGTGATGTTGAACGTCTCGTTGGTGCGCTCCGTCAGATAGTCGGCGAAGGAGTAGGTAAGAATGGAAACCGTGGTGGTGTAGACCTGCGCACCCCCAGAGGCCGCAGGCCTGGAGACCACAGGGGCACGGGCCGCTGTCGCCCGTGCCCCTGTGACTGTCAGGATCAGCAGGATACCCAGGACAAGCCAGAGGGATGCCTGCCATCTGTGCCATTCTCTGGGATGTCCTCGTATCATCCTCTCTTGTCTCCATCCGCCACGGCCCAGGGGACCGGGGCGCGGGTTACTCAGGACGTCACGCCGCCAAGTCCCAGCTCGTCGGCGATGCCCTTCATGGCCTCCAGCACGATGCCAATGTGCTCCGCCAGGGGCACGCCCAGCATCTCGGCCCCCTCCTCGACGTCCTGACGGTTGACGCCAGCCGCGAAGCTCTTGTCCTTCCACTTCTTCTTGACCGACCTGACCTTCACATCGGCCAGCGCCTTGCTGGGACGCACCAGAGCCACCGCCACGATCAGACCGGTCAGCTCATCCACCGCGTAGATCGCTTTCTCCATCAGCGTCTCGGGCGTGACGCCAGTCAACTTCGGGGCGTGCGCCTGCACCCCGCGGATCAACTCCTCGGGCCAGCCCTTCTCCCGCAGGATCTCCGCTCCCTTGAATGGGTGTCCCTCCGGTCCCAGATCGGGATAGCGTTCATACTCGAAGTCGTGGATCAGGCCCACGACGCCCCACTTCTCCTCGTCCTCGCCAAAGCGGCGGGCGTAGGCGCGCATGGCCGCCTCCACCGCCAGGGCGTGCTTGATCAGGCTGGGGTTCTTGGTGTACTCGGTTAAGAGCTCCCATGCCTCCTCTCGGGTTGGCCAAGCTTCGCTCATCGTATTGCCTCCTTGTCCTAAAATCGTGCTCTCATGACCCGGTCACAGGACCGGTGTGCGCCGGAAGGTCGGCGCCCCCTCAGCCTCCGCGGCATCCACCGCCGCGCCAGGCCCCATCACCACCACATAGCCATGGTCCGCCACCGCCCGCAACACCGCCGCGAAGCGCTTGAAATCCTCCTGGGTGGTGCCCAGCACCTGATGGCGGTAGTGACGCCGCGCCTCGTCGGTGTAATGGATGAGATAGCGCGCCATCGCGCTGAAGCCCTTGGCATCGGGCAGTTGATAGGCGTCCAGGGTGCCGATGGCCCCGATGATACCCTTCACCAGTTCATCCTGCGAGAGGTCCAGCGTCTCCAGGTACTCCGCCGTCTGGTCGTAGATCTGCAGCGTGCGGGTCAGGTTGGGATCCCGATAGGAGAGGAAGGCAAAGGCGCCAGAGTGCGCATCGAACAGGCAGAAACCGCCATACGCGCCCCCCTGCACCCGCACCCGCTCCCAGAGCCAGGTGCTGCGCAGATAGTGAGTGATCACCTCCGCCGAGCCGTGGCGGCCGTAGCCCAACTCGAAGAGGTTGGCGCCCTTGCCCACGTAGTTGACGTTGGCAGGGATCACCAGGGCCTCCGGTTCCAGATCGTACTGCGGCGTCCAGCGCACCTCTGCGCCCCCCCGCTGTGGCAGGGTGGCCAGGAAATCGGCCAGGCGGGGCTCCACCTGCTGCCAGTTGTCGGCATCCAGGGTCACATTGCAGATCAGCGCCCCACGGTGCAACAGGAGATCGCGCAGTGCCTCCAGGCGCGCCAACACCTGGGGCCAATCCGACTCGATCTCCTGGGCCAGGCGACGCAGGTGGAAGAGATAATCCAGACCCTCCATCTGCTCGGAGACCCAGTAAGCCTCGTTGAACTTGGCCCGCAGCCGCGAGGCCACCACCCGGTGGCCCATGGGGATCACAGACGCCTCCTCACGCGCCTTGCGCTCCAACACGATCTGCTTGAAGCGCGCCGGATTATCTAACTGCACCGTCGTCAGGACATCGCGCAGGATCGCCAGCAGATCATCCACCTGGTGCATCAACGCCTTGCCGCGCAGGAATCCCCAGGCGGCCGTGGCACCCGAGCCCTGTACCGTGGAGATGAAAGTAGCGGTGGAGATGCCCCCTGTCTTCCGCCCGATGCGCTGTGTCAACTGGACGAAGTCCTCCGTCTCGGTGCCAAGCTGCAACAGGGCATCCAGGAAGAGGCCCGTGTAGGGCAGCAGATCCTGGGGGACCCGGTGCAGGTCAAAGCCCAGATCCAGGTAGAGGATGCCGTTGGTGAAGAGGTCGTGGTAGAGCACCCGCGTCCCGTGGTGCGCCAGCTCGGCCGTGGGGACATGGCGCGGCTCGCGGTCCAGGTCGTCTAGCGTGAGTGTGGGGATGGTCGCCAGCGCCTCCGGCGGGTCCGGCGTCTCCTGGAGCTTCTTCAGGTAGCGCGTATGCTCGATCAGCGTCTCCAACTCCTCCCGCGACATGGCGGCCTTGACAGCGGCCAGCTTCTCCCGCTCCGCCGCCTCACGCTGCGCCTGCAACTCCGGATCGGGCTCCAGGATCACCGTGGCGCGGTGTGTGTTCTCGTGCAGATGGACCTGCAGCAGCCGGGTGAAGTAATCCGCGTCGGCCGCATACGCCTCCTTGACCGCCTGCAACGGCCGCTCAAAGGCCACCGGCGCCAGAGGGTCACGGTCGTGCAGCCAGTTGGTGAGGGCCTGAAGCATCACAAAGAGGCCCCTGGGGTAGCGTCCCGTGTTCTGCTCGCGCAGCCGGAACTCGATCGTGTTGAGGGCCGCCTCCAGGGTCGCCCGCTCGATGCCCTCCTCCGACAACCGCTGCAGCGTGTCGAGGATCAGGGCCTCAACCTGATCTACCCGCTCAGGGTCCACCCCTTTGAGGCCGGCCGTGAAGTATACCTGACGCAGCGAGTCATCCAGCCCGCCGATGACGTCCTCACCCAGCCCCGAGTCGATCAGGGCCTTGCGCAGTGGCGAGGCTGGGGTCTCGATCAGGCTGTAGGCCAGCACGTTGAGCGCCAGGACCTCCGTGGGGTCAGCGTTCTCCGTCAGCAGCCAGTTCACCGTCACCATTGAGCGCGGCGTGTTTTCCTCCCCCACCGGATAAGGAAAGACCAGTCGGCGTGGCTGGCTGAGGCGCGGCTGCAGAGGAATCGTGCTGTCCACCTCCAGGAACTCGAAAGCATCCAGGTACTCGCTCACCGCCCGCAGGCGGGCCTCGGGATCATCATCCCCATAGAAGAAGAGGCGCGCGTTGGACGGATGGTAATAGCGTGCATGGAAGGCCCTGAACGCCTCGTAGGTCAACTCGGGGATCACCTCCGGGTCGCCCCCCGAATCATGACGATACACGGTGTCGGGGAAGAGCGACTGTTCGCTGTAGCGCGCGATCAGGCTATCGGGCGAGGCATAGGCGCCCTTCATCTCGTTGAATACAACCCCCTTGTAGGTCAGGGGCTGGTCCAGCGCCTCCAACTCGTAGTGCCATCCCTCCTGCTCGAAGATCTCACGCGTCAGCCGGGGGAAGAACACCGCATCCAGGTACACATCGACCAGGTTGTAGAAGTCCTTCACGTTCTGGCTGGCCACCGGGTAGCACGTCTTGTCGCTAAACGTCATGGCGTTCAGAAAGGTGTTAAGCGAGCCCTTCATCAGCTCCACAAACGGCTCCTTGACCGGGTACTTACGCGACCCACAGAGCACCGAATGTTCCATGATGTGGGGCACCCCCGTCGAGTCGGTCGGTGGCGTGCGGAACGTGACACCAAAGACCTTGTTCTCATCGGCATTCTCCAGCGAGAGGACCTCCGCTCCCGTCTTCACATGACGGTAGAGCCTGGCTCGCGTGTTGAGCTCAGGGATCTCCCGCTCCTCCAGAAGTTCAAACGTATGATCCACAGTCATTGTCCCTACCTTACACTTGTGATACCCAGCGTCCTACACTCCATAAGGCTATGCAAATCCGCGAGGATGCCAAATCCCCCTGTGCCGCGCTCCGCTCAGGGGATCACCGAGGCGATCTCACGCACCGCCTCCCCATCCGCTCCCCAGATCAGCCAGACCTGGGCCCCTCGCCGATAGGCGAAGACCGCCCCCTGCCGGCCCGCCCACCAATGGCCCCTGGGCAGGCCGAAGGGCGTGGTCGTATCCGCCATGAGGCCGGGGACCAGCGCCCGTGGCAGGACATCCAACAGGCGGCGGTAGAACGCCACCGCTGCCTGGCTGGTGTCCCAGGCGAAGTGCCAGGCCGCCACCCTCTGCCCCGTCTCGTCCTCCCAGATCTGCATCAGATCGCCACCCCAGCCCGGGATCCCGGTCCAGACGGACACCTCCTGACGCTCCCAGCGGGCCAGGATCAGCCCAATCAACGCTTCGCCCACCGTCTCACTCTGGGTCAGGACCCAGCCCGCGTCCAACTCTGGCTCCAGGGGGATGAGCACCAGGGGCTCGTCACGGGCGGCATAACGTTCGGGGTGCAATAACTGCTCCGTGGAACGCGGGGGACGCTGCAGCGTCTTGTCCATCGCACTGAGTCCTCCCCCGTGGAAACGCGCCACCGCAAAGGTCCGCCCCAGGTCAAACGGCAGACAGGAAAGCGCCTCCAGGGCGTCGTCCTGCATCTGCCACCAGGGGCACACAGCCGCCCGCGCCCACATCTCCAGGGGTGTGGCCTCGCCCACATCGACCGAGGCCCCCTGCACAAGCTGCAGCGTCACCCAGGCATCGCCCTCCGCCAACGCTGCCAGCGCCAACTGTTGATCCAGTGACGAGGTCTCCTTCATCAGCCCGATGATATCGCCCACCTGGTCCGGCAGCGCTCGCGCGTAGCCATAGGCAACCTGGGCCAGCAGGAGATCCTGCTCCCCCGCCCAGTCGCGGCGGAGGTAGAGATCGCCCGACTCCGGGGCGTAGAAGGCAGCCACCTGACGGGATTGCCCGACTGCGTCCAGCCGCAGCTTCTCCCACGGCCACTGGCGCACCATCTGGAGCACCTCCTGTGCGCGCAGCGGCAGCACCAGGGGCCAGGCGCGGAAGTGTCGGTACAGCGCCCGCGCCATGCCGGTGCTGCCGACCAACGTCACCGGCACCCCCCAGCCCCCCAGGGTCTGGCGCGCCTCGCTCACACGCAGGGCCACCGTCCCGGCGCGGGTCACATCGAAGGTGGGCGTGGCCGTCGGCGTCGGCTGCGGGGTCTCTGTCGGGCGCGGTGTGGGGACCGGGGTGACGAAGGCCGCGCTTGGGTCCACCGTGACGGAGAGCGCCCGCTGCGAGGCACGAAGCGTCGAGGTCACGCTCCAGACCAGCGCCCCCACCACCAGCACCACCCCCCAGGCCAGCGCCAGCAGGATGGTACGCTGTCTGGCCGTCAGATCTCGATACCAGCGCACCTCAGGGCCTTTCGTTGGGCCGCGATGACCGTCGGGATCGCCGCCCTCGCCAGTTCAAGGAGCTCGGAGAGCTGGGACGGCGAGACGGGCGTCCCCTCCGCCGTCCCCTGCACCTCGATGAAGTTGCCTTTCGCATCCATCACCACGTTCAAGTCCATGTCCGCGTGGGCATCCTCCACGTAGGCCAGGTCCACCCGTGGCTCGCCCTCCACCACCCCCACGCTGATGGCGGCGATGGGCGGGCACAGCGCCTCTGAGGGGACCAGGCCCTGCGACGCCAGGCGATGCAGGGCCAGCGCCACCGCCACATAGCCGCCGTTGATAGAGGCTGTACGGGTACCGCCGTCAGCTTGCAGCACATCACAGTC
>CAYLRT010000110.1:0-9279 GCA_964385885.1 uncultured Anaerolineales bacterium | reverse complement strand
GAAGCTCCTCCGCAAGCCCAGGGGGAGACCTGATAAGGCACCGTTGCGCGCCAAGCGCCGAGCTGTGGAAGCCTTAGAGAAACGAGAGGACACCCCCGGTCTTCTAACCAATACAGAGAGGGAGTTGAATCATGGCAAAGTTCCTGACACCGCAGAGTGAGGACTTCTCCAAATGGTACACAGAGATCGTCCAGAAAGCAGACCTGGCCGATTATTCTCCAGTCCGTGGCTGCATGGTCATCAAGCCGTACGGATACACACTGTGGGAGCGTATCCGCGACGAGCTCGATCGACGGTTCAAAGCCACGGGCCACGTCAATGCCTATTTTCCTCTCTTCATCCCGATGAGCTTCCTGGAAAAGGAGAAAGACCATGTGGAAGGTTTCTCTCCAGAGCTCGCCATCGTCACACACGGCGGTGGGCAGAAACTCGAGGAGCCGCTGGCCGTAAGACCGACGTCTGAGACCATCATCGGCCACATGTATGCGAAGTGGATTCAGTCTTACCGTGACCTGCCGGTGCTCATCAACCAATGGGCAAACGTGGTCCGGTGGGAAATGCGAACGCGCCTTTTCCTCCGCACTACCGAGTTCCTGTGGCAGGAGGGCCACACGGCCCACGCCACGGAGCAGGAAGCTATCGACGAGACGTTGCGCATGCTCGATGTTTACACCGACTTCGCCGTTAACGAAGCCGCTATCCCTGTCATCCCCGGTCGCAAGAGCGAGAGTGAGAAGTTCGCCGGAGCGGTCGCCAGCTACACAATCGAGGCCATGATGAAGGATGGCAAAGCACTCCAGGCAGGAACCAGTCACTTCCTGGGACAGAACTTCGCCAAAGCCTTCGAGATTCAATTCCTGGATGAGAACAACGAGTTGCAGTATGCCTGGACGACCTCGTGGGGCGTCAGCACCCGAATGGTAGGAGCTGTGGTCATGACGCACGGCGACGACCAGGGGCTGGTCCTCCCCCCTCACCTGGCGCCGATTCAAGTCGTCATCGTCCCTATCTGGCGTAAGGAGACTGAGCGCGGCGCCGTGATGGAAGCCGCAGCCAAGGTTGAGCAACAGCTCAAGCCGTCCATTCGCGTCCACCTGGACCGTCGAGAGGGCCTCTCGCCCGGATGGAAGTTCAACGACTGGGAGATGCGCGGGGTACCTCTGCGCATCGAACTTGGCCCGCGGGATGTCGCCCAGGGAGCCGTTATGGTGGCCCGACGTGACATGCCCGGCCGCAGCGGCAAGGTACAGATGTCCATGGAGGCGCTTGAGACCAGTATCCCGGATCTGCTTGAGCAAGTTCAGAGGGCCATCTACGAGAAGGCATTGGCCTTCCGCGACGCTCACATCCAGGATGTTGAGACTTATGAGGAGCTCAAAGACGCCGTCGAGACGGGATTTGCCAGGGCCTGGTGGGCAGGGACGTCCGAGGATGAAGCCCGCATCAAAGAGGAAGCCAAAGCAACCATCCGCTGCATTCCACTCGATCAGCCCGGTGGGCACGGACGCTGTATCTTTTCGGGCAGACCAGCGACCGAGGTGGCCATATTCGGCCGGGCTTACTGATGTCGCACGCTACCCGCACGTGAGAAGGGCACATCGTACCCACCTCCAAGGGAGGCACCGAGTCAACGTCTCAACCAGATGACGCGCCACATACCGGACAGGTTGGATTGCGCTGGAAACGGACCACATCGAAGCTGTTGTGAAGCCCATCCCACAGCAGCAGGCGATCTGTCAACGGGTCTCCCACATCGAGGATCAACTTGATGGCCTCAACGGCCTGCAGAGCGCCGATCACGCCGGCGACGGCACCAACGATGCCAAGTTCCGCAGGGGTAGGGTAGGTTCCGGGAGCAGGCAACGTAGGGAAGACACACGCACGACAGGCATGCCCTGGCACATAAACCCCCATCTGACCCTCAAAACGGATTACAGCTCCCCATACCAGTGGCCTTCCAGCCTGCACACAGAGCTCATTGACCAGACTCTTGGTCTCCAGATTATCGCTGGCTTCAATGACCAGGTCATACTTGCGTACTAGGTCCAGGCCGTTACCGCGCAATACCCGCACCTCGTGCGGAATAGCCTGGACCTCAGGATTCAGCGCGCGCAGCCGGCGGACAGCAAGCACAGCTTTGCTCAAGCCCACATCCGCTGTCGTGTAGAGAATCTGACGATTCAGGTTGGATAGAGACACGCGGTCATCATCGGCGATCCCAATCGTTCCCACCCCAGCAGCAGCCAGGTACAGCAGAATGGGAGAGCCCAAACCGCCCGCTCCCACGACAAGCACTCGTGAAGATGCCAGCTTGGCCTGACCAGCGGCCCCAATCTCGGGTATCACCAATTGACGCTCAAATCGTTCGTCCTGCGCCACCATTCTCCCTACCTCGCTCCTACCCCAAGATCGACAGCGATCGCAGCCAGTCGCAATCACTGTGCGCCAGGTCTCGCGGGATAGGGCTGCGTGCCAAACCGGGTCAACGTCACGCTCCCGGCCAGGGCAGGTATCAGAACGGTCAGAAGCAAAGCATGCACCGGTCCCCAAACCTGCGAAAGGATCACCACACAGCCCAGGATAAGACTGCCCGTGCCTGCTGATAGAACTGGACTGACGTCGTGGGATCGCAAGCCCTGCCCCAGGAGCTTCTGACCCAACATCGTGCTGAAACCGACCCAGCCCAGCAACAGCGCCGCCCCTACCACAACCCAGAGTAACAGGGCGACAGGGCTCAGACAGATCGTTAGAAACAGCAGGGCACCCGCCAGCAAGACCAGAATCAGAGCCAGTAACCCTACACCGAACACAGTCAAAGGAGCCTGCATCAGGGCCTGCCCCACCGACTCAACCTGCGCTGGCCAAAGGCTCACAATCGCCAACGACAACAACCCCATCGTGAACACAAAAGCAACGCCCTGGAGGCCCCTCGACAGCCAGTGCATCCATGGGCGGACGACAGTTTTGGGCACCGTCACCGAGAACTCCTCAAGCGCCCCTAGGGGAACGTGCACGGACCATTCGGGCTCACCAGAGGTTTCCAGAAGCTCCCCGCAGATCACCGCTCCGTCCTCCTTCTCCAGCGTCCCCGCCGTGGTCACATCCCCATCCACTACACTCGTACTTCGCAACACGAGAGACCCGGCACAGAAAAGATCCCCTTGAACCGTTCCGGCCACATCCGCCGAGCCTGTGACGACCAACTGTCCCCCTACCTGTGCATCATCTTCCATCACCAGAGAGCCAAACACAGCCAGGTCTCCGTCGACAACAGCCCCCTCCTCCAGCAGTGCTGGTCCTCCGATAACCACTTGATCACCGACGGCCACCTGACCGGCCTCCAGGGTAAAGGGCCCAAAATGAACGTCACCCGACTGTTCCTTCGGGGCCGCTACCGTCCCAGTGGGGAACACCAGCCCCAGCAAAATCACCACCAGGCCTACCCACACACCTCTACGCATCATCTCACCTCCCGGTCCGCATGAGCGCCAGGCGTCCAGCCAACGCACTCGCCTCGCGTGCTCCGGCACTTCCACGGCGCTGAGCTAGCCACAGGAGCATCAGAGTGACCAAAGCACCATGAACCATCACAAAGAGACAGATCATTGCAGTGAGAGCAAGGGTGTAGGGCAGCAGCGTCTTCCACTCCAGGACCAGAGCCGTCCCCACCTGAACCAGCGGCCGTATCAGTAGTCGCCGAGCTGACACCAGGACCGCGACTTCGCGTCCAATCTCGGCTAGCGTCACTCCCAGCACGCTCAAGAGTATCAGGCCGACCATCATCACCAGCATACCCCCTACCGCACATCGCAGGAGCCGAAGACGCCGCTGTGCCCGCAGAGTGCGCGTCACCACCTCGCTTCCGAGTCCGGCTGGGGCCAGAGGAATACTGCCCTCCCGGAGACATTCATCCACTGCAACTAACGCTTCCCACTCCGAGCGACAGGCCTCACACGCCTGAAGGTGAGCCTCCCACTGGCGTTGTTCCACAGGTGTGAGTTCATGATCAAGCGCCCGGATCCACCACGCCTCACTATGCATCGTCTCCACCAACTCCCGAGTCCTATCCTCCATGTCCGGCCTCCGCCAACGCCTGGGCCATCGTGCGCCGGGCCCGAAATAACCTGGACTTGATAGCCGATATCGTCAATCCCGTTACCTGACGAATTTCCTCGTACGACAGGCCTTCCCAATAGAACAGGGTGACCAGCATTCGATCGGTGGGCTGCAAGACTGTCAATAGCGCCTGTACACTCTCCTGCTGCTCTCGCTTGAGGAACGCCTCCTCCGGGCTAGGGCTGCGGCCAGGTTGCCACTCCCATGCCCCATCCTCTCCCATCCCATCTAGTGAAACAGTAGGCTTGCGTCGTCTCAGACGATCGATGCACTCGTTGGATGCAATGCGCAGAAGCCACGGCTTGAGAGGCCGCGTTGCATCATATTGATGAAATCGGGTCAATGCCTTGAACAGGACTTCCTGAGTCGCATCCTCCGCCTCACCGGCCTCACCCAACATGCGATAACAGAGAGTGTAGACACTCTGCTGATAGGTTTCTACGAACTGACGGATGGCAGCCTCGTCACCACGCCGTACAAGCCGCAAGCGCTCACGCTCCGTGAAATCATCCCCCGAGTTACGATCTCGCACAAGCCGATCTCCAGGCATTGTCCTCCCGTCGCAGGCACCGATCTGCACAGCACCACGGCTCCTCTGCCAGACGGGCCAGTACATCCTAACGATACCCACAGACTCTGCAACCATACTTACGATACGTGGCATGGCGAGGCCGGTTGCAGCTCGGAAAGCAAGTGGGGGCGGTCTCAGTTAAGACCGCCCCCACCTCTCATCCACCGGACCTCACCGGTACTGCATCACAATCTCACTCCACACTGAATGGCTCTTGCAGGTCTGAGAGCAGAAGCGACTCCGGTTCCTCATCTACCGCGGCAAGTAACGTACCACGCGGAAGCTCCTTATCGATCTTGACACCTTCATACTCATCGATGGGAGTATCTGCGCCCTCTATGTCCCCACGGTAGCCCGTACCGGCAGGAATAAGCTTGCCGATGATCACGTTCTCCTTCAGACCATACAGACGATCCTCCGCCGACTCCACCGCAGCGTTGGAAAGGATCTTGATGGTATGCTGGAAGGAAGCCGCCGAAAGGAAGGAATCGGAGGCCAATGCCGCCTTCGTCAGCCCTAGCAACACCTGACGGGCACGAGCAGGCGCTTTGCCCTGTGCCACCAGATCGCGGTTCACCCGCTCGAACTTCACCCGATCCACCAGGTCCCCAGGCAGATACTCACTATCACCCGGCTCCGTGACAAGCACCCTACTCAACATCCGACGGATAATCAACTCGAAGTGTTTGTCAGCGATGTTCACACCCTGCGTGCGGTAAACCTCTTGCACCTCTTTCAGGAGATGCAACTGCACAGCTTCGCGTCCTTGTACCTGTAGGATACGATGTGGGTTCGGCACGCCCTCATACAACTGAGTTCCCGCGCTAACGTGCTGCCCCTCAGCGACGAGGAGTCGAGCCGAAGGCGGTACTTCGTATGTGTGCTCCTCACGCATCTCGTAAATCAGAACAAGATCGCGGCCATCACGCATGATGCGTCCTTTGGCTCGAGCGCGTAGCTCCTTCTCGCCCTCTTCAGTCTCACCGCGGGCAAGGATATCCTCCAGATCAACTTCGTCCCCGTCCTCAACGAAGATCTCCCAGCCCTCAGGGATATCGTAACTCACCTTCTTGATCTGACTGTCCACTACGGTGACGTAGACCTGGTCTCCTTCACGGGTGACGTGGACGACGCCGCTGATGTCCGCAATCTCTGCCTCGCCTTTCGGCGTCTTACGAGCCTCAAGCAACTCCTCGACCCTTGGAAGACCACTGGTAATGTCACCACTCGACGAGGCGGTACCACCAGTGTGGAACGTCCGCAGCGTCAACTGCGTACCAGGCTCACCGATAGATTGGGCCGCAATGATACCAACTGCAGCCCCAATCGCCACCAGCCTCCCGCGTCCCAAGTCACGACCGTAGCACAACTGACAGATTCCCCGCGGCAACTCACAGGTCATCGGAGAGCGGACGTAGACGTCCTCGATGCCCAACCGATCGATAAGTTCAGCCTTGTCCTCATCAATCTCCTCGTTCCGGTCAACCAACACCTCTCCCGTCTCAGGGTGGACCACTGGTGCCGCAGCGTAGCGACCCAGCAGACGCGAACTCATAGATTGACCGCCGACATTGTCTGCACGTCGGATCCAGATCCCGGACCGCGTACCACAGTCGTGACCATTGATGATGATGTCCTGCACCGTATCAACCAACCGCCGCGTCAGATAGCCCGCGTCAGCCGTCCGCAGCGCCGTGTCTGCGAGACCTTTGCGTGAACCATGGGTGGAGATGAAATACTCCAGCGCGGTCAGCCCCTCTCGCAGGCTTGACCGAATGGGCAGAGGAATAATGCGCCCTGATGGATCCGCCATCAACCCACGCATGCCCGACAACTGAGCGATCGGGCCAAACCCTCCCTTGGAAGCGCCTGACTTCGCCATCACCGCAATGGGTCCATAGGGATCCAGACGTTCGGCGACGGCTTTCGAGACCACATCGCGAGCTGTGGACCACACATCAATCGTCCGCGTATACTGCTCTTCCTCGGTAAGCAATCCCCGACGATACTGGCGCTCGATCTCAGCCACTTCCTGAGCCGCCTTCTCGAGGATCGTCTCTTTCTCCTCAGGCACTGTCAGATCATAGACGGAAATAGTGACGCCGGAGGTCGTCGCATACTTGAATCCCAGCTCCTTGATCGCGTCGGCGAACTCGACCGTCACTTCACGGCCCATCCGCCGGTGGCAGAGGGCGATAAGATCCTGCAACGCTCCTTTGTCGAGGGGGTGATTAATGAATCGAAGTGGATCCGGCACGATCCGATTGAACAGCGCGCGTCCCACCGTGGTTTCAACAGGCTTCTTCGGTGCCGGCCGCTCCTCATAGACCTGCGCGACCTTGATCTTGGCGTGCAGGCCCACCACCCCCAGAGCGTAAGCCATCTCCACCTCATCAAGATCCGTGAAGATCCTGCCATCACCCTTGTCGCTCTCGACGTCCATCGTCACATAGTAGATGCCCATACACATATCCTTGGACGGGCCTACGATGGGCTGACCATCCGCTGGTTTCAGCAGGTTCTGAGTCGCCAGCATCAGTTTTCTGGCCTCTTCCACTGCCTTGCGCGACAACGGCACATGCACAGCCATCTGATCACCATCGAAGTCAGCGTTAAACGCAGCACAGACGAGAGGGTGCAGCTGAATCGCCTTGCCCTCGACCAGCACCGGTTCAAAGGCCTGAATACCCAACCGGTGCAGTGTAGGAGCACGGTTCAAGAGCACTGGCCGATCAGCGATGACCTCCTCCAACACCTCCCAGACCTCAGGGCGCTGGCGCTCAATCAGCCGCTTGGCAGCCTTGACGTTGGTCGCGAAGTTGTACTCCACCAGTCTCTGAATGATGAATGGCCGGTAAAGCTCCAGCGCCATTGTCTTAGGCAGCCCACACTGATGCATACGAAGGTGCGGCCCCACCACGATAACGGAGCGCCCAGAGTAGTCGACCCGCTTGCCCAGCAAGTTGCGGCGGAAACGCCCTTTCTTGCCCTTCAGAAGATCGCTCAGGGACTTCAGCAGCCGACGCCCACGTCGGCTCATAGACTTCCCACGCTGGCTGTTGTCGATAAGGCTGTCCACAGCCTCTTGTAGCATGCGCTTCTCATTGTTGATGATGACCTCCGGCGCGCCCAGCTCTAACAGCCGCTTAAGACGGTTGTTTCGGTTGATCACGCGGCGGTAGAGATCATTCAGATCCGAGGTAGCGAAACGTCCACCATCAAGCTGCACCATTGGGCGAAGCTCTGGAGGAAGCACCGGCAATACCGTGAGGATCATCCACTCTGGGCGGTTACGGCTCTTGAGAAGCGCCTTCACGACGCGCAGGCGCCGTGTGGCACGCTTCCTGCGTTGCGCAGAACGGCCAAATCGCACCTCATGCCACAACTCATCCGAAAGCGCCTGCAGGTCTATCTTTTTCAGCAACTCGTAAATGGCCTCAGCACCCATCCCGGCCTTGAAGACCTGCCCCCAGCGCTGCCGCAGCTCCCGATATCGCTGCTCGTTGAAAAGCTGAAGCTCTGCCAACCCCAGGAGCTCCTCACGCAGGTCACCGTAGTGACGACGGATAATCGCCACCTTCTCGCCCAATTCCTGCTGGACCTGAGCCATGATCTGGCTAACGTCCTCCAGCTCCTCCGGTTGCTCCTCCGACACTGCAGCGAGCGCCTCTTGTTGCCGACGCTCAATCTCTTTCTCCAGGGCCTCCAATGCATCCTGTGCAACAGCATTGAGGACTGCATAGTGATCCCGGCTGACAACCTCCTCAGCCTCCACGATTACAGTATCCGTAGGAGCAAAGACAATCGGGCTCTCAGTTGCGCGCCCCATCATACCCTCGAGCCGCTCTTGGAGGCGCTTGGCCTCCGCCAGGATCTTCTCCGTTCGGGTGTTCAGCTCTTCTTCGAACGAGGCCTTCAGCTCAGCCACAGCCTCTTCCTGGGCGCGCTTGCGCTCGTCAATCCGTGCCTCTAGCTCCTCCATGCGGGCGCGCGCGGCCTCCTCCATCCGCTGGATCCGCGCCTGCTCCTCCTCGTCGATACGCTTCAGCGCGCGTTGTCGGGCGTCCTCGTCGATGGAGATCACGATATATTGAGCAAAGTAAAGCACGCGATCGAGATTGCGCTTGGTGATATCCAGGAGAACACTGAGATGGCTGGGAATGCGACGTGTATACCAGATATGCGCCACAGGGGCGGCCAAAGTGATGTGGCCCATACGCTCACGCCGTACAGCGGCCCGGGTCACCTCCACGCCGCACTTGTCGCAGATGATACCTCGATAACGGATCCCTTTATACTTGCCACAGTAACACTGATAGTCCCGCGTGGGACCAAAGATCGCTTCGCAAAAGAGACCGTCCTTCTCAGGACGAAGCCGGCGATAATTGATGGTTTCCGGCTTAGTCACTTCCCCATAGGACCAAGAGAGGATGTCCTCCGGTGAAGCGAGACTGATACGCAAAGCCTTGAATGTTCGGGCTTCCGTCACCTGATCATCACGGTTCATACTTCCTCCCATCGTGGACAGCACCCTGGCTCGCTGGCACTATCCATGTATGCACAGATATTTGAGGTGTTCGCAACGCCAAGAA
>CAYLRT010000109.1:0-9357 GCA_964385885.1 uncultured Anaerolineales bacterium | reverse complement strand
CCGCAACCCAGTGAATCATACCGTAGTCCTGTCCCTTGAAGGCGCGGTGATACCAAGCGGTGGTTGTGCCCACGCCAACCCCACGTTCATCCTCGACGATAAAGCCACGCCAGGTGAGCGCTCTCAGATCATGGCCAAACTGTTCCTGGAAGAGGTCACGCCCAATCTCCATAAACGGCTCTGCATCGCGCCAAATATCTGTCCAGAGGGCACCGTCGTCCGGTCGCATAGTACGGATTCGGAATCCGGGAGGTAACGGCACCACTGGGATATCATCAAGGTATGGGCGTACCATGTAGACCTCATATCCAGCCGGCCCACGCCGCAAGGGATGTCCAGCGCCCAACGGCCATCCTTGCCGCGCACGGAAAAGCCGGCGCACGCTGAAATAAGCCATCTTGCGTCGTCTATCACGCGTGACGACGCCGAATGGACTAATCGCAAGACGACTACAGAAAGAAAACGTCGATGGAGGCCAGGCGTGGTCCGCCCAGCACCAAACTGTGGCACCACACACATAGGGCGCGTCGAAAGCGTCGAACTCGCGCTCTATGGCCTCGGCTTGCTTCGCTTGATCGTACCAGCCACTATGTGCGCTATACAGAGCTGGGCGGCCGAACTCGGTCACCAGGATCGGTTTATCGGAATACGCCATGTGCAGACGCGCCAAGCCCTCACCCCAGAATGTTCTGCCATCGACCGGGGGATCCAACATGCTGGGATAGCCATTGACGCACACTACATCATCGGCGTCGAAGTGTGGTGATGTCCTCCAATGATCGCTCACATGGACGGCGAGTCGTGTCGGGTCAAGTGTCTTGGCACGGCGCACTAGAGCTTCATTACCGGCGACAACCTCTGGCCGTTCCTCATGGGTTTCGTTGCTGACAGACCAGAATATGACGGACGGATGGTTGATATCGCGCGTGACGAGCGCTTCAAGCTGTTCCTTCGCTGCGCGCAACTTCGCCTGCGCAACTCCTTCCCCCTCCGCATCTCCCTCCCACCAATACAGCGGGATCTCCGCCATGGCCAGCAGTCCTAACTCGTCACACAGATCAAGTTCGTGACGGCTATGAGGGTAGTGACACAATCGCACGAAGTTAGCCCCAGCGTCCTTCATGGCCACAAGGTCACGACGGACAAGATCTGGGTCAGGACACATATGGGTATCAGGCGAATCTTCATGACGGTTGAACCCCAGGAGGAACAAGGACTTGCCATTGAGCCAGAGCTTGCCGTCCCGTGCCTCGATCGCCCGGAAGCCAATCCGGAGCTCGCGCGTCCCGAGCGTCTCATCTCCGGAAAGCAGACTCAGCTTCAGATGGTACAGCGTGGGTGACTCAGGCGTCCAGGGCCTCACATCGGCGATCCGCTGTGATAGCTCAACCACTGCCTTCTGCGCCGGGAGCAGAGTGACCAGACTGCTACATGAGTCCACCAGCACCTCTCCGTCGCCATCGGCCAAACATGCTCTAACGCGAACCGGCATCTCAGTCGGACGATCATTGATGACTAGCACCTCCGCACCCACAGTGCCGCCACCCTCCACAGGCTGGGCGCGCGTACGCACCTGTGCCATGCGGCAGTAATCCCCAGCCACAAGCGTCACTTCGCGTAAGGGACCACCATAGTTACGCCACCCCAAACGCGCCCCAGGAACATCCTCGGGGCGAGGGACGTTGTCCACACGCAAGACGATCAGTGCCTCAGTGCCAAACTGTATCAAGCCCTTCGGCAGCTCCATCTCAAAAGGCAACCATGGATGAGGCCAAGCGCCAATCCGTCGATCGTTGACAAAAACAGCCACCCGGGCGTTAACACCCTCTCCTTGCAGCGTGACCCGGCTCCCTGCCCATTCGACCGGCAGCGTAACAAGACGTCGAAACCAGCCAACTCCCTGATACCCATCCAGCTCCGGAGCGCACATCTCAAAGTCAGCGGGCAGCCATACCTCCCGCCAAGAGCGATCATCGAAGTTTAGGGCGGCATAGCCACGAGCGGCTCCACTCCCGTCTGGATCGGGACAAAAGCGCCAAAGCCCTGTTAGCTCCATCTCCATAGCTCTACTCCCCCTGTGGCTTCTGCACCTAGCAACAGTACACCCAGACCAACGCTTCATCACGCCGAGCCAGGCACCTTGTTGGTGCCCCGCAAGTACCGACACAGCCCACAGGACACGACAAGCCAGATCAGATCACTCTGCCAACATCGTGCCCTGGATAGCTGAAAACAACTAATCAGCACATAGGCATAGGCATAGGCATAGGCAGACTCACAAGACGGGAGCGGTCAGGTCGCGGGCGGGACCACGGTCGCCACCACCGGGAAGTGGTCCGATGCATGGGGATGGGCACGCCACAGTGGAACACCGTCTTGGGTCACAAGATACACAAAAGCATCGCGCACCCAAGGTTCAGGTGCATTGCGCGTGTATAGAATGTGGTCAATCCAAACGCGATGCCACATCCTATTGAAGATGGGATCCTTGTAGCTCGTGGTTGTTATTGGTGAGAAATTCAGGCTTTCGCGGTCGTCAGCCGGCAATGCGTCAAACAGCGCGTTACCCAAACAGCGTTCTGGATGCCACACCGCCCCCATCAGCCGTTCCACTGCGCTGCCAAATAGTCGCTTCTCACTGGCATCCAATCCTGGACCGTCATTGATGTCCCCGCAGACCACAAGGGGTATATTAGCCGTCGGTTCCTCAGTTAAATATGGGGCGAGGAAAGATAGTCGTAGGTGCGTCGCCTGAGCCAGGATCTTCCGTCGGTTCGCGTCGGCCCGCTGCCACCACTGACTCCATTCATAGGCCCCAAACAGCCCCTTGCTCTTCAAATGAAGGCCCAAGACACGAAAGTTCCGAGCACCCAGGGGACGGATCTCTGCATAGAGCGGTCGCCGCTCGAAATGATATTGCTCCAATATCTCATCGTTATCCGTATCGACCTGAAAAGGATCGAAAGCAGGAATGTTGCTGGTATCGTAATAGAAGAACGGTGGATCGCGAAACTTCCCCTGATCGATGCGCACAGCCAGCCCAAGGTTCTGAGACTGCCCCCGCGAGTGCTGAACGACCACTTGCCATTCCCCATCGACGTCTTCATCGAAGAAGAGTCTGAGTTCCTCAGTGCGGTTAGGCCCTTCCACCACGACCACGATATCGGGCGCCAACTCATTTAAGACACCGGCTAGGTCATCACGCCGCTGACGTACCGTGCTCCCCGGCGTATGATAGGGTTCCTCATCGTCAGGGCGAAACGCAGGTGGCTGGTCGTTTGGACCAAATAGATCATTCATCCATTCCACATTCCAGGTCACAAGCCGCAACGCAACCATTCTCGCCTCCGCAGTACCGCTGTCGTAGAGGGAGTCCAAAATCCCTGTACTCTCCAATCCAGTGTAACACGATCCCAAGAAACGAGCCAACACACGAGCTTCGCTAATGGAATTCTAACTCTCGAGCCGCTTGGTCCGTGGTATAATATCTGTGCACTCAAGAAGTGCAGTACCTGAACAGGCTCATACGTGTATCGCCGAATGCGAAAGCAGCGGGGGACCCAGACATTGGGGCAAATCGCAAGGCAACGAAGTTGCCTATGCGACGGGTCAACCTTCTTTGATCCGCGTCCGTCAGCTAACCCCGTAGGCGTGAAAGAAGGACACCTGCTCCGCATGGGTGTCCTTTTTGTTTGGCGGTGTGCAGGGGGAGCACAGTCCTACACGGAGAGCCTGTCCAGGCCATGACGTTGGTAAGGAGGTGAGCGATGGAGAATGACATCCAGGTGATTCTGTTGGGCAGGATCATTGCCGAAGAGAAGCTGGAGGAGCGTAGCCGGAAGGAGATCAAGCTGGAGTCTGAAGATCCCATCGGCAGGCTCCTGAAGCACGTAACGCGGCTCTTCCGTTGAACGGACACCCCAACGGATAGCTGCTAACCCAGCAACGCACAAAGGCACAGACTACCTTGGGTTTCCGGCCCAGGTGGTCTGTGCCCTTTCAACTTACACCAAGAGTCGCCCTTCGCCCAAGGATCACTCTTCAGACAGCTCTTGACGCACAACCGCCACTGTGGCATCATAACGCCGTTCCAACGCAGGGTTTACACCACGTAGCCCTGCAACCACTTGGTCAGCCCAATCCATGTAAGCCAGGAGCCGTGCTCGGGACCAATCCCGGGGGGTGTCGGAGACCAATGCCCCCACATTGTGAATCTTGTCTGCTAATTTGATCAGCTTGGCGCGTCTGGAAAGAGCAGGAGCGTGGATCACCTGCAATGCTTTCCGCCTCTCCTTTGACAGCGATTTGTCGTCCGTGACCTCCTCCACCACCGATCTTACGTCCGGGCCAAAGATATCCTCTAGCTCCATGGGACTGGTAGCCGTGTCCTCCAACACATCATGAAGGAGAGTCGCCACGAGCGTCACAATATCCCGAACCTCGCCAACATCCCAGAGCAACACAAGTACGTCAATCAGATGGTTGATGTAGGGGAGCCCAGACGCCCCCTTTCGCCGCTGATGAGCATGGCGTTCTGCGGCCCAAGCCAGAGCATGCAAGAGCATGCCCACATCCTGCTCCAATAGCGATCGATCACCCGGCAACATCACCATCACTTGCCTCTCCCCCAGCACTTCGGGCTTCTCGTGCCGCCACAACCCTGGACCAGATGCGAGGATCATCGCGATACATACGCAACGCCATCAGCGCATCGTCGGCCGCGTCACCACCTTGGGCGATCAGATCAAGCAAGAACTCCAGCGCCCGCTCATGCCGTAACAGAGCTATGGCGACCAGATAGGCCTGACGCAGCTCACGGTCCTCAGCATCCTCCCATGCCGTCTCCAAGAAAGGAAGTGCTTGAACCATCTGTGACTCTCCTAAAGCCACAGCACATGCCCGGCGCACGGCAGCATCCTCATGCTGGAGAAAGCTGGCCACGAAGGACAGCGAGGGCTCAGGATCAAGTTGTAGAAGTGCACCCAGACACTCGCACAGCACTTGAGGATGCGCATCACCCAGCAACGCCTTAAAACGCAACAACGGGATACCAGCAGGGTCTCCACTCTCACCAATGGCACGGGCTGCAGCGATTCGGGCCTCCACCTCTGGATCGGCCAGCAACTGTGCCAGCAACAACATCGTGCCAGGCACCTGAAGCTGCACCAGCCCCATCGCTGAGACCCCTCTCAGCCGTGCTGCAGTATCGACTTGGCCGCCCCACACACGCTCCATCTGCTGATGACCAATACCATCGAGGAACACTTGGATCGTCTCCGCTCTCAAGCGCACCAAGGCCTCGGCAATAGCAGTCTTCGCGGTACAGGAAGGGTCCGTCTTTTGTGGATTGACCATGAAAAACCGGAATGCATCCACCATCTCTGGGACTAACGCTACCAGTTGTAGATCCCCCACCATTTGGGCTGCTTTAGCGACGACGTGACAGTTGCGTGCTCCCAGCGCCTGACGCAGCGTGGTCAAAGTCGTGGGCGCAGTCGGCACCTGGCGCAGCGCCTCCAAAGCAGCTAACCGAGCTTCCAAACGGCTGTTCCGACCCATTTACAATCGATTCAGGTCCTCGTCCCGCAACTTGGCCAGTGCAAAGCGCGTCTTCCGCACAACATCGATGCCGTAAGGACAGCTCACGCGCGCCGCGTCTCGCATCAAGGCCTCCTCATCCCAACCGGTCTGGGCGAAGCGCGCGCGGGCGATCCCTGTCAGATCAAACCAGTGCGCCAACCGCCGACGTAGGGCGTAGTCTGCTGGGTCGTGAGGCAGATAGTCAATCATCTGACGATCGACATACCCCTCTAACCTGAACAGCGCCATCAACGCGTCTGAGCATTTCCCACATTGTCTACAGACATAAGCGCCCAGCTCGGGCGCATCCCGCAAGATGGCAGTTCGCTCCGCCTCATCTGCTGGTCCTTTGGCAATGGCCTCTGCGGCTTCATAGACATGGTCGACCGAGTTCATACCACAAACCAACACATCCGAGCCAGAGCCTAACGCGTAACGCAGCGCAGGCTCCACAGAACGATAGAGAAACCCATCGGCCAGCGGCTTCATAGCGGTAATCCCTACGCCGTATTTCCGGGCCAACGGGTAAACCTCGTTCTGGATCTCCGGCACATACTGCTCTTCCAGATAGTTGTCCCAGATCAAAATAACTGAAAGCGGCAGGCGTTTGATGGCTTCCACATAGAGCTCCGGTGGTCGATGACTGCTGAAGCCCATACCACTGATCAATCCCTCTTCCCTGGCCTGGAGTAGAGCCTCCAACGCTCCCCCATGACCAGTGATGACGTCCAGTTCCTCCAGCGTTGCCACCCCATGGAAGAAATAGAACTCAATGTGATCTGTGCGCAGCGCCTTTAAGGAAGCCTCCAGATCACGGCGGATACCATCAGCGTCACGTGCACCGCTCTTGCTCGCCAGCACCACCTGCTCACGCCGGCCTTCCAAGGCACGCCCTAGTTTTTCCTCAGACGCACCGGCGCCGTAACCACGCGCCGTCTCAATGTAGGTGCCTCCCACCTCTAGAAAGGCGTCGACAACCTGTTCTACAATCTCTGAGGAGATCTCAAGCTGATGGAACCCACCCAAACCCAACCTTGACACGGTAAACCCAGTAGCACCCAAAGACACCTGCGGCAGCTTCAATCCCTTCGCCATAACACGCCTCCCCAGTCGATATCCTGAAACCCCTGGTACACATAACGCGACATCGCACAAACAGACTCACACCAGATGCGGTCGCACTGAACGCACTTCAGCCAGCGAGCGCTTGGCATCTGCCACCGGAAGCTCAAGGATCACCGGACCGTCGAAGGCCATGGCCTCGAGCTGATCCAGGAAACTCCCTAGATCAAGATCTCCCATCCCCAATGAGCGGTGATCCCTCCCGTAAAGAATCTTGTCGGGCGCAGGCGGGCGCAACGCGTCATGCAAGTGCACCTCAGCCAGCCTGGAGACACACAGGTCAAGGACCTCCAGGACTGAAAATGGGCCCGAGAAGCCGGACAAGACATGCCCTACATCAAGACAGATCGAGAGATCAAGGGCCTCCGCCATTTCCAAGGTCAACTCCAAAGGGAACTCTATCGTCTCGACCGCCAGTTTCCGCGACGGGACACCGGTTCCAACCAGAATGCGTTGCAGGCTCAGCATAGCAGCTTGCTGGAACTGTCGGAGCACCAGACTGTGCCCCGGCTCTGGGAGAACCATACGGTAAAACTCCGAGGCCAGCGCGCCCGTCGCATGCAACACGTAGACCTCTGGCTCCAACGGAAGTGTGGCTTGAACACACTCGACGAGAGCCTGGACAGACCCCTCTCGCACAGGCCGCAGCGGAGTCGAGGGCTCCACCGACCAGAGCGGGAGATGGACGGTATAGGTGATGTCCCGTTCCTCCCGCAGAGCGCGCAACGCTGAGATCTGCGGTGGACTGAAGACACGCGGGAAGAAGAGCGTCAGGTCTCCGCTCAACTCGATCGTATGAAAACCCTCGCGAACAAGCGCATCGACCAATGCCGCGTGATCGAACGTCACAGCATAATCATGGATTGCCTCAGGCACCAGGCCCTCAGGTACCAAGATGCCAGCCTGCATCGTCATGATGCCAAAGCGCATGATATCCTCCTGTTTATTACCTGTTGTGCCTACTGTCGCCTCCACTGTGAGGGCACACACGCATGGCTACTTTACTTGGGGTTCCCTTGGACTTTGGGGACAAAGATGTCATGGGTGGCGGGACTGACCGCGTAGTCTTCGAACCACGTAGGCACAAGCCCCTCACCCCGGAGCGCAGCAGCGACCATGTGCTTATTGAAGGCACCGACGCTCTCGGCCGCCAGAAAGCCCTCCAGGGGCATCCACTCACATGCATCAATCTCAGATTCCTGCATGTGGATATCACTCGTGAGTGGCCTCAACCGACAGATGAAATAGATGTCCGATTTGCCAAATCGATAGCCGTGCCAATGACGGAAACCCGCCAGGCTCAGGAAGTCGGCACGGATCCCAGTCTCCTCCCAGACTTCACGAATCACGCCGTTCACCAGATGTTCGCCGGGTTTCAAGGCACCACCGGGCAACTTGTAATAACGCTGACGGCGATGACGATGAGCACGTTCCAACACGACCAGTAGCTCCCGAGCCTCGTTCAACACCAGACCACCCGCGTCGATGTAGTGAGTCGCATAGAGCGGCACAAACGCATCAGCTCGGAGTCTAAGCGTGAGCGTGACTGATGACTCCTGGCAGTGATGGAACCTGAACCCCTGGGCGACCGCGATAGGGATGAAGGAAGCTCGATCGACTGGGATCTCCAGCCAGACGACCTGGTATCCCTCTGCTCTCCAGGCTTGCAACGACGCGCTCAGTACACGCTCGAAACCCTTCGGATCCTGGGGTAACCCATCGGGATCGACCTCGACACCTCCAAAGACATTGGACCGCGCGCTTAAGAATTCGCCGCCCATGGAGCCACCCAGGTACACGGGACCAGTCGGTCCTCATCTCTATCCGATCCGTGCCCCCCTCGATGGCCACGCCCCAGCTCCCCAGGGATGTCGTGCTGGCCGTGGTCCAACAGGATCACAATGCCGTACCCCAACTTCGTCAACACCCCCGTCAGGCGGTCCAGACGTGCATCTGTGCCACGAAGCATGGGGACCACTTCGGGAGAGGACGGCCCATAGCGATGGAAGATGTCATCGACGCGCCCTAGCTGGGCGATGACAAAAGCTGGTCGCTGCTCTCTAGCAATCTCAATGACCCGGTCCGCGATCCAATCGTCGGTCTCCAGCGCCGTGACGCCATCAATATCTGCAAAGCGCCCCAACAGGCGGCTACCCGTATAACCTTCGAATCCAATGGCCGCGCTGCGCTCACCGGCTGCACGCACAAGGTCGAAAAGCGTCTCGCACTGGAAGTGATCGTCGTAAGTGTGGATGCCGTGTCCTGCCAGATCGGTGCCGGTGACCATCGTTGCGAAGTTCACGGGTGTAATTGATGGCATCACGGAGCGCAGGACTAAGCTGCGTACGCCACCTCAGTGATCGGGGTTCCCTTCGCAGCAGAGGGTACTGACAGACCCAACACCATGCTGACAGTTGGGGCAATGTCCATCATCGAATGGACCTGGCACATGTCCCACTCCTTTTGGCGTCTTGGCGCGCCTGATGGCTCATGACTCTCCCCCTCTCCTGCCCCTGCCGGCGTCTTGGCACTGTCGACTCTCTCTCACACCGTCGTAGGCCTCGAGGATTCTACAGCCGCCTGTCGAACGACGCAAACCCACGCATTCTTTCACGTAAAATGTTACCGAAGGGTGGTAAGGTTCTTCCAAATGAA
>CAYLRT010000108.1:0-9411 GCA_964385885.1 uncultured Anaerolineales bacterium | reverse complement strand
CGGCGGGGTCTGCGCCAACTGTCGAGCGCCCCGCTCATCGTCAGGGCCTCCAGGGCCCGTCGTCCCAGTCCGGTGCGCCGGGCCAGATCATGGAGCGAGGTGAAGAGGCCGGACTCGCGTGCGTTGAGAAGCCTGTCGATGGCCTTGTCGCCCATGTCCCGTAGCATATCGAACCCCAGGCGGATGGCGCCATAGGGAGCTGATGCCGAAGCTGGTTCGACGACAGCGACTCTGTCCGAGCTATGGACGTCGATAGGACGAATGACTACGCCGTGCCTGCGGGCCTCCGAGACGATCACATGGGCCGGGTAGAAGCCCATGGGCTGGTGACGCAGCAGCGCGGCGAAGAAGGCCGTAGGGTGGTAACAGCGCAGCCATGCCGACTGATAGGTCAGGACGGCAAAGGCTGCGGCGTGGCTCTTGGCAAAGGCGTACCCCCCGAAGGCCTTGAGGCGGGCAAAGATCTCCTCGGCCGTGGCAGGCGCCACACCGCGCGCGCGAGCCCCGGCGATGAATCGCTCACGAAAGCCCTCGATGGCCTCTGCCGCGTCCTTGCGCCCCAGGGCGCGTCGGAGTTTTTCCCCCTCGCCGTGGGTGAATCCGGCCAGATCGTGGGCTATCTTGAGGACCTGCTCCTGGAAGACAAGGACGCCCAACGTCTCCGAGAGCGCGGGGCGCAGCAGCGGATGGGCGTAGCGGACCGGCTCCAATCCCTGGCGCCGCCGTAAGTAGGGATGCACCATATTGGCCTGCAAGGGGCCAGGGCGGATCAAGGCGATCTCGATCGCCAGGTCCGCGAAACAACGTGGCTTGAAGTTGGGGATGAGGTTGGCCTGGGCACGGCTTTCCACCTGGAAGACGCCGATGGTCTCACCGCGACAGAGCATGGCGTAAACCTCAGGATCGCTGAAGTCAAGCGACGTCAGGTCGGGTCGGCTGCCGGTCAGGCCTGCCACGATGGCGACAGCGTCCTCGATGGCGGAGAGCATGCGCAGGCCCAGCAGGTCTACCTTGACGATGCCAACCTCCTCCAGCGCCTCCTTGTCCCACTGCACGACGGTGCGATCGGGCATAGAGGCCGGCTCTACCGGGATCAGGGTCGAGAGGGGCGGTCCGGAGAGCACCATGCCGCCGTTGTGGATGCCAAGGTGGCGGGGAATCCCCTTCAGTTGGGGAAGCAGGCGCAGGAGATGCTGCAAAGGGGCGCGAGCGCCATCGGTGCTGGAAGCGGCGACCAGTCGTTCGGCCTCCTCGATCGACCGGGTATCCTGGACGTCGATGATCGCCGCCAGGCGCTCCACCAGGGGCGGCGGAAAGCCCAGGGCCCGCGCGATGTCCCTCGTGGCAGAGCGCGTGCGGAAAGTCACCAGCGTGCAGGCCATCGCTGCATGATCATGTCCGTAGCGGCGATAGACGTACTGGATCACCTCCTCCCGGCGGTCGGCGGCAAAGTCGATATCGATATCGGGTGGACGTGGGCGTTCCAAAGAGAGGAAACGCTCGAACACCAGGTCATGGGCGATGGGGTCAATGGGAGAGATACCAAGCAGGTAGGCGACGAGCGAGTTGGCGGCGCTGCCGCGTCCCTGACAGCGAATCCCATGGCTCCGGGCGTAGTGCACGATGTCGCTCACGATCAGGAAATAGTTGGATAGCTCGAGCTGACGGATGATCCGCAATTCCTTCCGAAGCAGATCCCTGGGAGGATGGACGGGGTAGCGTTCGTATAGCGCCTGTTCACATAGACGTTGCAGGTAGTGAGCGGGCGAACTGCCATCGGGCGTCTCGAAACGGGGCATGATCTGGTGCCCATGCGGAAGAAAAGTAGCGGCCGAGGCGCAGCGCGCGGCGATCTGTGCCGTTGATAGGATGGCCTCGGGGGTGTCGGCAAAGAGGCGCGCCATGGCCGCCGGGGAGCGAAGATAGTACTCATCGTTGGGGCGCAGTTGGTCCCCGGCCTGGTCAAGCGTCGTGTGCAGTCGGAGGCACGTCAGGACGTCGTGGACCTCCCGCTGGGCCCGTTCAAGATAGTGGACATTGCCGGTGGCGACGGTGGCAAGCCCCAGGTGACTCGCCAGCGCCTTCAAACTCTGGATCAGGCGCCTCTCACCCGGGTGATAATGGCGCTGTAGCTCGATGAAGAAGTTACGCGGGCCAAAGAGATCACGATAGTAGGTGGCCCGCGCCAGGGTCAGGGCACGGTCGCCCTGGAGCAGAGGACGGACCACCACACCGTGGCGGCATCCCGAGAGGGCAATCAGGCCCTCGTGATGGGCGCGGAGCAGGTGTGGGTCCAGCCGCGCCGTGCCCTTGGGCTGATCAGCGTGTGCCAGGGTGATGAGTTGAGAGAGATTGGCGTACCCCTGGGCACTCTCAGCCAACAGCGTCAGATGAGCGCCGTCGGCCAACGTCATCTCGGCGCCCAGGATGGGTTTGATCCCCATCTCCTCAGCCGCACGGACGAAAGGCACCGCCGCGTAGAGATTGTCGTGGTCGGTCAGGGCCATGGCTGACATGCCGTAAGCCGCGGCGCGCGCGACAAGATCCTGAGGTCTGGACACACCGTCCAGCAGGCTATGGCTGGAGTGTGCATGGAGCTCGACATACGCAGGGGGCGATCTCACCATCGGCGTCGCTCCAACCACCATTGACCAGCCAGGCGGTCGTAATAGATGAAGCGCACCTCACCTGTGCCATCCTCGAGGCGGTAATAGTCATGGGCTAGCGGGCGTGACCACCAATAACGTCGCTCACGCCACACTTCGTACACCTGGCGAACGGGATAGATACGGCGAATACCGGTGCCTTTCTCCCTTCGGATGAGCAGGCGAGGGAGGCTGTTTCCTCCCAGGACCACCTCAATCGGGATAGGGGGTGGAGGCTTGACCAGGGAGGCCACCATGATGACGAAATCCCCAAAGCGACGCCGCAGGCGCTGCAGCATATCCTCCAGCCGCTGCCAGCGGGAATTGCGGGTGGGAGGCAGGAGCATCAATTGGGTCGCGCTCAGGTGACGCGGGCGAAGTGGATAGACGGTCACCCGTAAGGTCGCCAGCTCACCAGAGGGCTGAAAGCGACCCAGGAGGGAATGCAGGCGATAGCGGAGGCGTTGCTCATCGGCGCTCGGGGGCTCCACCGTTGTGGCAGCAACGCGCCTCCGCCCGGCGTGATCCATGACCTCAAGGCGTAGCCCCTGGGCCTGATACCCTTTCGCCTGAAGATCGTGGGCCAGGGCAGCGACGAGCCGTTCACCCATATGGCGCAGGCGTTGACGATCACGGACAGGGGGCTCGAACTCCACCTCGCGGTGGAGCTCCGGCGGCAGTGTGTCAGGATAGATGGGCCGTGAGTCGCTATCCGTCGCCAGGTCATGGAGGAAACCGGCCTGAGTGCCGAATTGGCGAATCAGCGCCATCTTGGGCAGGGCAGCCAAGTCCCCCAGGGTGCGAATGCCCAACAAGGTAAGCCGGCGCCACATATCCCTATCGATGGGCAGGGTCTCGAGGGGGAGGGAGGCCAGGAAACTGCGCCCCCGGTTGGGCGGCACCACAACCGCCGTGTTGGGTCGGGCAGCACGGGCCGCCTGTTCGGCGGTGAATCGGGTACCCGCCAGCCCAAGCTGGAACTCGAGGTCGAGGGCCTGTTGGAGGGCCTCGATGATCTCGTGGACGAGGGCGTGCTCCACGGGGTATCGGGAGCGAAGATGGGTGACGTCCATCAGGAAGATCCCCAGGCCGCCTGTCTCCAGACGATCGCTGAAGTCGCGGAGCAGCGCACCGATGCGTTCCTGGACCCGGTGGTAGCGGGCGTGATCGGCAGACAGGTATGTCGCCTCCGGGCAACGGGCTATGGCGCGCGCCAGGGGCATACCAGGAGCCACCCCCGCTGCCTGAGCCAGGGGACAACAGTCCAGTACGACCTCCGGCTCCCATGGACGGCCTTTGATGACGAGTGGGGCGTCGGTCAGGTTATGTCGCGCCCGCTCAATCTGGATCGGCAGTTTGGGGACCAGGAGATAGACGATCCTCATGGCTGCTCTCCCACGGATAGAAAATATGTTCTAGTTTTATGATAGAGCTTTCCGGCCAAACGTCAATGTCAGATATGCTTCCCTGGAGTGGTGGCCGAAACGGCGCAAGAGATGCGCCCGGCGCGGCAGGATATTGGTCATCTCGATAGCAGCGATTTTCCCAGGCGAGGCACAAACCCGGTCAGCGTGAGGGGCCAGCCTGGACGCTGCCGCAAGCCAGGTTGCCACTGATCGGCTCGCCCCCACGTCGCAAGCGCCGGCTCGCCGTTTTCAGTTGGACAGATCAGTAAGGCCGCGTCATAGCACCAGCCTGCCTGCCAGGAAACAAAAACGGCCCCGACCTGCCATAGCAGATCGGGGCCATTCGCTGTCAACCTTCACACTTACTTGATCTCGTACACGACCTGGACGTTGACGGTGACGGAGAACGAGCCCGGAGCCACGTTGGGGGCTGCTGCTGCCTCCATCATTTCCCCACCTCCCAGGCCCCGTACCACGGGAGCCGGATAGCCGCCCCCCATCTCCGTGACGTAAACCGGACGGCCAAGCTCGATCCCCAGATGATCTGCGATCTGCTCTGCCCGTGCCCTGGCGTCAGCCAGCGCGGCCTCCCGGGCCTGCGTGACCAACCCCTGTGGGTCCTTGACGGTGAAGTTGACCTGGGAGATGACATTCACGCCTGCACCGACGATCCCGGCCAGCAACTCCCCCACGTCATCAATGCGGTCGGTGGTGACACGAACGCTATGGTCGAGGTGATAGACGATCTCACCGGTAGGGCGCCCGGTCTCCCGATCCCGCACGGTCTCCACCCACAGATTGTAGCCCACCGTCTGGGTCTTGTCCTCCAGAATGCCAAAGGCCGTTGCGGCGTCCATGGCAGCATTCATCTTCTCGGCCGCCTGTGAGACCAGGGCCCCCGGGTCCTCGCCCTGGATTTCTACGCCAAAGGTTACCTCAGCGACCTCAGGCTCTGCGCTGGCGATGCCCGTGCCGGAGACCACTACGCCCTCCTGGAACTGTCCATTGACAGCTATCGCACCACCTCCACTCACCGGTTTGGCCTCGCTAGACGCCAGAGTCGCGCTGGGCATCAGTGTGCCGCACGCTGCCAGCACAATCACCAGGACCAGAGCTGCCGAAACCCCATAGATCTTCTTCATCTGCATCGAACGACCTCCTCATGGTATGGAATCTTGTTGGGTGTCTGTGCACCCTTGTACTATACAAGACGCCGGAGCACAATCCCAGGTTCCAAAAACACTGGGATCAGGTGCCCGCGTAGCCGATTCAGATCCACAGAGAGGGTACAGTCAGCACGGCACAGGTAGAATCCGGGGCCAGCACACCGGGGAGGGGGCGCAGAATTGCTGAGCCTCAAGGTTGCGGTATAATGGTGGTTGTGATGGGGCGTGGCCAAGCTGGCAAGGCAACGGACTTTGAATCCGTGTACCGCAGGTTCGAATCCTGCCGCCCCAGCCAAAAAGAGGCACGAGTTCTCACTCGTGCCTCTTTTTTTCTCAACACGGCCTGGGTCACCCCAGGCTTGTAGCCAATGCTAGCGGATCTCGACTTTGGCGCCTGCCTCTTCGAGCTTGGCCTTGGCCTCCTCAGCGACATCCTTGCCCACGCCTTCGAGGACAGGAGCCGGAGCGCTCTCGACCAGGTCCTTGGCCTCCTTCAGACCCAGGCTGGTGAGCTGGCGCACGACCTTGATGACGTTGATCTTCTGCGGGCCGAAGTCCTGCAGCACGACGTCAAACTCGGTCTTCTCCTCCACCTCTTCCTCAGCCGCCGCGGCGCCCGGCATGGCCCCCATCATCGCAACAGGAGCAGCCGCGCTCACACCCAGCTTCTCCTCCAGCATCTTGACGAGCTGGGATGCTTCCATCAACGAAAGGGCGCTGATTTCCTCTACAAGCTTATCCAGATCTGCCATCTTCTTGAAACCTCCGTTTTTCTCTCTTCACACTAAGTTTAGGCAGAAGCAGCCACTGCTTCGCCTGCCCCCGCCGACTCTTCCAGTTTGTCAGCATAGGCTTTGATCACATTGAGCACCTGTCGGATTCCGCTCGCTACCACGCCGGCCATCTGGGTCGCGGGCGCGTTGAACGTGCGCAACACGGTGGCCAGCAACTCATCGCGTGTCGGCAGGCTTGCCACGGCCGCAGCCTCCCGCGCATCGAAGAGACGCCCTTCGATCATCCCGCCTTTGATGACAAACTCCCCCTCTTCAAGGCCGCGGGCAAATTCCCGGAACAGACGGGCCATAGAAGGGACGTCCTGGTGACTGAATCCGACAATTAACGGGCCTGTGAGCAGGTCATCAGGCACCTCCAACCCGGCCTCCTCGAGCACTTTCCGGAACAGCGTGTTCTTGACCACGAACGTCGCTCCTTCCAGCTCTCGCACACGCCCCCGCAGGTCCTGCAATTTGGGGGTGCTCAACTGCCGATAGGATGCCATGACGAAACCATCGCTCTCGGCCAGTTGCTGACGATAGATCGTCAACAATTCCTCTTTACGAGCACGTGAAATAGCCAACCCCTATCACCTCCTCTTTGTAAATCTGTGCCTGATTCTCAGGCATGCCGTGCAACATCCAAACCAACAGAAAAAGGTCCTTGCGCCCACCGACGCAAGGACCCAGGATCGTCCCTCGTGACCCTGATCCATCCCCAATGTGGGACAGACCACGATCTCACAGGCAGCCCCTGACCCCCACCTCGGCAGGCATCTTTCAGCACGCGCTCACGCATCCCGTGTTACGCGCACACCTGCTGTCTTCGGCAGACAGGTCTAAACTAACTCCACGTATGGCGGCTAGGCAACCTCCATCGCCAATGCTTCCGCAGGATCCACCTTCACGCCCGGCCCCATGGTCGGCGCCAGGGTAACCCGGCGGATGAAAGCCCCTTTGGCAGCGGCCGGCCGGGCACGCCGAATGGTGCTCATCACCGCCGCCATGTTCCCAATCAACAGCTCCTCGGGGAAACTGACCTTGCCGATAGGCACATGGATATTCCCCGAGCGATCCAAACGATACTCCACACGACCCGCCTTCGCCTCCTGAATCACGCGCGGCAGGTCCTCTTCGGGCACAACCGTCCCGGTTTTAGGGGTGGGCATGAGGCCCCGGGGGCCCAGCACACGGCCCAAACGCCCCACCAGGCGCATCATGTCGGGTACAGCGATCGCCACATCGAAGTCAACCCAGCCGTTCTGAATCCGCTGGATACCCTCCTGATCGCTGATCACGTAGTCCGCCCCCGCCTCCTCTGCAGCACGGGCAGCATCGGCTGCGGCAAAGACCAGCACGCGCACTGGCTTACCCAGCCCATGCGGCAGACGGACGACACCACGGATCGCCTGGTCAGCGCGTCGTGGGTCAAGGTTGGTACGCAGATGGAGTTCGACCGTGCCATCGAAGTTGGTGTAGCTGACATCCTTCACCAACTTGATCGCCTCAGCCACACTATAGGTACGATTGCGATCTATTTTCGCAGCAGCTTCTAAGTACTTCTTCCCTCGCTTAGGCATATTCAACTCCTTGTGGTCCTAACGGGAACCAAAGCCCCCTCCCACCAATTTAGCCAGGCATGAATGGGGTCAACACATCGGACCCGGCATCCACGCCCTGGTCTCAGTCAACGATCTCGATCCCCATGCTCCTGGCCGTGCCCGCGATCTGACGCTCAGCGGCCTCAATGTCATGGGCGTTGAGATCCCGCATCTTGGTCTCAGCAATCTCACGCAATTGCTGACGGGTGATCCGCCCCACCTTGTCGCGGTTAGGCTCCGCCGATCCCTTGCTGACCCCCGCCGCCTTCCGCAGCAGGTCCGCGGTGGGGGGCGTCTTCAGCTCAAATGTGAAAGATGAATCCTGATAAATGGTGATCTCTGCGGGGATGATATTCCCCACCAGATGCGATGTCTTCGCGTTGTACTCCTTGCAGAAAGCCATCAAGTTGATCCCATGCTGAGCCAGCGCGGGACCAATGGGGGGCGCAGGGTTGGCCTTGCCCGCAGGAATCTGCAATTTCACGACTGCCTTAACCTTCTTCTTTGCCATTCTTCAGCACTCCCTCACTCTGGGGGATACGCCCCAGGAAGTTCCATCAACCTAAGCTTTTTCTACCTGCAGGAAATCCAGTTCTACCGGTGTCTCCCGCCCAAAGAACGAGACTAACACGCGCACCTTGGTCCGTTCCTCGTCGATGTCATCCACGACCCCGATGAAGTCCGCAAACGGACCCTCAACGATACGCACTTTCTGACCACGCCGGAATGTCGCCCGCACCTCAGGAGCCGTCGACTCCATCCGTCGCAAGATGCGCTGCACAGCCTCGGGCCGCAGAGGTGTGGGACGGTTCCCCATCCCCACGAACCCGGTGACCCCCGGTGTATTGCGCACCACATACCACGAATCATCGGTCAGCTTCATCTGAACCATCAGATACCCTGGGTAGAGACACCGTTCCACCGTCCGGCGCTTCCCATCGCGCAACTCGATCTCCTCCACTGTGGGCACGACGACCTGATAGATGAAGTCCTGCATGCCCATGGACTCGATCCGCTGCTCCAGGTTGTGCTGCACCTTATGCTCGTAACCCGAATAACAGTGGATGATATACCAGGCGGCCTCGTCCTCTTGCGCCTGAGCCGGCTCTACCTCGGCAAAGGGGTCAGGGAGCACCCCGACCTCTTCCGTCTCCGCTTCAAACGAAAGCTCAGGCAACAACTCATCGCTCTGAGCAGGGGACTCTGTCTCCTCCTCAGCCGTCTTCGCACCAGGTTCAAAGCCCAGGCGCTCAAGGATCGCGTCAGGCGTCAGGTTGAGATCCCTCAACACATCTGACTCGCCTTCCAGATCCTCGACCCCCGGCTCCTCCACGGGCTCTTCGTCAACAGACCGCTCTTCAATATCCAACCGACCTAGACCTCTTCAGCACGCCCAACGAAATAGACGGCGGCGATAAGCCCTGCAGCCAACAGAACTCCCAGGACCATAAACACGACTTTACCCGCGATTATCTGCCCCAGGAGCCAGCCAAAGAGAAAGTCAAGCGTCCCCAAGAAAATGGCCATAGCGAACGTGACGAGCAGAACAATCTTCGTCATCGTCCAACCTTCACGGAGAGTAGGCCATCGGACCTTTTTGAGCTCCGCCCGTGTCGAACGGAAATAGGCCACGATAGGGTTTACCTTCTTGCCTTTCGACTTGGCCACAGAGACCTCCACTATCCTTAAGAACCGATCGAAACTATGCTCATGCCAACATTTCAAGACACCGCCCATACGAGGCGGTGTCTTCAACGACAGGCAGGCGAGGCAGGAATTGAACCCGCAACCTACGGTTTTGGAGACCGTTGCTCTGCCAA
>CAYLRT010000107.1:3674-9483 GCA_964385885.1 uncultured Anaerolineales bacterium | reverse complement strand
GGGGAGAGGGAGATAATAAGTCGTTGTCAAACACACCTTGCAGGTAAAGCGCGCCACCCGCGGGGAGGGGGAGATAATTGAGAATGCTAGTCCAGCTGCATCCCTGTGCTGGATCTCCGGGATCCGCGCCACTGCCAGGCAGCCTTGTCCTAGAGATGAAATGTCCCCACCTATCCGGATTACTCCTCAGCGGGTGCTTCGAACACCGGGGTGCTGAGATAGCGCTCCCCGGTATCGGGGAACACGGTGACCACCGTCTTGCCCGCTCCAAGCCGACGGGCGAGTTCGAGGGCCGCCACCGTGGCTGCCCCTGAGGAGATGCCCACCAGCAGGCCTTCCTCGCGTGCCAGGCGGCGAGTCATAGCCAGGGCGTCGGCACTGGAGACGCGGACTATCTCATCTACCACGTCCATATCCAGGACCTGAGGCTTGAACCCCGCGCCAATACCCTGGATCTTATGGCTGCCAGCCTGACCACCCGACAGGACGGCCGATTCGGCCGGCTCCACGGCGACAACGGTCACATGGGGGAAGTCCTCCTTGAGATGTCGACCGACGCCCGTGACGGTCCCCCCCGTCCCCACACCGGCGACAAAAGCGTCCAGTTGAGGTACTTGTGCGAGGATCTCCAGCGCCGTGGTGTGGGTGTGGATGTCGGGGTTGGCCGGGTTCTCAAACTGGTTGGGCATGAATGCGCCTGGGATCTCCGCAGCGATCTCTCGCGCCCTGGCGAGGGCCCCCTTCATCCCCAGGCTCCCTGGGGTCAGCACCATCTCCGCTCCATAGGCCTGGAACAGCTTGCGCCGTTCGACGCTGAGGGTGTCGGGCATGACCAGGATGCAGCGATACTCCTTGACGGCCGCCACCATGGCCAGCCCAATACCGGTATTGCCGCTCGTCGGCTCCACGATCACCCCGCCTGGCCTCAGTCTCCCGTCCCGCTCGGCCGCCAGGATCATGGCCAGGGCGACGCGGTCCTTGATGCTTCCTCCAGGGTTCTGACGCTCCAACTTGGCCCACACCGTGGCCATATCAGGCGAGACGAGCTTGTTCAGGCGCACCACGGGCGTGCGACCGATCAGCTCCAGCACACTCTCGGCCACCAGGCCGTGGAAGGTCGTTCTTCCCCCATTCATTTTGCTGTCTCCTCACTCGGATACGGCTGATTCCGCCGGGGATGTCTGTAGCTCAAAGGGCTCCGCCTCCTCTACAGCCGCAGACAGCGCCCCGGCACTCTGATTCTGACGTTCCAGTGCCTCGATGCGCCGCTCCATCTCCTGAAGCTTCTGTGAAACCAGGTCGGGTAACTCCTCATGGTGGAGGTCTGGCCGCAGGCGGCATTTCACTCCATCCAGGCGGACAACCCTCCCCGGCACCCCCACCACCGTGGCATTGGGCGGGACTGACTTCACGACCACGGCTCCGCTCCCAATCTTGGCGTTGTCGCCGATGGTGATGGGCCCGAGGATGACCGCATTGCTCCCCACCACCACACCATCCCCTAGCGTGGGATGCCGTTTGACTTGCTCCAGCGAGACGCCGCCCAGGACCACCCCCTTGTACAGGAGTACATCATCCCCGATCTCTGTGGTCTCCCCAATGACCACGCCCATGCCGTGATCGATGAAGAAGCGGCGTCCAATTTTGGCTCCGGGGTGGATCTCCAAGCCGGTCAGCCAGCGACTGATGTGTGACAGCAGTCTGGCCGGCAGGAGCAGACCACGACACCACAGCCAATGCGCTATGCGATGCAGCCAGATTGCGTGGAGACCCGGATAGCATGTCAGGATTTCGACGACGCTGCGCGCGGCGGGGTCTTTGTTGAAGACGGTGCGGATATCCTCATGCAGCCGTTGCCAGAGATTGGGGCGCTCGATCGCGCACAGGCGTTCCTCTTCTGGGAGACATGTGCACTCCCCGCAACGTTGTCCGCACTTAGGGCAGAGTTCATCCCTTCGTCGAGCAAACGCCGTGTCACTCATTGGACACCCCCCTCTGCTGCTGAAGCTGCATTATAGTTGATGGTTATATTTTAAATTATAGCATGGGGCATGAATAAGGCAAGATTACACCCTCCACCTTTCCGTCACGGAATGCTAACGGATTTGAAAGGCTTGGCAAGCCCATATCGCTTGACGGATGGGGAGATTGGGGATACAAATCCTACCATAAAAGTCGGTGAGCTGGTACAATAAGATCATGCAATGGACCCAACTTCTTGAAACAGCAACATGCCCGGCAATCGTGGTGCCTTGGGTGACGGGCCATCATGACGCAAGGACCTGGTCATGACGATTGAACAGCTCCGCGGGCCGGGGCCATTCTCACTGGAATTCGTGCCGGGGATTCCCAGCTTGCTCTTGCTGCTGGCGTACCTGGGGCTGGTGATCGCCCTGATCTGGCGCCACCGGGATGAGTTCCGGGCCCTGACTCCACGCCAGTGGATCGTGCTGGGGGTGTTGCTGCTCCTTATCCCGCCGGCCCATCGGCTCATGACGGTCAAGTGGGTGCAGCGCATCATCATTCCCCCAGGCCCAGCGAACGTGTTGCCGTTCACCTCGGCGATCTCGCTGCCGGGTCTGGCGGCAGTTGCCGGCGTTGCCTACGTCTTTGGCCCTGGCTCAGGGCTTATCGCTGGCCTCATCGCCGGCCTGACCTGGGCACGATACACGCCCCTTGTGGTCACCGACTTCCTGGCCCTCTCCATGTGGGGCTACCTGCTGGGTGCCATGTTGCACCAGCGCTATCGGGGTGACATCTTCACCCTGCTGCGTCAGCCACTGGTCGCCACGCCCCTGGCCAGCCTCCTGACGGTAGCGCTACTCTCGCTGAGCCGGTTGGCCGCCACCGGCTTGGGTGACCGCCTGCGCATCGTCGACTTCATGGTGATCCTCTGGCGTAATGAGTTGCCGTTGTGGCTTCTGGTCGGCGTGGGGCTGGGCGGCGTGATGCAACTGGTCGCACTGAGGCCAGCGTGGCGATTGCCCCAGAAAGCGGATCGCCCCTCGTTCTACAGCCGCTCCCTCAGTGCCCAGTTCATGGTCTTCAGCATCCCGCTGGTCCTCCTGAGCATGCTGTTCTCTGTCCTGGCTGTGACCACACGCAGCGTTAACCTGGCGCGCGACCAATCGCTCCAGGAGATGCGACGCAGCGCCTACACCGCCAGCGAAAATATCCAGAAGTACTTCATCACCGGCCGAAGCCTGATCGAGGCCTTTGCCGCCGAACCTCAGCTTCTGAGTCCGGATCCCAGGGAACAGCAGGAAGCGCTCAACATTGCCCTGCGAGTTGTGCCGTTCTATCAGCAGCTTATGCTCGTCCACGAGGAAAACGGGGAATTTCTCGTTGTGGCGTCGGTGCCGATTGCCTCTGTAGACGTGACCCTGACCGCGGAGGAGTTGGGGGTGCTGGAGGAGCTTCAGGGGCTGGGGATCGGCGTCAAAGAGACCCGCATCATGGAGCTGCCCTTGAGTGCGCAGCTCAGGGCCAATGGTTACAGCGTCGTTGGTTGCGTCCACCCCGAATCGAGCCAGTCCGCCGAGGGCGCCGAATGGTTCCTGATCGGTCGGGCGTTGTTCGACGTGCATCCAGACATCAAGGCGGCGCTCTCGGCCCTCCAGAAACAGCGGGTCACAGAGGGCGGTGAACTTGCATACGAATACACAGGATACATCGTAGATTCGTACGACTGGATCGTCGCACATCCCGACAGGAATCTGATCCGTACCATTCAGACGTTCGATCCCTCTATGGCTGTGGAAACCCTGGATGGGGGCCAGGGCACGGTCTTCGAGACCCTGACCCCAGAGGGAGAGCATATCCTGGTCTATGTCCACAAACTTGATGGGATCCCTCTGCGGGTGGTGCTGGAGCTTCCGTATGTGACCGTCCTGGACACTGCCTGGAAGACAGCCAGCGCCCTTTTGATCGTTCAGATCACCTTTGGCGTCCTTCTGAGCCTGGCCATCCCCATTCTCTCCTCCCGGATGACACGCCCTTTGAACTCCCTGGCTCACGCCGCTCAGCAGATCGCCCAGGGCAACCTGGATGAGCGCGTCGAGATCGCGGGGGACGATGAGGTTGCTCAACTGGGGCAGAGCTTTGAGCAGATGCGGATTCACCTCAAAGCACGTCTCAATGAGCTGTCGATGTTGCTCGACATCTCGCAGCAGGTCTCGGCCACACTGGATCTGGAGCGTGGCGTGGTTCCCATCCTGAAGGGTGCCCTGGCAGAAACCGAGGGGACCGTCGCCAGGTTCATTACCCTGCGCGACAACGGCAGGCCGTGGCAGACGTACAAAATCGGGAAAGAGAGTGGTGACTTGGGCAAGTTGGATGGGGCGGTGATCACTGCACTCTCGCGCCACCCTAAACCCTTGGTGGTGCAGGACCTATCGCGAGCACTATCCCGGCTAGGGATTAGCAGCGACTTGCGCTCCATGGCGGTCTTTCCTGTACTCTCGCAGGGGAAGATGATCGCCGTGCTCTGGGTCGGGGTGAACCAGCCCGGGGTCTTCGATGAAGCGACGATTAATTTTCTCTCTACCCTGGCGAGTCAGGCGGCCATTTTGATGGAGAACGTCCGGCTCTTCAGGACGGCTGAGGGAGGTCGACAGCGACTAGCGGCGATCCTGACCAGCACGCGGGATGCCATCCTAGCCGTTGATGCAGACGGACACCTGCTCCTTCTCAACCCTGCGGCCCAGCACCTGTTCGGTATCGACCGCTCGGCCATCGGCAAGCCCATCAAGGCGTTGGGATTGCCAGAGCCGCTGACGGAGGTCCTGTCGGTGGAGACCATGACCGCACGGCGCATGCTGAGATATCAGAAGGCCCTGCCGCGGGCCATGCGTGCCACGGTGGGGGCACCGACGGATGGCCAACCCGTTCCTTCGGTGGAGGTGCCCCTGGAGGAAGGGCGGACGTTCTATGCCAGTGTAGCCCCTATCAGGGGGAGCGAAGGTCTGACCCTGGGGGTCGTGGCTGTTTTGAGAGACGTCACGCACTTCAAGGAGCTCGACGAGATGAAGTCGGAGTTCGTCGCTACGGTCTCGCACGACCTTCGGTCCCCGTTGACCTCTATGCGGGGATACACGACGATGCTCTCCATGATCGGGGATCTCAACGACCGCCAACGCGAGTACGTTCAGCGGATCCTGGAGGGCCTCCAGCAGATGAACCGTCTTGTGGGTGACCTTCTCGACCTGCGACGAGTGGAGTCAGGGGTGGGGCTGCAACGAGAGCCCTGCCATGTGGGTCTCATCTTGATCGAGGCTGTGGAGGCCCTGCGCAGCCGCGCGAAGGCCAGGGGCGTGACCCTGCGGCTGGAGCCATCCGAGGGATCCCCCACTGTGATGGGCGATCGCACTCTGTTGCGGCAGGCGGTGTCTAACCTGGTGGACAACGCGATCAAGTACACGCCCTCAGGCGGTGAGGTGGCGGTGGGTCTCGATATCGACGTGAACACGGTGACGATCCGGGTGTCAGATACGGGGATCGGCATCGCCGCAGCCGACCAGGATCGGCTCTTCGAGAAGTTCTATCGGATCAAGCGTCGAGAGACCAGCAACATTCAGGGCACCGGCCTGGGCCTTGCTCTTGTCAAGTCGATCGTGGAACGACATGGGGGACGCGTGTGGGTTGAGAGCGAGTTGAACAAGGGCAGTACCTTCTATATCGAGTTGCCCGTTCCCCGCGAGGAGTTGGAAGAGGCCGGCGTTCGCTGACCTGTCGCTGCGACACCGGCGTTCCTCCCCGCCGCGATGTCCTCCGCGCCGCGATGTCCTCCGCGCCGCGATGTCCTCCGCGC
>CAYLRT010000107.1:0-3574 GCA_964385885.1 uncultured Anaerolineales bacterium | reverse complement strand
CGCCGCGATGTCCTCCGCGCCGCGATGTCCTCCGCGCCGCGATGTCCTCCGCGCTATACCCATCATTCCGGCCAACCAGTTGTTCCCTCCTGAGTTGGCTGCCTGCGTCTCATAGGATCGCTCTGGGGATGCGAACCGGCGCGCCTGTTCCCCTGGATTGACACCAAGCCAAAATCTGGGAGCATAGGGAGCGCTGCGCCTTGCGGCGCACCCTGGCGACGTCCTGATGAGCCTTTCGCATCAGCCTGTGGTCTTAGAGGAAATCCTGATCTGAGGTGAATCGAGCGATGGAATCCAAAGTCTCTCGCCGCCAGCTCTTGGGTGTGCTCCTGACGAGCACGGGATCTCTGGCACTGGAGGTAGTGCTCACCCGAATCTTCTCGGTGAAGATGTGGTATCATTTTGCCTTCCTGGCAATCTCTGTGGCCCTCATGGGCAGCAGTGCGGCTGGGGTGTTGCTCTATGCGCATCCTCATCTGGCCGATCCCAAGAAAGCCCGTCGTTGGATTGGTACGCTGTCGCTGGCCCTGGCCCTGTCTGTGCCCCTTACGTTCCTGCTCTATCTCCAGATGCCCTTCAACCCCGTCCTGATGAACCGGCGTCAGTGGCTATCTCTGACGCAGACCATCTGGCTGGTTTTGATCTACCTCGACCTTTCGATCCCGTTCTTCCTGTCTGGGATGATCATCGCCCTGGCCCTCTCGGCCTGGAGTCGGGACTCTGGCAGAATTTACTGGGCCGACCTGGTAGGGGCATCCCTGGGCTGTCTGGCGAGCGTGGCCCTGCTCGACCTGCTTGGGGGAGGTGGGGCTGTGCTGGCGATCGCCGTGATTCAGTCGCTCGCTGGTCTCGTTCTCTCCCATTCCGGGGCCTTTTCAGAGCCCCAGGCGCGCAAGCGAGGACTGCAGGCCCTCGTCGTGACCCTCGTCCTGGCGGCGCTTATGGGTAGCAACATCCTGGTGCCCTGGTTGCGCATTCGGGTCAACAAGATGGGGGGGGAAGAGCCCCAACCGGTCTATGAGCGTTGGAACTCCTATTCGCGCGTCACCGTCTATGAGCCCGTGAACTACCCCTTCTTCTGGGGCATCAGCGACAAGATGTGGGATAGGACGTTGGCTGAAGGGGGAACGTTTCCCCATGCCCTGCTGCTTATTGATGCCGTCGCCGGCACGCCAATCCAGAGCTTCAACGGAGACCTGGGCGGTGTGCACTTCCTGCGCTACGACCTGACCTCGTTCGTCTATCATCTGGTGGATGCTCCCGACACATTGGTGATCGGCCCCGGTGGGGGGCGGGACGTGCTGGCAGCGCTGGCGACCGATGCCCCGCATGTGACCGCCGTGGAGGTAAACCCGGCGGTGATTGAGGCGGTGCGGGGGCCGTTTGCGGACTTCGCTGGGCACCTCTACGAGCGGCCAGATGTGGCGGTGGTCGTGGCCGACGCGCGGGGCTTTGTAGAGCGTAGCCCGGTGCAGTATGATGTCATTCAGGCCTCGCTCATCGACACCTGGGCCGCTGGGGGATCAGGGGCCTTTGCGCTCTCCGAGAACAGCCTCTACACAGCCGAAGCCTTTGAGGCCTACTATCAGCATCTCACCCGGCGTGGCTATCTAAGCGTCTCGCGCTGGTACCTGCCCGAGCGGCCCGCGGAGACGCTGCGGCTTGTCTCGACCGGCATGGAGGGCTGGCGCCGGGCAGGAGTCTCTGATCCCCGGCGCCATGTCGCGGTGATCGTCGGGGAGCGAACCAGCGCCCAGACGGAGGGGCTGGCCACGGTCCTCTTCAAGCGTGAGCCATTCACACCGGAGGAGATCGCGACCCTGACTGCCAAGGCCGACGAACTCGGCTACACGGTCCTCTATGCGCCGGGGCTTCCGGTCACAGAGGAGGTAGGGGTGTTTATCACGGCGGATGACCATGACCGCTGGGTCAAAGACTACCCATTGGACATCTCCCCTGCCACAGACGACCGTCCCTTCTTCTTCAACCTGGTGCTGATCGGGGACTTGTTCGACCCTTCTCTGAGTGGCAGCGGCGTATATCGCACCAGCATGGAGGCGTTCTTCATCCTGCTCGCGGTGGTGGGGGTGGGATTCGTGCTGGGCGCGATCATGATCGGGATTATGGTGCGCTCTAGCCAGCGGAGGGGCCTGTCACGTCTACCCATGCGGTTGCTGGGTTACTTCGCCCTTTTGGGCGTGGCTTTCATGATGATCGAGATCCCCACCATCCAGCGCTTCACGGTCTATCTGGGACGCCCTGTCTACTCGCTCTCCCTGGTGCTTTTCTCTCTCCTCCTCTCCAGCAGCATGGGGAGCCTGTGGAGCAGCCGCTGGTCCGAGACGTCCCTATCCCGACATGCGCGCACGCTTTTCGTGGTACTTCTGTTGGTGGTGCTGCTTCATCCCTCCCTGAGCAATGCGGTCATCGCCCGGACGCTCAGGTGGCCCCTGGGCGCGCGGATTGTCCTCACCCTGGGTCTGGTGGCCCTTTTGGGGTTCTGGATGGGGGTACCCTTCCCCACGGGCATCCGATGGGTAGGGAGCCATCACCCCGGCACTGTCCCCTGGGCATGGGCGGTCAACGGTGCGGCTTCGGTGATCGGCTCAGCCCTTGCCACGGGCGTTGCCCTCCACATCGGCTTTCGCCTGACGGCGCTGGTGGCCGCGCTGCTCTACGGCATCGCCGGGGCGCTGCTCTACGCCGCCATGGCCGGACACGAGCCGTGAGCGCAGCGGACATGAAATCGGTGCTGTGAGCAGGCGAGGGTACGACATAGAAATCAGTGCAGCGCGACAGCTTGCGCAGGAGGCCATGATGAACGGAGAATATGGCGTTGTTGATCCACGCTGGCTGAGGTGGGTTAAGGAGCTGCGGAGCATCGCCCAGGCCGGGCTGACCTATGCCGAGAGCCCCTTTGACCGTCACCGCTATCAACAGGTGTTGGACATTGCCACCGAGATCGCCGCTACCTATAGCGCCACCGACTTCGAGACGGTGCGCGGCCTCTTCTCCGCTGCCCAGGGCTACGAGACCCCCAAAGTCGACGTGCGCGGCGTCGTGCTGCAGGAGGGACGCCTGCTCCTGGTCCAGGAGCTCATGGATGGCGGGCGCTGGACCTTGCCGGGCGGCTGGGCCGACGTCAACGACACGCCCACCCAGGCGGTGGAGCGCGAGGTGTGGGAGGAGACCGGCTTCAAGGTGCGGGCCACGAGACTGCTGGCCGTCTACGACCGTCGGCTCCACGGCCACACGCCACCCGCCCCATACGGCATCTACAAACTCTTCTTCCTGTGTACGTTGCTTGAGGGGACCTCGAAACCCTCCATCGAGACCACCGGTGCCCGCTTCTTCGCCGAACACGAGATACCGGAGGCACTGTCGCTGGGCCGGGTCACCCCCGAGGAGATCACGCGGCTCCTGGAGCTTGCCCGCCACCCCGAGTGGCCAGCCGACATCGACTGATGGGCAGCGCGTGGACGGGCTGGAAGGCCTGCCCTGCATAGCGGTGTACTTGTAGGACAGCCTTTCTAGGCTGTCCAGACGGGGCCTTGCTCGCCTGAAGCGGACAGGC
>CAYLRT010000106.1:0-9545 GCA_964385885.1 uncultured Anaerolineales bacterium | reverse complement strand
TTGCCACAGCGCCACATCGGCGAACGCTTCACCAGGAGTGTCCAAGACCAAAGGCCATGCACGCCGCAGGTTTTCTCACACTTGCTTTCTACAGTGAAAACGACTGTATGCTGCGTGTAGAGTGGGCTAACGTGCGATCTGCTCCAGCAGATAACTCAGCCCCATCGAGACAACACCAGCCACCGCTGTCTTCAAGCCAAGGGCCAGAGAATTCTCCCCGGCAATGTGACCAAGGTACAGGCCCAAACCGAAAAGCGCCGCAAGTGCCATACCGATCGAGGCGTAGTAGGCATATTGGATCGAGGGTAACAGTGGCACGAAGAAGAACGGCAGCACCACAAGCAACGCAGCCATGAAAGGCGAAAGGCCGTCCACCGCCGCGACTAACCACACCGCAATCCGAGAGGCCTTGCCGATCCTGGTACCCCTCAACCTGGTCAAAGTAATCCGCTCAAGCTCTCCAATAGCGTGACGACGCTCAGCGGATTCCGTCAAATAGGCCCCCCACCCTCCTGAGACACCTATTGCCAAAGCAGTGGACAGGCCAGTGACTAACACCACCTTCGCATTGTCGACTCCGACGAGGAAATTCCCCATCACCACTCCCATCATTGTCAACACGCCATCAAACGAGTTGTTGGCAAATGCACGACGGGCAATCTGACCAACCTCGGAAAGCTCCACAAGCTCTTGCAGTTCATGCAGGCGCTCTCGAACTGACACCATCTCTCTCCCTCTTTGTCGTACCCAACACAGTTTTATGGTCCGGCTATACGAACGCACTCCATCTTACCATAGACCGTAGAGCGTGTCACTATGCACTCTGCGGCGGCCACTGTCGCGGTTTCCAGTCGATCTCCAGGTCTGACACAAAACAGGGGGCTCGCCTGTTGACGAGCCCCCTGCAAGCATCTCGCGACATCTTGCGCCCGGCTCATTACACCCGAATCTCCTGTCTCTGAAACAACACGTAACCCAGAGCAAACAACAGGATTGTCCCTGCCACCAGACCTGTGAAATGTGGCCAGATCAGGGCAAGGCTCTGACGCAGGGGCAGTGGATTCCCCAGAAGTGCTCCCTCAAGCTGAAAAGGCAACACCAATCCCAGCGAGCGAATCGCAGGGTTCAAGAGCGCCAACGTGGCATTGACATAGAGTGTGTTCGGAGACAGATTCAGCAGCGTCATTTCCAACTGTCGCTGCGCCAACCACTCCTCCAGGAAACCGGACCGAATCGGCATAAGGCTCCCCGCCAACACACTCGCGATGATGCCCCAGAAAACCATGAAAAACAACCATACAGCGATGGAGGCCAGAGCCGCTGTCGCCGGCTGGCGGAAGACCACAGAGAAGACCATCCCCAGGGCTAACCAGACGCCACCATAGAAGATCGTCAACAGGAGGAACCACAGACTGCGCGCCACTTCTTCGCCGCTTGGTGGTACACCAAGTGCGACCAAACCAAGGCCGAAGATCAACAGCCAGATAGCTGAGAGCACCAACGCTACTGTCGCCAACCCGGCCAGGAACTTACCCATTAGGAAAGCATCTCGATAGATAGGCTGCGAGAGCACCCGGGCCATAGTGCGCGCATTAAGCTCCCCGTTAACTGAGTCAAAGGCAAGGGAGATGGCGATGAGAGGGACCAAGAAAGCCAGAAAACCCACGAGAGCTGGTAGAGGTTCCTGAGCTGTGGTGAAGAGCCGCAAGAAGAGGAATGCATCCTGGGCGACTGTCGTGCGCAGGTTTCGGATCGCTCCATATACTGCGGCGATTGACGTGAGGACGATCAGCCCCTCCAGAATGCGCATCCGGGCACTGGAAAGCTGATCCGCCATCTCCTTGGCAAGCACAGCCCCCAGCCCTCTCCATGGCGACCCCTCTCGCGCGTGTCGCACGGTGGGAGTCTCAACCGGTTGTGCTTGCGTTGTCATCTCTCACCTCCCCGAAGTAAGCTGTGTAAATATCATCCAGATTCTGCGCACGAATGTCGAGACGCAGGAGCTGAGCACCGGCTTGTATCGCAGCACGGGCCACCGCCGGGCGGATGTCGTCTCGGGCCTCGACCTCGTAGCCTTGGCCATTCAACGGGTGAACGCTCACCACACCGGGCACTCTGCGTATGGCCTCGACCACGGCGTCATCAGGTGTCGCCAGTTCGAGCTGGATGCGATAGGCTCCACCCAGCACTTGCCTGGCCAGATCAGGCACCGTCCCCTGAAGCACCATCTGGCCCCTGTAAAAAAGCCCCACACGGTCGCAAACAGCCTGCACCTGATACAGCAAGTGAGAAGCCAGCAGAATCGTCACATCTTCCTCTCGCAGCGAACGAATCAGCTCAAGAAACTCGAGCGCCCGCTCTGGATCTAGCCCTTGCGTAGGTTCGTCCATGATAATGATGCGCGGCGCCTTCACCAGCACATCAGCCAACCCCAAGCGCTGACGCATCCCGCGAGAGAACGTACGCACCTCATGATCGAGGGCATCGCTCAGGCCAACACGCTCCATCGCGCTCTCGATGCGCTCCCGCGTGAGCTCTCGAGACAGGCCGTTAAGTTTGGCTGTGTAGACGAGGTTCTCACGTGCTGTCAGGTGCTCATAGAACCCGACTTGTTCTGGGATATATCCCACCTGCGCCTTCACGCTCAATGGCTGGCGACCAGGATCTAGGCCCGCCACACGGACGACACCTGATGTCGGCTCCGTAAGCCCTAACAGCATCAAGATCGTGGTCGTCTTACCAGCCCCATTGGGCCCGAGCACACCAAAGACCTCGCCCTCGTGCACCTGCAGGTTCAGTCGGTCAACCGCTACAAAGTCGCCATAGTGCTTTGAAAGGTCTTGGGTCTCGATTATCGCGTCCATGCCACCTCCTCATTCATCGTCGGCCGAAACGCGACACCGCCATACCGACGACACCCACAGCGACAGCAATCAAAGCAATCCCCACTACCCCCCAAAGCGTCGAGGTAACCACGGTGATGCGAATGTCCTTCGAGACGCTATCTGCATCCTCAGCTTTGACGGTCACTGTCACCTCATAATCACCCGCCACGGCCTTGTCTGCGGGCTTCAACTTCATGATAACCTCCTGACTCTCGCCCGCTGGCAGGGTAGCGATCTCCGCAGGCTCAAAGGTTACCTCCCATCCCGAAGGCTCATACGAGCTCAGCTTGACCTGTTCCGCGGGGGCAGATCCGTCGTTCGTAATTGTCAACTTGATGGGCGTTTCTCGCCCTGCCACGGCTTCGGCTGACAATCGACCATCTGGCGTTGACAGACTTAACTTGACATCGCCTGTCACCTCGGCTGTGAGCTCCAGGCTGTCGCTGGCCGTCGGTCCTACCGCGCGGACGACGATCGGATATTTCCCCGCCTCCACGTCACTGGAGGGATCCACGATGACGGCTACGTTGCGCGCCTCATTGGGGCCCAGCGTCACGCTGGTGACTTCCTCCCCCCCAACGCTGAAGCGCGTGCTGAAGCCCTGCGGAGCAGTAGCGCTCAGCTCCACCGTAAGATCTGCATCACTTCGATTCTCCAGCGTCAGATCGTAGCGGAAAGTCGCATCAGGCGAGCCTGAGACGGTGGACCGATTGGCCTTGAGCGATACGGCCTGAGGCGATTCCTTCTCAACGGTCAATGTCAGAACAAGCCGCGCCTTGCCCTCTCGGCCGCCACGCGCCACACCCACCACTTCATAGGTCCCGGGAGACGCATCATCTGGGATCTGAATCCGGATGTCGAGAGAACGTTGTTTGTCCGCTTGTAGATAAGTGGAGGTTACCGTTCTTCCCAGTCCCCGATACTCAACCACCCAACCCTCGGGAGCCGACTCGACATCCAGTTGTACCTCCTGCTCGACGCTGCTGTACACAGTCACGTTGGTCGTCACCGTTTCGCCGGCACCTACCACTACACCGGGATAGTCTGCGTAGAACCTGAGAGTAGGGCCTGATTGCTCAGTCACCCCCTGTGCCACCACAGCGGTCGCGGGGACCAACCACAACAACAACGCCCATACGAACAGTAGACGGAGCACGTGTTTCACTTTGGACCTCCTTGTACGACATGATTGGTGTTGTTGTCACTCTATCGCGACTTCTGACGCGACAGTCACTAATAATCTCTTATACCACATGAACATTAGAAAATCATAAGCACCGAGTGGAAGTTCACGTGTCTCTCGCGGCGCAAACCGCTGCACGCAGAGCAAAGCATAGGCAATCTTGTTCCATGAGGGATCTACCCAGTTTCCACCGACTCACATCATTGCCCCTTGCTGGATGGGGCAACCTTACGTGGCCATGGTATACTGTGCTGACAGCAAGAGATAACACCATACACCAACAATGAGCACGATTTTGGCGAAATATCTGACTATTAACGAGGAGTGCCCGGGCACGCTCTCCTTTGGCGGAACGCGCATGGTCTTGCTCGACGTAGAGCATGGTTTCTGGGCACTTCGCCGCCAGATGGTGTCATTACTTGGGGAGCAACTGACCAATGCTGTGATGCAACAGGCGGGCACAAATGGCGGTGCCTCGTTTGCCGAATCCTCGATGTGTGAAGGTAACAGCGACTCTCGGCAGAGGCTACACGCATGCATCGCTGCATATCAGGCTGCCGGCTTTGGGCAGTTGGAGATCGAGACACTGGAATGGCCCCTGGGTCGCCTTGTGGTGAGAGCAGTTGACACCTTTGAGGCAGCTGTGGCCCGCCACCATGGCCAACAAGCACATGAACCTGTCTGCGCTTACACAGCCGGCGTGTTGGTCGGCTTCATCAACGTCATCGCTGGACGACACGACATCGTCTGTAAGGAGCACACCTGCCAGGCGCAAGGGGCTGAGGCCTGCATCTTCGAGCTATTGCCGGCTGCTGCGGCGGGTGATTCTCCTGTCGTGGCCTTCACCCCCGATCCGGCGCTGGGCCAACAGCTCAGCATGTTGGAGCATCTTTTCGACCGCATGCCCATGGGCATTGCCGTCATAGATCGCGATCTTCGTATTCAACGCTTCAACCCCACTTGGCGCGAGTTTGCTTTCCGATATGCTCCTGCATCGTCGGCACCGCTCGTGCCCGGAGTTAGATACTTCGACCATCTACCTGGCACAGAGCCCACGGTGATGCCGCTCTTTGATCGGGTACTGGCAGGTGAGACCATCCACAAAGATGCGATTCCCCTAGAGCTGGATGACCAGGTCACCTATTGGGACACGGCCTTGATGCCGCTATGGGAAGGCGATCAGGTGACCGGCATTCTAAATGTCACCGTGGATGCCACCGAACGTGTGCTCGCCACTCAAGCCTTGGAACAGCGAGTACAAGAGCGCACACATGAACTGAGCACGTTACTTCAGCTATCCCGTGATCTTAACGCTACACTTGAGTTGCCACGGTTGCTCGACTCAGTGCTGGCCCATCTACGTGCTGTCGTACCCTACACCGCCGCAGCCGTGCTCACACTGGAAGAATCAACATTGGTCGTCAGCGCTTACCATGGACCAGTACCCGACAAGCAGATCCTGGCACTGCGTTTCCCCTTAGCACAGGCTCCCATCCACCAATTGGTGATCGAACGACGCCAGCCCATCATCATCGCCGACGTTCGGAGCGACAGTCAATTAGCCCACCTCTTCCGCGACACCGCTGGGAACAGACTCGGTTCCATCTTTGGTCATGTCCGTGCTTGGCTCAGCGTCCCTCTGGTAGCTGCCGGGCGGACGTTTGGCATCCTGACCCTGGATCACAGCCGGCCTGGCTTCTTCACTCCCCAGCACGCCCGGCTCATCCAGACCTTCGCCAATCAGGTAGCAGGCGCACTCGACAATGCACGCCTCTACCAGCTTGAGCAGCAGCGGCAGCGTGAGCTGCAGACATTGCTCGATGTCACGGCAACTGCAGCCAGTTCCTTAGAGTTGGACGGAATGCTCGCGGCCACCTTACAACGCCTAGTAGCACTGATTGAGGCGTCACGTGCCGGTGTCATGCTAGTGGATCCAGAGACCGGCGCCCTGTATCCCCGTATGTTAGTGCCAGATCAGGAGATTGCTGCGGCCGACATGGTCCTGATGGTGACGGGATGCGAGGCCGTCGCACGCAGCGGCGTACCGCACTACCTGGAGCCCGATCTTGAGAAGGACTGGCTAGAACCGAGCGCGCTGTTGCCCTTGAGCGTGCGAGGGCGAACGTTGGGTGTGCTTGTTATCATCGGATCCAAAGGTCGGGCCTTCAACAGACGCCAGCGGGCTCTTTTTGAATCCATCGCCGATCAGTTGGCAGTCGCCATAGAGAATGCCAGCCTGTATGCCCAGGCGGAGCGTACAGCAGCGGCTGAGGAACGTAGCCGGCTAGCACGGGAGCTGCACGATGCCGTAACCCAGACGCTCTTCTCGGCCAGTCTCATCGCCGAGGTGCTACCCAGGCTATGGAGTCGGGACCCGAAGGAGGGACAACGTCGCCTGAAGGAGTTACAGTCGCTCACGCGCGGCGCGCTAGCGGAGATGCGGGCCCTGCTGATCGAGCTGCGCCCGGCAGCTCTGGAGACTGCAGATCTGGGCGATCTGTTGCGCCAGCTTGCGACCGCGGTCAGCGGTCGCACCGGCGTCCCAGTCAAAGTCACCCTGGACTGTGATTGGGAGCCGCCGGTCGAGGTGAAAGTCGCGCTCTACCGGATTGCGCAGGAGGCGCTTAACAACGCCGCCAAACACGCCAATGCCAGCCAAGTGGAGGTGGCACTACGCGTAAGCCAGGGACGGATCACACTGCATATACAGGACGACGGGGTGGGATTCAATCTCGAGGAAGTCTCGTCGAACGGCCTTGGGCTTGGTATCATGCGTGAGCGCGCTGTAGAGATCGGCGCGCGACTGACCTTCAATAGTTGGGCGCATGAGGGCACAAGCGTCCAGGTGGAGTGGAGGAATGCAAAGCTATGAGTGATTCACAACCTATTCGGGTGCTGTTAGTGGATGACCATGCCGTAGTGCGAAGTGGCCTCAGCGCGTTCCTGCTGGCATTTGATGACCTAGAGCTTGTCGGGGAAGCCACCAACGGCGCCGAAGCTCTCCGGCTCTGCGACCGCCTGCAGCCCGATGTCGTGCTCATGGACATGAAGATGCCGGTTATGGACGGTATCGCTGCCACCAAGGCAATCCGCCAGCGCTGTCCCCGCATCCAGGTTATTGCCCTCACCAGCTTCAAGGAGGAAACCTTAGTGCAACAGGCGATGAACGCCGGGGCCATCGGCTACTTACTCAAGGACATCACCGCCGACGAGATGGCCGACGCCATCCGCAAAGCACACGTCGGGCACCCCACCCTGGCACCCGAAGCGATGCGGGCCCTGCTCACCGCCGGCCATCAGCCGCAGCCGCTGGGCTCTGACCTGACCGAGCGCGAACGCGAGGTACTCAAATTGCTTGCGGTAGGCCTGAGCAACCCAGAAATCGCCGACCGGCTCTTCGTGAGCCGCTCTACCGTCAAATTCCACGTCAGCAATATCCTCTCCAAGCTAGGGGCCGCCAGCCGCACCGAAGCCGTGGCACTTGCCTTACAACACAACCTGACCACCTGACCAGGTTCGAGATCGTCCATCTGGCTGGGCCCAAGACTCCCCGACCGCCTGAAGCGGCCGGGGAGTCTTTCTACTATGATCAGAGTGAATAAAGACAACACACCTTTTGAGGAGCAGAGACGTGAAGGAGAAAGGTGGATGGACCCAGACTCAACATCCCACAGCACTTATGAACTTTAACCCTGTATTGAGCAAATATGCAGGGAGCTGCTGTGGGGGTCGTGGCCTGATCGCACTGGTTTTGCCGCAGGCTCCATGAACAAAGGGTGAGCTCGTGGCTGGCCAAGTATTGCGATCCGTCCAGGCCTCTACTGTCCCAGGCCGGTATCTCCGGCACGGATGAACAAACCATGTGATAAGTGTGACGCCAATAATGGTTGGCAGTAATGCTTGAGGAGGTAATCGGTGGATCTCAATCGTGTCATGGCATACGACATGGCAAAGCAACTCTTGAGGGAGAGTTGGCGCAGAGCGGCGGTCGCACGGCAGGCACGTACCGGGCAGTCTCGCCGGGCCTTCCTGTCGCAGCTTGTCGCAGCCATCCTGTGCTGCATGCATCGCCAGCCGTGATGAAACGCACCAGCATGGGCCAGTTAACAACTCCACCAGCAGAAGGTGAGTGCACAATGACGTTGGCAAGAGCGACTGGGGTCGTAGTTGGAGCGATCGTGCTGATGGCTGACACCGCGGGGCTCAACAGGGCGCGCCTCCAGCGCGCCCACGCCGGCCTAGCCAGCGGATTGCTGGCTCAGAGTGAGCCGCAGACATCGGAAGCCTTTTGCCCAGAGATGATGGCTGGCCTCCCCGTACCAGTACAACGGTACCTGACCAGAGTAATCCGCGAGGGACAGCCAATGGTGACTACGGTAAGGCTGCGACAGACAGGCAAGTTCAGGCCGGGCGGCCGCACCTCACCATGGAAGTCCTTCAGCGCAGCACAAACCTTCACGATCCCCCTCCCAGGCTCCGTCTGGGATGCCACCATTGCGATCGCGCCGCTGATGTCAGCGACTGTCACAAACCGATATCAGGATGGCGCTGGCGCGTTGGAAGCCAGGATGATGGCCACGTTCACTGTCGCCTCGGCAGCGGGAGAGCCCGAGTTGACCAGTGGTGAATTGATGGGCTACTTAGTGGAGGCAGTGTGGTTCCCCACTACCCTCCTGATCAACCGGGGTGTGGGTTGCCCCCCAAGGCACGCGCAGTGCCCTGGTCACCGTCGAGCACAATGGGACCCGCGCCACCCTCACCTTTTTCTTCGGCGACGATGACCTGGTGACCCACGTGTACGCTCCGGGGAGGACCCGTGAGGTAGATGGGCATACGGAAATATGTGGCAAGGAGCACCGGCGATGAGCGTACAGCCCTGGACCCTGACATCATACCCCAAACCGCAGCGCTTTCCTGCCAATGCCTGGAGGTCTCGTGCTGTGCAGATGGCGCACGCAGAGAGGATGACAGAGTCGTGGTCAATGCGCCCCAACCCGCGCCCATGGGTGACGAGCCCGGTAACCCCGTCGTACAGTCGTCTCAGGTCACGGGTCGTCAATCCAAGCATCCATAGGTCACCCCAGGCACGCGATGCCAGACCGTCCGACAGGACCAGTTCCTGGGCAGGAGCGTCAGCATCATGCGTATTGTAATTGCGGACGACCAGGCAAGCGTGCGCTCAGCGCTGAAGCTATTGCTGGAAGACCGGCCGGGCTGGCAGATCGTGGGGGAAGCCCACGATGTCATTTCCCTGTTCAGCATACTACGCACTGTGCGCCCGGATGTCATTCTGTTGGACTGGGAACTGCCAGGCCTGATGCACGCAGGTGAGCTTGCCGCGCTGCGTGTCCAGTGTCCTGAGCTCCAAGTGCTGGTCCTCAGCGGTCGGCCTGAGGCACAGCGCGAGGCACTTGTCGCCGGTGCCAGCGCCTTTGTCAGCAAGGGCGACCCACCGGAACGCCTCATCCTCACGCTAG
>CAYLRT010000105.1:0-9706 GCA_964385885.1 uncultured Anaerolineales bacterium | reverse complement strand
AAGAAAGTACCTTCTAGTCATTCAATAGCCTCCTTACCAGAGAATGATATGCCTGAGCAAAGACGCTCCAGGTGGGCGATTGGTTCCCCCTGGCACAGCCAGAGCCTGCATCCTCAGATCTCCGGCCCTCTCTGCGCCAAACAGCCTAGCGGTCATGGTTCTCCCCCGGGTGGGTGATGGCCTTCTTTGTCCCTTCCACCAGAGGGGCTGTCGCATAGATGCCCAGAAAGAGCGACAAGCGGCCTGCTGCTGGGCACCGGGCCAGTGCGGCGGCTCGTTGATGGAAGACCTGGAGTTGCACCAGCGCGTACAAAGGTCCTACACCTGCAGCACTTGGCGGCGGTCGGCTCGTCCAGGATGAGCAACTCCGGGTAGTTGACCTGGGCCAAGGCCAAGCCCAGGCGCTGGCGCTCGCCACCGGAGAAACCCTTGACCGGCCGGATCAGGCCCAGCAGCAGTTTCATGGTCGTGGTTTTGCCCGCCCAGTTGGGGCCGAGAAAGCCAAAGATCGGATGTTGGGGTACGCTCAGGTCTAGCGGCTTGAGCGCCTGGATCTCGCCATATGACTTGGACAATCCCTGGGTCTGGATGACCCCGTTGTATGCTCCAGGCATTGCTCCTCCTGTGTATTCTGATCCTGACTTGAATCTACGCCCATGATGTCAGAAAATCTCTCCAGACGGATCGGCCAGATGGAGAGACCAGGGGCTGGGCAAGTGACCGGTCCTGCGCCTGGTGACCTGACCAGGGCAAGACGGGCTCAATGCGGAACACATTGAACACCTTACCCCTGCATTCCTATGTTGGGTTCGACTGCTTAGTCGGCATCACCTCAATCCAGGACGCGGGTTGACAGCTAATTGCAGGATGGCGAGCCAAGCTTCCGCCATCTTGGCGTAGCCTGAGCCTCTCCTCAATTGGGCGGCCAACCGTCGCCATTGGGTATCGGATGGCCGTCTTGTACTCCGCACAGGAGAAAGGGATGTACAACGTGGAAAGGAATGCCATCGAAGTCGTGGCCAAGCTGCGGCCCTGGCTGGCGCCGTTCCCTTCGGCCTATTTCGTGGCTCGTTCAGCCATGGTTCACCTGAATCTACCGCTAGCGGTAGCAGTGGTCGTCGCGGCTATCGTTGAAACGTTGGGTCTGGCCACCGTTCATACGGCAATGTGGGCCTACGATTGGGATGTCCACGATTCAAGTCGTAAGTGCAACCTTTACAGGGTTGGAAAAGGGGGAGAGTTGCAGTAGCGTACCCCCCACTGACCAAAGCAGGAGGCGTGCATAGATGAACCCCCTGTCGCAGGCTGAGGCGGAATCGAGGCCGGCAGAGCTACCGTGCGAAGCAGGCTGACGAAAAGGCGCGTCCCGTCGGAGGAGCGAATCGGAGACGAGCAGACATCAGCGCGGATCTGAGGCGCTGCGACACTGACTTTTCCCAAGAGGATACCGGGAATGCTGTGCGGCGTGCTTTGCACTGGGTCTTTGTGGTCTGCGTCGCTTCTGAGCGCGCTCAAAGAGCTTATCTGTTATCGCTCCGTTTCCTGGCGACAATGGCAAAGTCCCCTGCGACATAGCGCTGTTGATGAAGCCAACTCCCTGGTGTGACTTGGGGAGCCGTTTGGCGATAGTACGGGGCTTCGTGGAGGGATTCGATGACGAAACCCGCTGACAGCAGGCCGTTGAGGATCTCGCTCAGGCAATGTCGAAACTCAATGCCGCCATCGGGGCGCCGTTTGACGCTTTCCGCATAGGGTTCGGTGATGCCATAACGCCCATCCTGCCATTCGACAGCGAACACGGCTGGTTGCGCGTGGGAGACTCGGTAGTGGCCGTGAGGCCGAAGCACTCGTGCAACCTCGGTGTAGACAGCGTGCACATCGGGGACGTAGGCCAGGGACTCGGATTGATAGACCAGATCGAAGGAGCCTGTGCCGAGGCAGGAAAGATCGCGCATATCTGCCTGGATGAGCGTAACGCTATACCCGTAGTGATCGGCAGCGATCTGGTCGCCCCGCAGTTGACCTTCGGACAGGTCAACCACTGTCACGTTCGCGCCGAGCAGCGCGAAGACAGCCGATTGCTGCCCTCCGCCGGAGGCCAGGCAGAGTACGTCCTTGCCCGCGACCTCACGTAGAAGAGCGGTGGGGCACAGGGTGTCTAGCCTAGAGAAGGTAGAGCCGGGCCCCTTCTCGACATAACGGCGCAACGTGGCGACGTCCAGGTCCAGCCAGGGGGTTGTGTAACCGCATTCCTTCCGGACTTCTTCCTCCCAAAGTCTGTGGTTGGCCGCGGCAGCATCGTCGATGAAGTTCATTCTTAGTCCGCCAGGATGCGGTCTACGACTTGCTGGCGATACTCCGGCGAGAGTGAGTGGAAGTAGGCGCTGTATCCCGTCACCCGCACCACCAAGTCGGGGTACTTACTGGGGTCCTGATGTGCTTCCAGAATCTGCTCTTTGGAGATGATGTTCAGGTTGATTAGTGTACCGCCCTGTTGATTGTGTGTCATGATCAGGGCGGCGACCGCGTCCAGACCACCCTGTTCCTCGAGTAGCTTGTAGTCAATGTCCAGTTGCAGCGGGGCCGAGTTCCCACGGCCAGGTTGCACGGCCGCCACCGCTGTGGCTTTTGCCGTGGGCGTACCGCCGCCAAAGCGCCCGAAACCAGGGTCCGGCTCGCCGCTATGAGAGATAGGTGTGCCGGCGTGGCGTCCGTTAGGGGTCGCCGGTAGATCCTTACCCAGAGCCACGATGTCTCCATGCGAGAAGAGACCGGGCACGATGTTGTATCCGTTGGGCGTCGGCGTGTCGTACATCTCGGTGAAGGTGCGTGAGATACGCCGGGCCCAGTAGTCGGCGCGCGAGCCGCCGGAGCCGAACTTGGGGACGGTGGTGAGCATGAGGCGGATCCGTTCGGCTCCTTCGAAGTCGCGATCCAGCGCCTCCTTGAGTTCCTCCCAGGTGAGCTGCCCCTCCTCGACGACGCGCTGCTCGATGGCGGCGAAGGAGTCCGCGACTGTTGCCAGGCCGACGCCGTCCACCGTCAGGTTGTAGATGTCAACGCCGCCGGCGGCGACATCGAGTCCGCGCTCAATGGTGCCGTGGCAGAAGAGGTTGAGGACGATCTCGATCATGTTGTCAGCGTGGTGCGCCATGTGCCAATCCATACCTTGCTTCATGATGTCCACCGAGATGCCCAGATGGTGCACGTAGCGTTCCCATAACGCTTCCATCGTGCGCGGTCTGGTGGGGTCGGCGACGATCTCGTCGAAGGCGAGGAGGAACGGCTTGATGAGGCACTGGCGGGTGACGTCTTGGAGTGGGTATTCGATGCCCGGCAGCGCGGTCCAGTTGCAGCCGACCTTGGCCCGCATTCGTGCCAGCGGCATTGGGACACCGTTCTTGACGTAGCCTTCGTCCAGTCCTTTGGAGCAGGAGAAGCTTGGTCCGGTGCCATCGGCGAGGTGGTATTCCAGCGCCCGCATTAGAAGGCGGCGATCCATTCCCTCGTGAACGCGCACGGCCAGGTTATAGGGGATCGCCAGCCGGTGGGCCGCCTCCAGGATCAGGAAGGATAGTTCGCTGGTCAGATCCCCCCCATCAGGGCCTTGCCCTCCGATCTGAGAATAGTGTGTGTCGTTGAAGAAGAGGCTTGCCAAGTACCAGATCACATCCTCGTCGTCGATTATGCCAGCGGCTTTGTCCGCCTCGTAGTAGGGGCGCAGCAATTCGTCCAATTGACCCAGCGCCCCACCGAGGTGCCACATGCGGTCGATGGACTGGAACCACGCCAGGAATTGGCATGCCTCTCGTAGCGTGCGCGGGGGGTGTTCTACCAGCCACTCGTTCATATCGGCAATATCGTGCATATTCCTGCGCACGAACGCGTCATCGCTCTCGGCAGCGAACTCGCGCGCCTTTACGACATGCCGTCGAATCCAGTCCTGCACGCCCAATACCAGGTTCTCCTCGGCATCGTAGAAACTGGTATCCAGGGGCCGGTTGAGGTCGCGGTAATAGCGGATCTTCTCCAGCAGCCCGCCCCAGCCCAGCTTGAGGCCGATTGTCATGTCGGGCCCCAGGTGGTTCATCGCCCCGATGCCGTTGCGCTGCAGGTGGTACTTCTCATGCAGTGGTCGCAGGTGTTCAGGGCGGTCCTCGGGCCGCCAGCCGCCGATGGGCACCGTCGCAACCCAAGCCCCGGCGAGTGCACTCATTGGGTGGATGTAGACCGGATGCGCCTCCAGCCAGGCGCGGAAGTTCTTGCCGATGCAGCGGGCTCCGTAGCAGCGACCGTTCGGATGGTTCGGCTTTAGCTTGAAGGGGATCGGGTCCGGCCAATAGATGCAGCCATGGTCATCGATGTCATGGTAACCACCCGCTGCGATCTTGGCATGGGTATGCTCAATCTTGGTCTTTGTCAGGGCTGCGATGCGTTGCTGGATGGGTACTGTCCTAGTCTCCATTTGTGTCACCATCATCCTGTGTCTTTACCCCCTTGCACGTGAGCCCCTGCGCTCCTTGGCGAAGTAATCCTGGAGCCACGGGATGAGCAGCGTCGCAGGCAGGCTGGCAACGCTCGCCAGGGCGAATGGGGGGGGCGATGACCGCCGTTCCCTCTGGCCAGCCTTTGAGGGACGCCCGTCTAGCAGGGCTCTCATCCTGGCGCAGCACAAGACTGCGCCGCCCTGCGTGGTGCTCAATCAGATTGCCACGCCTCGGCAGGTCCTTGGCCTTAATGATCGTGATGTGGGTGATGCCGTGGTCCTGTGCCAACTGTCGTTCGGAGGGCAACGGGTTACCCGGTTTGAACTTCCCAGCATGGAACTGTGCTAACAGGGGGAAGTAAACCTGATAGTAGCGCGGCAGTGGGTTATTCAAGTTTACGACGCATTTGCGCAAGGAGTCAGACTCCCTAGAAAGATCACATGCTTCATGCGGATAGACGGACATCGCCAGTATAGCACAAAAAGGGTTTTGCTAAGCACCTGATACGCAGTCGAACGGGGCTCTGGATCGCAGGCCAGGCTCCAAGAGGGATCGTCCCCGGTTGTTCTATGGCGATCTCGCGCTATCCTGCGGTTATTCTGTTACACTTCGAGGTTGCCCACCATGGAAGTCAAATATCGTGCTATCGGTCTGATCCACAGTCCTTTCACGGAGATCGAAGGGATGCCTATTCAGCCTCCAGGGGCGGTGGGCGTGCGTGGCTCGGTCGAGCTTCTGCCTGAGTTGGAGGAAGGGCTGAAGGATCTGGAGGGTTTCTCGCATCTCATTCTGCTTTACCATTTTCACCGTGTGTGTGAGGCCAGGTTGACCGTCATCCCCTTCATGGATCCCCAGCCCCATGGGGTGTTCGCCACGCGGGCGCCCAAACGGCCCAACCCTATTGGCCTGTCGGTGGTGCGGTTGGTCGGGATCGAGGGACGTGTCTTGATCATCGAGGGTGTGGATGTGCTGGACGGCACCCCCTTGCTAGACATCAAGCCCTATGTGCCGGCGTTCGATCAGCCGGGCGACGCCCGCGTAGGATGGCTGGAGCGCACCGGTGAGCGGGTACGGCATACACGGTCCGATGATCGGTTCCGGTGAGGACTCAGATTCAGCCACGAAGAGCGCAAAGAGCACAGGGGGGCCGAGGGCTTTCGTGTTGACATCCCCTGCTCTCTGCCCTAGACTGTCACATGCGCTTTGAATGCGGATGGACAAGTATCTGGCTCACGCGCAAGGCAGCGGCGTAGGCTTGTCTGTGTGTAGTGCCCCCTCGGGGGATCGGCGTGTGTGCTACGTATGAGGTAAAGGAGGTTGCAATGGCTATCGCAAATATCAATCGTTATCTGGATCATGCTGTGCTCAAGCCGGAGCTGACGCGCCAGGAGGCGATCGCGGCGATCCAGCTCGGCATTGACTACAAGGTGCGCACGGTCTGTGTGCGGCCTTGCGACATCGAGTTAGCCGTTGATATGTGCCGCGGTACCGACTCGGAGGTCTCATGCGTGCTGGCGTTCCCGCATGGCTGTACCTCTAGCGTCGTCAAGGGCGATGAAGCCCGGCGCTACATCGCGGCTGGCACTCGGGAGATCGACATGGTGGCCAACTACGGCTTCATCCGCTCCGGCATGTGGGATGAGGTCGTGGCAGATATCCGCGCTGTGACCGATGTCGCACGCCCCGCTGGTGTGTTGGTGAAAGTGATCCTGGAGACTGCCTATCTGACGCTAGACGAGATTAAGCGTGCCGTTGCGTGTGCCATCGAGGCGCAGGCCGACTTCGTCAAAACGTCCACTGGTTTTGCGCCTGAGGGTGCCACCGAGGAGAAGGTGAAGGCCATGCTCGAAGCAGCCCAGGGCAGGATCAAGGTCAAGGCGGCCGGCGGCATCCGCGATCGGGCGCGAGCCGAGAGGTTCATCGAGATGGGAGTGGCGCGCATTGGCAATGGTTACACCTCCACCAAGGCCCTCTGTGAGGGTGTGGGGCGCTCCGATGCTGACTACTGATGCCGGCCAGGCCCGTTATAGACAGTCTTTCCAGGAGGACCCATGGCCAAGCCCATTGTCGTGATTGGAAGCTCCAATGTCGATTTCATCATGAAGATGGCGCGCTTGCCGGCACGGGACGAGACGGTCACCGATGCCGCGTTCATGCAGGCCTTTGGGGGCAAAGGAGCCAACCAGGCGGTGGCCGCCGGACGTGCCGGGGGTGATGTGATCTTTGTGAGCTGTATGGGTGATGACCCCTATGCTGAACGTATGGTCGCAAACCTCCGGGAGAGCGGGGTGCACACAGAGCACATCTATCGAGAAGCCAGTGTGCCAAGCGGCGCCGCGCTGATCATGGTGGGTGAGGGGGGACACAACTATATCGCGGTGGCGCCCGGCGCCAATCAGCGGCTGACGCCGAATCGCATCGAAGGGCTGCGGGAGGTGATCGCGGGGGCCGCGTACGTACTGATGCAGTTTGAGATCCCGCTGGAGAGTGTGGCGCGGGCCATCGATATTGCACATGAGGAAGGGGTGCCCGTTGCCTGGAACTACGCCCCCGCCAAGCCCTTTGATGTGTCCCTGCTCAGGAAGGTGTCGATCGTGGTGGCCAACGAACCTGAGAGCACACTGCTGACTGGCGTGACGGTCACGGATTTGGCGTCGGCTCGGGAGGCGGCTCAGAGAATGCGCGCGCTAGGGACAGATACGGCAATCGTGACCCTGGGAGAGGCGGGATCCATGGTCGTCGCGCCTGAGATGCCGGAGGGGGGCCACATCCCGGCCTTTCCCGTCCAGGCGGTGGATAGCACGGCGGCAGGCGATACCTATTGTGGGTGTCTGGTGGCGGCGTTGGCAGAGGGGAAGACCCTGCCTGAGGCAGTGCGCTTTGCCAGCGCGGCCGCGGCGCTCTGTGTGCAGCGCATGGGAGCTCAGCCCTCCATCCCCTGGCGGGAGGAGATCGAGGCTTTTCTGGCCGAGCGGGCGTAGCACGGCCAGGCCTGTGGATTGCAAAAGTGGCGACGTGTCGCCGCACGCCAAACGTAACAGTCCCAATGGGGCACACGGAAAGGAGCCGCGATGAAAGCCAAGGCGTTGATCTGTGACGAGCATCAGCGTTTCTCTTTGGAGGATGTGATCCTCAAGGATCATGCCCCGGACGAGGTCCTTGTGCGTACGGCCTACTCTGGGGTGAGTATCGGGACGGAGTTCGCCCTGATCCGCAACAAACTGTCGTGGGGCCCCTACCCCCTTTGCACAGGCTATATGGGCACTGGGGTGGTGGAGGCGGTGGGTGCTGAGATCAGCGACTTCGAGATCGGCGACGCAGTCTACTTCCGAGGCAATGTTTCGATGACACTGACGGACGGCACCGCCGTGAGCAGCGTCTCTGGTACCCACTGCAGTCACGTCGTGGCCAAGCCGCACACCTCACACGGTGTGGACCATCTGGTGCCCGGTGTGGCGATGGATGTCGCGGCGATGTTCGTGATGCCCGCGGTGGGGCTATATGGGGTGGACATGGCAAATCCACGCATGGGGGAGACCGTGGTGGTCTACGGCGTGGGGCAGATTGGGTTGGGGGTGGTGGCGGCCTGCGCCCTTCGCGGCTGCGTGGTGATCGCGGTGGATCTCGAGGAGCAACGGCTCTCCGTGGCCAGGACGCTGGGGGCCGACTTCGTGATCAACGGCCGCAGGGCTGATGTAGCACAAGAGGTCAAGCGGATCGCACCGGAGGGCGCCGATGTGGTCTTCGAATGCACAGGTAAACCTGAGTGTGTTGATCCGGCGATCGCGCTGTGCCGCATGTTCGGTCGTTTCGTCTGGCAGGGGAACTATGGCAGCGCGCCGGTGTCCATGCACTTCCTGCCGCCCCACGGACGCCGCCTGACGATGTTCTTCCCCTGCGATGACGGTGGCCCGGCCTGTCGACGAGCCGTGCTGAAGAACATGGCGATGGGCGCACTGAAGTGGGAGCATTGCATCACGCATCGGATCCCCTTCACAGAGGCACCTGAGATGTTCCGGCGCATCAATGACGGCACGGCTGAGGGCGTGCTCGGCGTCGTCATCAACTGGCAGGACTAGGGCCGGCCGGATATGTGTGGTGGGAGGGGCCTATGAGCACTGTATTGATCACCGGCGCCAGCGGGTTCATCGGTCGCGCCCTGGCTCCTGCCATGGCAACGCACCACCAGGTGCTCTGCATGAGCCGCCGCGACCCGGGCCTGGGTCTCCCCTGGATCCGGGGAGACTTCGGCGCGTTCGAGGATTTGCGACAGCTCGACGGATATGCCATCGATGGGGTTATCCATCTGGCCGCTGTGACGGGGGGCTGCCTGGAGCGCGAGGGGATGCTCGTCAATGTGGAGGGAACGCGCTGCCTGATGCGTTATCTGATGGACCGGGGATGCAGGAAGTTCGTGATGGCCAGCTCCATCGCTGCGGTCGGTATGCAGAGTGTACACTTCCGTCCCCTGCAGGTTCCCATCCCCGATGAACATCCGTGTCTGGACCGCGACGGCTATGGATTCTCCAAGTATCTGATGGAGGAGGTTACGAAGTACTACCAGCGGCAGAACCAGGCCATTGATGTGATCAACCTGCGGCTTTCCACCGTGTTGGCCGATGACAGGCTGCCGGCCCCCAGGGAGATAGAGCCACTGCGGCCGTGGGCTCTCGGCAGCATCACGATCATGGCACTGAGTGACGCTGTGCGGGCGTTTGCTATGGCACTCGAGGCACCCTACAAGCCGGGCGTACGCATCATGAATGCTGCCGGGCCCAGGGCCTGGGTGGCGGTCCCTGTGGCCCAGCTCCTGCGCCACTGGTGGGATGAGGATGTAGACGTCTCGTACTTCGAGGACCCTGACCATGCGTACGACGCTGTCTACGATGTGCGACGGATCAAGCACGAGTTGGGGTTCGTGGCTAAGATATTGCCACCGGTGCCGTAGCGGTCACTGCGGAGCGTGGTATGCCCCGGCGGGCCTCTGTCGCATGCCCCGCTCCACTATAGTTTCGCTTCAGCGGGCACCATGGCGTGTGCAGCCGCACGGATGGCAACGAGCTTATACTCCCGGCTCCAGCGGTTGACCGGAAGCAGGTCCCAGGTGCGAGCGCGCACATGATGGATCCAGCGCTCCATGCTCAGCAGACAGGTGATCATCCCGCCGCCACTGCCGCCTGCAGCGGCCACGGCCAGCACGGGCTTGCCCGCCAGGCAGC
>CAYLRT010000104.1:0-9708 GCA_964385885.1 uncultured Anaerolineales bacterium | reverse complement strand
AGGTACCCTACAGCAGACCCACCTGCGCGTTGAACTCCTCAATCAGCGGATCGATCTCGGCCACCTGCCCCTGGATCTGGGTCCAGTAGTCCTCCTGATACCACTGCGCCTGGATCTCCTCGTAGGTCTTGCCCTGCTGCTCCACCCAGGTGTAGTACTTCAGGTTATGAATGCGCTTGCGGTCGGGGTAGGTCAGCTCCGTCATGGTGCCCAGATCCAACCCAAGCAGATAGCGCTCGTAATCAGCCGCCGCGTCCAGCTCAGTGTACGCGCCATAGCGCTCCCGATACTCCCTGAGACGGCTCTGATAGAGTTCCATCGAGTCGGTCCACATCGTCAGGACCACGTCGCGCGATGTCAGCTCGAACCACTTGGCGAACTTGATAGCGGCCAGGATGTTGGCGATGCTGGAGATCCCAGCCAGGTCCAACTGGTCCACGAAGTCGGGGGGCACGCCACGCTCCTTGAGATAGCGCCGACCGATTGGCTCGTTGAACAGCCGCACCAGGTCCACCGTCGCCTGATCGTCGATGTCGATGACCATGTCGGTGCTACGCACGTTGTGGATCCAGGGCACGTGCTTGTCGCCGATCCCCTCGATGCGATGGGCGCCGAAGCCGTTCAACAGCAGGGTCGGGCACTGCAGCGCCTCGCTCGCCACCACCTTGCAGCTTGGGTAATGCTGTTTCAGCAGGTCACCGCAGGCGATGGTGCCGCCGGAGCCAGTGCTGGACACGATCCCTGCGAAACGATCCGCCGCTCGCATCTCGCGCTGCAGTATCTCCAGCATGGCGTGTCCCGTCACCTCGTAGTGCCACAGATAGTTGCCGAACTCGTCGAACTGGTTGAAGATGAAGATATCATCGCCGCGGGTTTGCTTTAGCTCCTTGCACTTGTCGAAGATCTCCTTGACGTTGGACTCGCTCCCCGGCGTGGCGATCACCTCACCCGCCAATTGCGAGAGCCACTCAAAGCGCTCGCGGCTCATCTCCTCCGGCAGGATGGCAATGGACTCACAGGCCAGCAGGGCCGAGTCGTAAGCACCACCCCGGCAGTAGTTACCCGTGGAAGGCCACACTGCCTTGTGGCGGGTGGGGTCGAACTGGCCGGTCACCAGCCGGGGCACCAGACAGCCGAAGGCTGCTCCCACCTTGTGCGAACCGGTCGGGAACCACTTGCCGACCAGGGCGAAGATGCGTGCCTCCACGCCTGTCAGCTCTGGCGGGATCTCCACGTAGTTGACGCCGTCGAAGTCCCCGCCATGGGCCACCGGCTCGTTCTTCCAGGTGATGCGGAAAAGGTTGCGCGGGTGCACGTCCCACAGCCCAATGTGATGCAGCTCCTCACGGATCGCCTCCGGGATCAACGCGGGGTCCTTCTGCTGGGCCAGCGTGGGAATGATGATGTTTCGTTCCCGCGCACGTGCCACGGCCCGCGCCAGGCCTGTGCGGTCAATCGTCAGGTCGATCATAGTTTTCGTCTCCCCCTATCCTTGTTCAAAGCTCATGGTCGCGCAGCGCTTCGCGCACAGCCTCCACCGTCGGACGGATCACCGGCGGCTGAGGGAGGGTGCGCATGGCGCTGTCGATGTCTTTGAGGCCCGAGCCTGTTAGCAACAGGACGATACGCGCCTCGGAATCCACTATCCCTTGTGCCACGGCCCGTGCCAGGCCCGCATAGGCCGCTGCCGCGGCTGGTTCACAGAAGACGCCCGTCGCCCGCGCGATGGTTGGGATCGCCGCCAGGATCTCCTCATCGGACACGGCGAGGAAGACACCCTCGGTCTCACGCACCGCCGCCAGCGCCTTGGCACGGTCGCGCGGCAGGTTGGCCGAGAGGCTATCAGCCACCGTACGGGCGGTCACCGGCTGCATCTCTGTGGCACTGAGCCCGCGCCGAAAGGCGTCCACCAGGGCTGAGGCGCCCTGGGCCTGAATCCCGGCCAGCCGGGGCATTCGATCGATCCAGCCCAGTGCCAGCAGGTCCTTGAATCCCTTGTGGATGCCACCCAGGATGCACCCGTCCCCCACGGGCACGAAGACCCAGTCGGGGACCTGGCCGCCAAGCTGTTCCCAGATCTCATAAGCGGCGGTCTTCTTGCCCTCTGTCATGTAAGGGTTGTAAGCCGTGTTGCGATTATACCAGCCGAATGCCTCCGCGACCCGCAGTGTCAGGTCGAAGGCATCGTCATAGCTGCCATCTACCAGCAGCACCGTTGCCCCATAGACTAGATGCTGAGCGATCTTGGCGCGGGGCGCGTCCTTGGGCACAAAGATGATGGCGCGCAGTCCTACGCTCGCTGCCAATCCGGCCAGAGCCGCCGCCGCGTTGCCGGTGCTGGCCGTGGTCACCACCCGGGCCCCGGCCTCCTGCGCCTTGACCACTGCCAGAGCCGAGGCCCGATCCTTGAAGGATGCGGTGGGGTTCATCCCATCATCTTTCACCCACAGCCATCGCAGGCCCAGCGGAGCGCCCAGCCGTGGTGCCGCGTAGAGCGGGGTCCAGCCCACCCGCAGTGGGGGAACCGGTGCGTCAGGCCGCACGGGCAGCAGCGGTTTGTAGCGCCACAGGCTCATCTCGCGGCTGGCGCGCAGCGTCTCAGGACTCAGGCGCGCCCGCAGGCGCTCGTAGTCGTAGCGCACATCGAGGATGCCTGCATGCCCATGCCTGGGGCAGACGTAGGCCACCTCCTCCACTTGATAGAGCGCGCCACAGAGCATGCATTGCAGGCCGATGACGTGATCCATATCCACTTCAGGGCGCACTATTCTCTCCATCTCGGGCGCATCCCCTGGCTAGCCAGGCACGATGCGGGTGCCCGTCTCACCGTGCAGCGCAGCCGTGATGTGCGCTGGATCGGTGATGATCGCCAGCTTGCCTCCAGCCTCCAGGAAGCGTATGCAGGCCCGGATCTTGGGCTCCATGCTTCCCTTCAGGAAGTGCCCTTGGGCCAGGTACTGCTTGGCCTGCAGGGCGGTCATCTCGTGGATCGGGCGCTGGTTGGGCTGACGGAAGTTGAGGTAGACCTGCTCCACGGCGGTGGAGATCAGGAAAAGCTCTGCCCCCAGGAGCTGGGCCAACAGCGAGGAAGCATAGTCCTTGTCGATGACTGCCGCTACCCCCCGCAGGTCGCCGTTGGCATGGCGCACAACAGGGATCCCTCCGCCTCCTACGGCGATGGTGATGATGCCGGTCGAAAGGAGGGCACGGATGGCGTCTAGCTCGATGATCTCCTGCGGCTCGGGGGAGGGTACCACCCGGCGCCAGCCACGGCCCGCGTCCTCCACCACCGCCCAGCCGTCCTGCTCGGCCCGCCGGCGTGCTTCCTCCTCGTCCATGAAGCCGCCGATGGGTTTGGTGGGATTGGTGAAGGCGGGGTCGTCGGGGTCCACGCGCACCTGCGTCACCACCGTAGCGGCACTCTTGGCGATGCCACGCCGCCGAAACTCGTTCTGCAGGTTCTGCTGCAGCGCGTAGCCCAGAGCGCCCTGCGTGTCGGCGCCGCAGGCATCCAACGGTACCTCATGCATACCCGCTACCTTAGCGGCGATCTCCGAACGCCGCAGGATGAAGCCTACCTGCGGCCCGTTGCCGTGCCCAATGGCAACGTCCCAACCCTCCTCGATCATATCCACGATATGATAGCAAGTCTCCTTGGCTGCCTGGTATTGATCCTCTACCGTCTGATGCTGTTTGTCCTTGATCAGCGAGTTCCCCCCGATCGCGATCACAGCCCAACGTGCTTGTGTCACAGGTCTACTCCTTGGAAATTCGGGTATGGATCACAGGCATCCTGGGGGTAGCGTCTACCCTAGCCTACCACATTGTCAGCGCCATCGTCGCTTTCTGGACGTGCAGGCGATTCTCGGCCTGGTCGAAGACCACCGATTGCGGCCCGTCCATCACCTCGCTGGTCACCTCGATGTCGCGGTCAGCCGGCAGCGGATGCATGTAAATGGCGTCGGGCTTGGCCAGCCGCATCTTCTCGCTGTCGGTGATCCAATCCTCGTACTTGTCCTGCAAGCGCTTGCCCTCCTCCGGGTCATCGGTGGTCAGCAGCGGCCCCCATGACTTGGCGTAGACAACATCGGCGTCCTTGAAACCCTCGCGCATATCGTGCACGATCTCGAAAGCTGTGCCGTACTTACGGGCCAGGCCGCGCGCTTCATCCACGATTTCCGGCATGAGCATGAACTCCTCGGGGTAGGCCAGCGTCACATCCATCCCAAAACGCGGCATCTGCAGGATCAGCGACTGCGGTACGGAGATGGGCTTGAGGTACGAGGACGCATAGGCCCACGAGACCACGATCTTCTTGCGACGCAGGTCACGCCCCTTCTTCTCCATGATCGTCATCAGGTCGGCCAGGCACTGGAAGGGGTGGTAGATATCATCCTGCATGCTCAGCACCGGCACACGTGAGGCCTCGGCCACCGCGTTGATGTAGGCGTTGCCTACCTTCCAGTCACACTGGCGGATCGCGATGCCGTCGAAGTAGCGCCCCAAGATCTCGCCGATCTCGTGGGCGGTATCACCGTGGGAGATCTGCGTGGTTCGCCAATCGATGAATGCCGCATGTCCGCCAAGCTGTGCCATCCCGGCCTCGAACGAGGAGCGGGTGCGGGTACTGGTGAAGAAGAAGAGCATGGCCAGGGTCTTGTCGCGCAGCAGGGGGTGCGGCTCACCGGTCGCCCGCTTCCGCTTGAGGTCCCAGGCCACCTCCAGCACCGTCTCGACCTCTTCCTTCGAGAAATCCAAATCCGAAATCAAATCTCGACCCCTCAGAAACGTCTTCATCGCTACCTCCTCAACATGGTGCGAATATGGTCAGGCCTCCACCGCAGAGGCCGCAGCGCCCTATCTTCTGTTCTGCGCCCTCCGCGGTTACCTCCTCGTCAGGGTATCACTTATCCAAGCTGCGATGCGAGCACCGCCGGCAGCAGCGCGTAGAACGCTGTTGACTTGACCACGTCGGCAATGGGGACGCTGTCCAGCACTGTGTGGGCCGTCTTCTCGTCGCCCGGCGCGAACCCCACCGTGGGGATGTCGGCATAGCCTGCCCAATAGATACCGTTGGTGCTGAAGTCCCACTTGCCTGGCCGATGGTCCGGCAGCCCGATGGCACGACAGGTCGTCAGTGCTGCTTGCACTAACGGGTGCTCCTCCTCTAACGCCCAGGCGGGGAAAATCTTGTCCACCACCTTGACGAAACCGGTGTAGCTTGGGGTGTCGTAGCGCAGCAACTCGACCACGATATCGCCAGCCTGCCGGTTGGCGGGCGGAATCAGCGAACGTATCCGTTCGATCTCAGCCATTGGGTCTTCCCCAAAGGTCAGCCGCCGGTCGATATAGGCGACACAACGGTTGGGCACCGCATTGATGCTAGGCGTATCCACCTCCATGTCGGTGACCGTGATCTTGCCATGGCCCAGGAAAGGGTCGTCGCCCAGCTCGGGCTCCAGCTTGCTGATGGCCTCGATGACCGGCAGAATCTTGTAGATGGCGTTGTCGCCCATCTCGTTGCTGGCAGCGTGAGCGCTGCGTCCCCTGGCTACTACCCGCATCTCCACCCGGCCCTTGTGCCCGCGGTAGACCTGCATCTTGGTGGGCTCTCCCACCACTACGAAATCCGGACGGATGCCTTCGTCCTCCACCAACACGCGGGGGGCCAGGCCATCACACCACTCCTCCATGTTGCCGAAGTAATAGGCCGTCCAACCCTCCAGCAGCCCCAGTTTCTTGGCGATGGCCAGGCCGTAGACCATGCCGGGCGTGCTTCCCTTCTCGTCGCAGGCCCCCCTTCCGTAGAATACTCCGTCTTCCACCTTGCCCTGGAAGGGATCCCACTTCCATTCATCGGGGTCGCCGATACCTACTGTGTCGATGTGGCTGTCGAACAGGATCACGCGTGGGCCGTTTCCCACCCGGCCCACGATATTGCCCATACGGTCGAACCAGGTCTCGTCGAAGCCCAGGCGGTTCATCTCAGCCTGTACACGACGCCCCACAGCCTCGATCTGACCATCCATCGAGGGGATCGCCACGATCTCCCGTAGGAAGGTGACGATAGCACCACTGACACGTTCCACCTCCTGGGCCACAGCGGCCTCAGTAGCTGCAAGATTCTTCGGGTCCATGTTTGGCCTCCTTGGCTCTTGAGCTCAGTATCCTCTCTGCACCGTCAGGTCCGCACCTGGCGGATGACGTGGAAACGGAGATAACCGGGCACGAATACACTCGTAGAGTAATCCACAATCTGCTCATCATAGGTGTAAAGCTGTGCGATGAATTTGAGCAGGGGCGTACCAGGTTTCAGGTTCAGCCGTCGAGCATGCGCGGCTGTTGCTTCGATAGCCGTGAGTTCAGTGCGTGAGATCCCCAACAGCGGATTCCCCCGCTGCAACAGGATGTCCAGCACTGACCCCTGAAAGTCCGCCTTCAGGTCCTTTGCCGACAGGTAGGTCACTGGCACCACGTCCCGTAAGTCCGCCACTGGCCTGTCCTCGATGGAGATCACGCGGTCAACCACCATTACCGGCACTGGTGTCTCCACTAAGCCCAGGTGGTGGGCCTCATCCTCTGTGGGTTGGCGCTCCACCACCGTCAGGTGTGAGACCTGCGTTGTGAGACCGCGGTTCTGCGCCATCTCGTTTAGGCTCTCCAGCACCTCCAGCCCCGCCTCCAATAATGGTAGCCGGGAGGCCACAAAGGTCCCGATACCCTGACGGCGGATGAGGATACCGCGTTCGGTGAAGGTGCGCAGGACCTCGCGCAGCGTGGCGCGCGAGACCCCAAGTTGACGTGCAAGCTCTGGCTCAGAAGGAAGCTGGTCGCCAGGCTTTAGGTGCTCGACCAACCTGGAAAGCGCCTGCTCCACCTGTTCATATGTGGAAAGCACCCGAGGGAGATCTTCGATTACCATGTGCGGATCCACCTCCGCCCTGATTATAATGTCAGACAACAGACAACACAACTGACAGACCTCATCCCAGGGCAGGCCAGTTGACGTCAAACTGCCGACTCGCGTCCACGGTCGGTCATAACTCTTCTGAAGCGACGATCGTGCCATAGTGATGATGCTGGACCTCTGGAAAGAGGAGATGCACCAGCTTCTATTGGATGCTCCTTGGGTCTCCTGACTTAACGGAAAGCTGTCACGTCGCTCTGGCTTTGGTTGACAACGACGAATCTCAAGGCATAGTTTGCCTAGAGCCAACGTGGAGTGAGGTGGTTCTATGGCTAAGATAGAAGCCATTGAGGGGATCGATGCAGTCTACGCGGCCAAGCTGGCCGAGGTGGGGATTGAGACGACGGAGGCGCTCCTGGCTAAGGGGGCGACACCCCAGGAACGCAAGGCTATCGCGGACGCCACAGGCATTAGCCCCGACTTGATCCTCAAGTGGGTGAATCGTGCCGATCTGTTGCGCATCAAGGGGATTGGCGAGGAATACTCCGACCTGCTGGAGTCCGCTGGGGTGGACACCGTCCCCGAACTGGCGCAGCGCAACCCCGATAACCTGTACGCTAAGTTGCGTGAGGTGAACGCTGAGAAAAAGCTGGTGCGTCGCATGCCAGGACGCGATGAGGTGGGGCGCTGGGTGGCGGCGGCCAAGCAGCTCGAGCGTGTGATCACATACTGAACTCATAGAGAGGGCACAGGGCGAGAGCCCCTGTGCCCTCTGCTGTGAAGCTACTAGCCAATTTACAGGAGGAATGATGATGGCAGCGAGCTACGTGCATCGACGTGTGGCATTGGCAGACGTGACACAGGACGTGGTGGCGACGGCGATGGGACGCGAGCCGGCCGATCTGATTATCAAGAACGGTCGGCTGGTTAATGTCAACATCGCACGCATCCAGGAGGGGGTGGACGTGGCGGTGCGCCACGGGCTGATCGCCTATGTGGGTGACACGAGCCACATCCCCATTGGGCCCAACACCAAGGTGGTAGACGCCGGCGGACGCTATCTGGTCCCGGGGTTCATCGACACCCATGACCATGTGGAAAGCACTATGGTGGATGTACGCCACTTCGCCGCTGCGGTGCTACCCCATGGCACCACGACCATCGCATGCGATAACCATGAGCTGACCAATGTCTTCGGCCTGGAGGCGGTGCGGCTCTTCCACGACGCGGCGGAGGGGCTGCCGCTCAAGGTGCTGGTGGCGATGCCGGTATGCGTACCCTCCATCCCTGGCTTTGAGGACGCCGGGGCGGTGATCACCGACAAGGAGGTGGCACGTGCCTACGCCGAGGGGTGGGCCGCGCTGCAGGGCGAGCAGATGAACTTCCCTGGCCTGATCTACGGCGACCCGGCGGTGCACGCTATCACCCGCGCATCGCTGGAGGCGGGCAAGGTGCTGACGGGCCACTACGCCAGCCTGGCGTTCGACCCCGGCCTTAACGCCTTCGTCGCGGCGGGGATCACGGCCGATCACGAGGGCACGACGGCCGAGGGAGCCCTGCGGCGGGCGCAGCTCGGTTGCTATGTGCAGCAACGCTACGGCTCGGCATGGCTCGACATGCCCAATCTGATCCGCGCGGTGACCGATAACCCGGGCCTGGATACCCGGCTTTTCACCCTGGTCACCGATGACGTGACGTCCGCTACGGTGGTTAGCGAGGGGCACATAGACCGGGTGGTGCGGAAGGCGATCCAGCAGGGCGTGCCGCCGATCCTGGCGATTCAGATGGCGACGATCAACGCGGCGCAGCTCCTGGAGCGGGCGCGCTGGATCGGTAGCATCTCCCCCGGGCGGGCTGCGGACATTCTGATCGTCAGCGACCTGGTGAACCTGACCATCGACGAGGTCTACTGCGACGGGGTGCGGGTAGCCGCCGGAGGCGAGTTGACGGTGGAGCTGGCGCCCTATGAGTATCCGTCTTGGGCGGTCCATTCGGTGCATTTGGCACCGCTGACTGCGGCAGACCTGCGCATACCGGCGCCCCAGGCAGGACCGGTAAGGGTGCGCGCGATGCGCGTGGTGCCGGGCATGGTGCACACTGAAGAGGAGATCGTGACCATGACAGCGGTGGACCGTGGGGCCGGACCAGAGTTGGTGGCCGACCCGGCAGCCGATCTGGTAAAGGCGCTCGTCTTCTATCGTCATGCGCCGCGCGAGGGCGCGACGGGCACGCACGGTGCGGGGTTTGTGCGCGGGTTGGGGTTCGCACCCGGCGCAGCCTTTGCCTCCACGGTGTCGCATGACTGCCACAACCTGCTGGTGCTGGGCACCGATGACGCAGCCATGGTTGCCGCGGCCAACGCGGTGATCGAGATGGACGGCGGGATGGCGGTGGTGGTGAACGGCGAGGTGGCGGCGCGGCTGCCGTTGCCGCTGGGTGGGCTGATGGCGCTCGATCCGGCGGCGGTGGTGGCGGAGCGGGTAGAGGCCATCGAGGCCGGGCTGAAGGCGGCCGGATGCCCGCACCCGTCGGTGGAGATGACCATCAGCCTGCTGGCACTGATCGTGCTGGAGACGCTGCACCTGTCGAACCGCGGCCTGGTGGCGCTACGGCCCGGCCAGCCACCGACCTTCGTCGACCTGGTGGTGCCCGTAGAGGAAGGGTAAGCTCGGCTCTGGATTGCGGTGACATGTCACCGTTTTGAAAGCGGCATCGTGGGCCCGGCCCGCCCTCGACTAGAGCGGCACCCTTTGGACTACGACGTATCACCGCTTTGGATTGCGGCGACGTGTCGCCGCTTT
>CAYLRT010000103.1:0-9753 GCA_964385885.1 uncultured Anaerolineales bacterium | reverse complement strand
CGACCGTTAGCAGCACGCTCAATGGCCGGAATCCCCTGCCACGCACGCTTCCCCTTTGTCGAGATCACACCCTGTCGCATAGTCGCCCCCTTACACATCACGCCCGCCACCAGTAATTCCCAGAGGCGGATCAGCTCTCCATCGACAAGATGTACCAAGTGTACTCAAGTTGAACAGGGCTCAAGCAGCACACATGCAGAACATAGCCTGGAGGTCAGCCAGCGATTTGTGACCCCGGACAGCGCAACTGGTGGTGGCACTGCAGCGCCCTCACCACCGCCCCATGGCTGTTCAGGTCATCGACCGTCCCGCTGCCTCCCTCTTCACCTCTGGCATACGAAGTCCTGTGGGGTCACTATCACCTCGATGGGTGGGCGGAGTACGTGGACCATCGCTTGCAGTGGTGGCCCGCGGCAAAGGCCGTGACAGAGGTGACAGTCACCGCTTCTCCCCCACCACCCTCGTGAACAGTCTCAATGATCGTGGCCTCACATTCGCGCTTCCGAGCCTCTCATGCTACTATTCACCTGTCGAGAGAATCCGATGCCAGTTTTTCCCCAGACAGTGACGCGCATTGAGGAGGCAAGATGCCCGACCTGCTACGCGAATATGAAGAGAGGCTTCGCACAAGAGACCTAGCCTTCTCCCAGGGACCGTTCCCCGCACCCACCAAGTTCACCTCCGACGGCCACGCCAAGCCGTTTTTCGGCCTGACGTGCATTGCCTGGGTGGACCCGGGTTCGGATCTGTTCGTCAAGCTGCACACCCTGCAGAGCCAGCTCGACCAGGCCCTTGCCGCGGCCGGCTTTGGCGACGTCTTCGCTCTCCTTGAACCGGGCTCCTTCCACATGACAATCTGCGACGTCGTCGCCAGCTCTCACCCCATCTCCCGCCGCTACGCTGAGGTGCTTACCCAGCGGGTGCTAGTGGCTTTCGCCAAGATCGGCGCTCCCGAGCCGGTGAGCGCCCAAGCCCAGGGATTAGGGCTGGACACGACGATCACGGCACAGGTGCGTTTCGCGCGAGAGTCCGAGCTGAGCAAGGTCTATGCCATGGAGCGGCAGATCAAGCACGCCATCAGAGAAGCACTGCCTCCAGAGCCCACCGAGCTGGCGGCGCTACTCAGCTTCCGGCCCTTCGCGGGCCACATCAGCCTGGCCTACTGCGTCCAGGAACTGAGCGAGGGGGAGAAACGACAGGTCAGGGAGATCCTACGCCGTTACAACCCCGCGAACCTGGGGCCATTCACCTTCGCGTCGTTCGACCTCACTTGCTTCACCGATATGAACACCTACATCCCGCTGCTGACCTTGTACCTGGATGACGGCTCCGTGACACCCTACAATCACTTGCAACAATGCCGCTGCAGCGACTAACCCAGCAGACAGATTGAAAAGAGCACGAAAGGCGAACGAAATGAGTACACGGACCTTTACCATTGGCATGTTTCACTATCAGGTCGGGCGCACCGACGGCGTCTCCCTGGAGATGGACAAGTGGCGGCGTGTCCTGGAGGGCATGGGGCACACCGTCCACTACGCCGCGGGCGATCTCGGCTCCGCCGGGGGGACGCTGATCCCGGAGATGTACCACCACACACCCCTGGCCGAGCGCCTGTACGCCAACACGTTCATCGGCCTGACGGATTACGAGAGCGACGCCGAGTACCGCCGGGCGCTGTACGGCGTGGCCGACGTCATTGAGGCGAAACTGCGACATTGGATCGCGGAGAAGGGCATCGATTTCCTTCTACCACAGAACGTCTGGTCCGTCGCGGTGAACCCCGCTGTGTCCATTGCCGTCACCCGGGTCATGCGCGACCTGAAGCTGCCAACGCTGGCCCACAATCACGACTTCTACTGGGAGCGTGTGGACGGCGTCTGCCTCACCTGTGACAGCGCGGTGGAACTGGCCGACAAGTACATCCCACCCCACGATCCAGGCATCCACCACGCCGTGATCAATAGCCTGGCGCAACGAGAACTGGCGGAACGCAAGGGCATCCATGCGCGTGTGGTTCCCAACGTCTTCGACTTCGACGGTCCGCCGTGGCAACCCGACGATTACAACGCGGACCTGCGGGAGCGCATCGGGCTGCGGGAAAACGACGTGATGATCCTCCAGGCCACACGGGTAGTGGCTCGCAAGGGCATCGAGTTAGCCGTGGACCTGGTGCAGGCGCTAGACACCCCAGGCCGACGCGCCCGGCTGCAGCGCACAGGGCTGTACGACGGCCGGCCGTTCGACGCCGACAGCCGCATCGTCCTCGTCTTGGCGGGCTATACGCGCGATGACACCAGCGGCGGTTACGTGCAGCGACTACGCGAGAAGATCACCGATGCGGGCATCGACGCCCTCTTCATTGGCGATATGATCGACCACGAGCGCCGTCAGGAGGGAGAACGAAAAATCTACTCCCTGTGGGACACCTACGTCCACGCCGACTTCGTCACCTACCCGAGTTGGTGGGAGGGCTGGGGCAACCAATTGCTGGAGGCAGTGCGCGCCAAGCTGCCCATCGCGCTTTTCGAGTATCCAGTCTACGTGGCCGATATCAAGGCGCGGGGTTTCCGAGCGGTCTCCTTCGGTGACACCATCTACTCACGCGATGCGCGGGGGCTGATCCATGTCAAGCCCGAGATCATCGAGGCGGCTGCCGATGAGACAGTCGCGCTGCTCACCGACGCCGCGCGTCGCCGGGAGATGGTCGAGCACAATTTCCAGGTGGCCAGGCGCTACTTCTCGCTGGGTGCCCTGAGGGACCACCTCGAAGCCCTTATGCCTGGATAAGGCCGCTACAAGGACGGAGCAGGCCCTATACGCTTCGCCAGGGGCACCACCGGCATCGCCGTCACTGGCTCCGGGGACAGGGAGCGGAAACACACCGCCCCTGCATCCGTGGGAGATTTGGGTTCGTGCCTCACGGCACACATAAAGCTCAACTTAGCCTCCACGTGATCGCGGTTATCAGGCGAGGGATTGGCATCCAAGGTATAGGTATGATGACACATACCGGTCGCTGGGAGATCAGCACCGCTCAAGGCCATGGCTGTACCCATCGGGTCACCGGAGTGAGCCGCGGCCCAGCCACAGAGCGGGTTAGGCAAGTGCCAGTCGAAGCTGGCCGTGCCGCACGTCCCCCACATGTGCTCCTCCGGCGTGGCCGAGATCGTGAGGACGATCTCACCATTCTCACGCGTGCCTATGATTTGGGAGTCGAAGGCATCCCCACTAATTTGAGCCCGGAACTGCCGTGGAGGGGACAGTCAGTGCACCGGACTCATACCTCAACCCTTTGACACATCGCTGATCCGGCGTAAAATTAGTTCGTCTAACTAAACAGCACTTACAGGACAAAGACGGTAGCGATGAACAAGACACCTGGATCGGCGGAAGATCAGCTCCTGGATCTGCTCAACCGCCTGCGCAAGCTAACCTTTGCCCAGCATCCCTTACAGGACACGGGCGTCACGATGCCACAGCTTGCCCTGTTGGACTGGCTGGCAGCCGCCCCCGGATGCAGCGTACAGGAGATCGCGAACGGGCTGGGGTTGACCGCGCCCACAGTCAGCGTAAGCGTCCGACGTCTGGAAAAGGATGGATTGCTGAAACGCCAACCTGACCCGCAGGACAGACGCGCAGTTCAACTCTTCCTGACCGCGCGGGGTCAGGCGCTGCAAGAGCTGGCATGGGCCTTCCGTCGAGAAAAGATGCGCCGCCTGCTCGCTGGCCTGTCCCCTGATGAGGGCACTACGTTGCTCGCCCTGCTAGAGCGCGCCATCGGGGCCGCCGAGGCGATCGAAACCGCACCCCAGGAGGAGGAAGATGACTGAGGCAATTGAAGTAGAGAACCTGACGAAGTATTACGGCGACCTGCTGGCTGTGGATCATATCTCCTTCGAAGTGCATCAAGGCGAGATCTTCGGTTTCTTGGGACCCAATGGGGCAGGTAAGACCACGACCCAGCGCATGCTGACTACGCTACTGGAGCCCACCGAGGGCCGCATCCTCATCGACGGCTATGATCTGGCTCGCGACGCCTATCCGGTGAAGCGACAGATGGGGCTTGTGCCGGAGGAATCGAACGTCTACACCGAACTGACTGCCTGGCAGAACATGATGTTCACCGGCCGGCTCTACCGCGTGAGCCGTGCTGAACGGGAGACACGGGCACGGGAATTGCTGGAGACCTTTGGTTTGTGGGAAAAGCGCGACGTGAAGGTCGAAGACTTCTCCAAGGGCATGCGGCGTCGGCTGAGCATCGCCATGGCCATCATCCACAAGCCTGCACTCCTTTTCCTGGACGAACCGGCCACGGGCCTGGATGCCCAGAGCACTCGTGCCATCCGCGACCTGGTGCGCCGCCTGAACGCCGAGGGCACAACTATCTTCCTGACCACGCACCAGATTGAGGAAGCCAATCAACTCTGCGATCGGGTCGCCATCATCAACCATGGCCAGATCGCTGCCATCGACAGACCAGAAAGGCTCAAGGCGGCCTTCCGACAGGTGCAGTCGGTCGAGGTAGCCCTGGAGCCCGACGGGCAGGCCCACGGCCAGGCGTTGGGCGCACTGCGAGGTGTCACCACCGCCGTTAAGATGGGGGACAAATGGCGGCTGTACACTGAGGACCCCTCAGCGTTGCTGCCTCAGATCATTGACTATGCTCGAGCACACCAGCTGCAGGTGGTCAGCCTGACCACCTTGGGGCCCAGCCTGGAGGACGTCTTCTTGCAGATCACGGGTCAGAAGATCGGCACAGTACAGCACCCGACGGGAGAGAAAAAACGTGGACGGCGGGGAGGGCGAGGCCGGACGGGAGGTCGACGATGAAACGCCACAAATGGGGACAGCGACTGTGGGATGAGGTAGCGCAGGCGTGGACGGTGACAATCAAAGACATAAAAGTCTACTACCTCAAACCGGGCATGATCATGTTCGGATTCTTGATGCCCTTCTTTATGTTCTTCTCCTTCTCGGTGAAGCGGGAGATGGCGGTGACACAGGGCGTCGCCCGGCTGCTGGCGCTGACCGTCTTCTTTACGGCAGCGGCCGCCGGACCGTTCATCATCCCCATCGAGCGTCGCCTGGGCACCTACGATCGGCTGCTGGCCGCGCCCATGTCGCTCCTGACGCTGCTGTTAGGTAAGGCAGCGGTGGGGGCACTCTTTGCCGTTGCCGTGTCAGTGGTGACCCTCCTCATCGGTGGGGTGGCCTTCGGCGCGACCATCGCTCAGCCCGGGCTGCTGGTCGCTGGTGTGCTGTTGGGCTCTTTTGCTTTTTCCACGCTGGGCGTGATCTTCGGCTCCATCCCCACCCGCAACCCTGGTGACGTTCAGATGCCGAGCACACTCCTGCGCTGGGGCCTGCTCTTCATCAGTGGTGTCTTCATCCCGCTCAACGAGATGGGCACAGCGGCGCGGGCCCTCGCCTATATCTCACCGCTGACCTACGCTCAAGACCTGATGAACCATGCGGTGTTGGGCGCCGGAGCGCTCAGCCCAGCGCTAGACCTGATCGTGCTCCTGGCAAGCAGCGTGATATTCCTGATCCCCTCGTTGCTGATGCATCGTCGCAGCCGACAACTTGGCTACTGATTAGGGGGTGTAACGGCGTCCCATCCAGCCAACCGCGCGATCAGCCCACCAGAAGGCGTTGGCCTTGAGTTAGCAACTGAACCTCTGAGCATCAGTTGCTTCCGAGCGCACTCGGAGGCGAAAGCGGAAACTTGTTCTCGAACTGGTCCAGCCTACCTCACCCCAATCGCATCGGCAACGTAGTGCAGCAACCGGCGGGCCTGTGCCACATCCGGCAGCACTGCATCGGGCACTGGGGAGCGATAGGCAGCCAGCGCGGCTTCGATGACCGGCTGGAACTCCGCTGGCATCGCCAAGAGCGCCCAGGCCGCGCCCTCAGCCTTGGAGTAGATGTGCCCTTCCTTGAAGTAGGCATAGATCCGACAGGCGTTGAGCACGCCGTAGACTGGAGACGTCTCCAATCTCTCCAGCGCCCACTGAAGATCTGCCGTGATAGAAGCCGCGAAATCCCGTGCTGGTACCTCCGGGAAGACGCGCACGATAGGCTCTCCCCATAGGCAAATACCCCAAGCCCGCGTCACCGTGATGTGGACGGCCAGGTCCTCATCCGTGTGCTGCTCCTCTGCCCATTGCCGCCACGCGCCCGTCGCCAGCTCCTGGGTGTACTTATCCCGCCAATCCTCGCTGTAATGCAGGTCAAAGGGCGTCGGGTATTGCCATGGCACCATATCCGCCTGGCACAGGAAGCTGATCTCCAGCGGGTGCGGCGCGCGTGAGGTGCGCAACAGAACCTCGATCAGCGACCTCTGGGTCTCGCTGGCAAGGTGACGACGTGTCACGGCCAGCAGGTCGATATCGCTCAGCCTCGGATTGAAACAGCCCGCCGCCAGTGACCCGTGGAGATAGATCCCGATCAGGTTCCCGGTCAGCAAACCCTGCAACTCTCTCACCAGCCCTTCTACCTGGCACCTTGTCGACTCTGGACAGCGGTCCCACCCAAAAGCAGCCAAGTCCGTCTCCGTCGAAACGGGTTGACTAACAGCGCCACGCTTTGTGCGCGTTGACCGTGAGCTGTGATGCCGCCCCATTGCAGCGTGCAGTTCCGCATCCTCCTGGAGTTGCTCGTAGAGCTGGAGGACTTCTGCTGGATCAGCACCAAACTTGTCGCAGGCATCTCTCACAAGGTGGTAGTGAGTCTGATAGAAGTCGGACGGATCGGAAATTCGCCGCCGGAGATACGCCAGGATGCGGTCTCTATCTTTCATCTCATCATCAGCCCAATCGCAAAAGTTACAGACGAACAGCAGCAGTACGGTTCACCAAAGGCAAGCCTTACCCTCATCAAGTATATGACTAACCGATGATGGTGTCTATCGTTCCCTCCCCTCGTGGGGGGGCAGACCGCACCCGGCACTGCCACACCAACTGAGTAACCGCTTCCTGAAGACAACAGTCGCCAAGTTCTTAGCGATCCGGATGCAATGTTGACGCCGGAGCCATTCAACACCTGCACGGTGCTCTCACAACAGCCAGCACCTCCTGCTGCGAAGGCCTCATAACAGCGGCGCTAGTCGAGGGGAAATGCAGCATGTGGCGCGCAGGCACGTGTCTACTGCTCCGCGAGAGCCTGTTGCAGCGCATCGAGATACGTGAAACCGAACTCCTCTGCGGGCTCGATCGACGTTCCCTCATGCCACTCATTCCACGAGGTGATCATCACCATACGAATCCGCGGATCAGCCAGCGCAAGCGCCGTCTTCAACTGCCCTGTGAACAGCTCGAGGCTGCGCGGGATCACCGGATGGTGCGCCTCGGGTCGGACCGCCGTGTCGTCGAAGCCGGGAATGACATCAGGTACGAACGCGACACCTGCTGCCACGGCTTCCTCCGCCCAGCGCTGGTATTGACGGGAAACTCCATCCTCAAACCAGGTGGCAATACCGGGTACCGATGTATGCATATTATAGGCTGTCACACCGTCGAAAAGCGCAAGGCGCGAGCGCACAGGCATCTGCCAATAGACCTCGTCGCCGATGACAAAGGGTTCCTGGCCCGTGGCCGCGCGCACTTCGTCTCGTACCTCGGTCATGGCACCGGCCACGTCACCGACAAGGATCCGCGTCAGGTAAAGAAAGACCACCGGACGGTCGTCAACACGGAGATAACCAGGGTGCGTGAAGTACCGTTCTGCCAGGATCCGCATATCGGCAACCAACTTCTGGCGATTTGCCGAACAATCAAGGTCAATGGTACCGTCTTGCACCTCCAGCAGCCCCACCGACTCATACAGAATAGCAAAGCGGATATCGTCGCAGAGCTCCGCACTCGTAAAAGCGTCGTGGATCACCGCATCCTCGAACGAATCGCGCCCCCACCAACTGGCCACAAAGAAATCCACGCCGTGGCCCGTCGCCCAGTCGATCTGCCGATTGATGACCGTGGGGTCGGCGCTGTCATAGGTACCCAGCAATGGCGTGTCGCGGTACCCCTCCTTCCAATGACGACCATCTGCCCCATACCAGGGATACCAGTAAGCCCCCACCAGGTAGGCATCGTCCCCAGCGACATTGGGAAACTCCCGCGCATAGGGCACGGGAGAGGGAACTGATGCGTCCTCCGGCGTTGCTGTTGCTGAGGAGAAAGGAACACGCACGCCAGTCGGATGACGACAGGCCGCAAGCAGAAAGAGCAGGCAGAACAGCACCCCAAACCAGAGCCTCACAGTCATCTTCGAAAGGAGCCCCTTCATGTGCCGTCTTCACCCAAGAACGTTGGATTGGTAACGGCTAGCAGGTCGCCATCCCAACTCCAGAGTTCCGCCACCACCCAGTTACCGTCCACTGGATCCATCGGCCAGGCATAGGTACCCTCTGATGCTATCTCCGCCTGATGCAGCGGCCTGCCATCCACCAGCACTCGCAGTCGCGCCTCAGCCGGGGCTTCTGCCCAGGCCACACGATAGGTCGCCAAAACCGTCACCGTATCACCAACCATCCAGTGTTGGCCATCGGGTCCCTCGGCTTCGAGCACAAGCGTCGGGCCAGAGGAGAGCACCATCCGCCCCGCCCGGATCGCCCGTATTAGGGCCGGCTCGGAGAGCGACTCAGCGTAGACGCGAGTGAAACCGGGTCGATGCTCGTAGTCGGACGGGGCATGGATATCCGAGCCTGCCGTGGCGAAGATCCGCACCCCTTGATTCAGCCAGTCGTACCACAGCGCCAGGTTTGCCGCATTGTTCGAGGAGCATGGCCACGGCCCGTTCCACACCTCCACCAGCCGCGCCGGGCCAGGCATGACATCGCCAAAGCGCCAGGCACAACCGGTACACACCGGATCACCCAGCGATTGCGGGTGAGCGATGATGAACGCTTCCCCCCGTGCGGCGGCTGCCTCCGCGATACGCGCCATAGCACCGGTGCCCGGTCGTACACGCCAGTCGATCCAATCACGTGTGCCCAGGACCAGCGCATGCCCCCAGTAGGTGGTCAGTTCGATGCCTCCGGCCAGCAGCAGATCGTTGCAGGCCGCAGCATCGACCTCCAACAGCCCGGCGGTCGTATTGTGGTCGGTGACAAAGAGAAAGTCGAGCCCTTGCTCTCGCGCCAACCCCACCAATGCCGCCACGCTCTGTGTGGCTTCGGCATCGGAGTGGTTGGTATGCGTGTGCAGATCGCCGCGAAACCACGCCGGACCCCCTCGCAATGGGTCCGCGCGGCGACGTACTGGAACCTCCGAGGATTCTGACCCCGGCGTCGGCGCCCTCACCACCCGCACCTCAAGCGTATAGCGCAACGGCTCACCGGGCATCACCCGGTGCGCATCGATCTCCACGGTCCATTCCCCAGGGGGGAGCGGTCCAGGGAGATAACCGGATGTTGCCTCCGTTGGCGTGATCCGCACTCGATGCTCCGCCCCACCGCGATGACCAGCACCGCGAAAACCATGGGGGTCAAAAAGCGTCAGGGTGAGAAGATTGCTCAATCCCTGCAAACGGGGTGGACTGAAACGCAAGCTAAGAGTAAGATCACTCGCGCCGCGAGGTACATCGAAGTGATGAGTCACATAACGTTTGGCGTGGCGAGCAGTGAGGCGCCCCTCAAAGCGCCTGCTCGTGGACAACGGTTTAGATGTCATCTCCACCACCTTTCTTGGGGTACCGCAACCTGCATCTTTATGATCAAATGCTCTCTCCTGTCGCCGGGATCATCGGGAATCC
>CAYLRT010000102.1:3201-9803 GCA_964385885.1 uncultured Anaerolineales bacterium | reverse complement strand
GGCGGCGTGCAACGCATTTCGTGGTATGCTGGCGGCATCCTGAACTGTGTGAGGTCGATCCACATGGCAGATTCGTTGCGGTCGCTCTTTATGCTGGAGCCCGATGTGACGTATCTCAACCACGGTTCCTTCGGCGCCTGCCCGCGTGTGGTCTTCGAGGAGTATCAGATGTGGCAGCGCGAGCTGGAACGCAACCCCATGGCCTTCATGACTGAGCGTTTGCCCGGGCTGCTCACTGAGGCCCGCCAGGCGTTAGGAAACTACATAGGCACCTCTGGTGAGAACGTCATCTACTTCCCCAATCCTACCACGGCAGTGCGCACACTGAGCCGCATCCTGCGTCTGGAGCCTGGCGAGGAGATCCTGACCACGAATTGGGAGTACCCCGGCATGGATCAGACGTGGGAGTTGTGGGCTTACCAGACCGGTGCTCGTTACGTGCACCAACCCGTGCCCGTGCCCATGCAGTCATCGGAAGCCTTTGTGGAGGCGCTCTGGGCCGGCGTCACGCCGCGCACACGGATCATCTTCATGAGCCACATTGCGGCCTTTAGCGCTTTGATCTTCCCGGTGGCGGAGATCTGTCGGCGTGCTCGGGAGGCCGGGATCATCACCATCATCGACGGTGCTCATGCCTTGAGTCAGATCCCGCTGGACCTGACCGCGCTCGGCGCTGACATCTACGTGGGCGCATGTCATAAATGGCTTTGTGCTCCCAAAGGCGCCGGATTCCTGGCCGTCGCCCCGCGGGCTCAATCATGGATTTTGGAGGCATTCCGGCACACGACGGCGTTGGGGGCTGCGGCAAGGGAAGACCCCACGGCCCTGAACCTGGTTTCGGCGCTACAGCCTCAGGGTACCCGTGATCAGGCCGCCGTGCTGTCGGTCCCGGCTGCCATTTCGTTCCAGGCCGAGCACGACTGGGATGCCCAGCGCGTCCGCTGCCACGGGCTTGCCAGCCAAACGCGGCAGCGCATCACCGAACTCACGGGCCTTGAGCCGCTAAGCCCTGATGACCCTGACTTCTACGGACAGATGGTGAGCATCCCACTGCCCGAATCGCGTTTCGAGGCCATTGCCCAGAGTCTGCGTGACCACAGGGTTATCGCTGTGCCCTTGCGTGCGAACGGGCGTGCCCTCCTGCGCGTGTCCTATCAGGCATATAACACCCAGGAGGACGTAGACCGGTTGATCACCGCTGTCAACGCCGGGTTGCAGGGCGGCTAACTGCCTGCAGGGGCAACGCCATGCCGGTCGGATCTGTGCGGCAGCCAGGACCCCAGGTACCACGGCTGCTGCCAGGCCATGGCCACCATGGTATCACCATACGTCAGACCAGGAGGTAGAGAGTCTATGAGCTTCTTCTATAAGCCTGAGGACGGCTGGGCTGCGGACTTCATCCCTTTCTTCTGGGATGGTGAGTTCCACCTCTTCTACTTAAAGGATTACCGCGATGTTGAGACCTGCGGCGAAGGCACTCCCTGGTTTCACATAGCAACGCAGGACTTCTGTAACTTCACCGACTATGGGTTAGCCTTGCCGCGCGGCACCAGGGATGAGCCCGACCTCTACGTGTTCACCGGCTCCGTCATCGAGGCAGACGGGCTCTTCCATATCTTCTACACGGGGCACAATCCCCACTTCCGCGATCAAGGGAAGCCGATCCAGGGCGTCATGCACGCGGTGAGCGAGGACCTGGTGAACTGGCAGAAGGTCCCGGAGGATACGTTCTTCGCGCCTGGTGACATGTACGAACCACATGACTGGCGCGATCCGTTCGTGTTCTGGAACCCAGACGCCGGCGAGTATTGGATGCTTCTCGCCGCTCGCGTGAAAGACGGGCTTTCCCGCCGGCGCGGATGCACCGCGGTCTGTACGTCCACGGACCTCAAGCACTGGCACCCGCAGGGGCCTCTCTACTCTCCCGGGCTGTACTACACACACGAGTGCCCGGATCTGTTCAGGATGGGCGATTGGTGGTACCTGATCTTCTCCGAGTTCAGCGAGGCGTCCGTCACCCGCTATCGGATGAGCCGCTCGCTGCAGGGGCCGTGGCTGACGCCTGTGGTGGACACCTTTGACGGCCGCGCCTTCTATGCCGCCAAGACCGCTTCGGATGGCCAGCGCCGTTTCCTCTTCGGCTGGAATCCAACCAGGGAAGGGGAGAAAGACTCGGGCCACTGGCAGTGGGGCGGCAGCCTGGTGGTGCACGAGCTCTTCCAGCAGGAGGATGGAACCCTGGGGGTCCGAGAGCCGGAGAGCGTTCGCAGAGCATTTGATCGCTCCCGCCCCATATCCTTCACACCCGTCTACGGTGCCTCCGAGAGCGACACCAACCGCGTCACCGTCCAAGGGCCTGAGGGATTTGCCTGCGTCTCTGGTGGTCCGCTACCTCAGACCTGCCGTCTGTCTGCACAGGTAAGTTGGGCTCAGGACACGAGAGCTCTGGGCGTGATGCTCCGGACAGGCGAGGACTCCGAAAGCGGCTACTTCATCCGTCTGGAACCGCCGCGCAACCGGCTGGTGTTCGACCGTTGGCCCCGCCGTGGCGACTATCCCTTCGCCCCAGAGTTGGAACGCCCCGTCGCTCTTTCGGGCGCCAAACCAATCGACCTGACGATCCTGGTAGATGGGAGTATTTGCGAGGTGTACGTGGACCACAGGATCGCCATGAGCACCCGCATGTATGATCATGCGGCAGGGGGCTGGGGATGCTTCGTCATGCAAGGGGAAGCCACGTTTGAAGCTGTGGCGCTTGCGGAGACGGCTGAGTGAGCTGGGCTCCTTGATCTTGACGATACAGCGTTCTGCAGGTGCGTTTTGTTTCTGAGGCAAGACGGAGAGAACGGGCTAGCAAAAGGATAAAGGCCCCGCCTTCCCTGCACGTGCCTCCCTCGGCGGGACGATCGCATCCCGGGATACAGGGGATGGTTACACAGGAGGCGGGGCATTGCCGTCCGCTATATTGGGCGAAATTGAATCTCGCCCAACCTGGGTGCACTTGATTTCTGGGGCACCAGCCCTTGGTGGAGAGGGGCGGCGTGAGGGGATGAAAAGCCATCCCAAGGCCCAGCTCACTGTGGGGTGGAGCGACGGCGTGGGGTGGCCATGGTTACCGTGCCACACGTGCCGTGCCACATGTGCCGGTTCATCAAGACCTGTGATCTCGCGGATCAGAAACACCCTCTACCCCTGCGTCACTGTGAGCGCAACGGGTAGAGGGTGCTCGTCTCGACCTACGGTGTGCGTCTAGCTAGCGCGTGCCCAACACCGCGTGCAGCGACTCACACGCCGGGCACGAGCCATCGGGCCGGATGATCGCAAAGCCATCCTGAGGGTCGTAGTCGTAACGCACGAAGTCGATGTTCCACACAATGATGCAGCGCACCATGCCCGTGTTGATGCTCAGTTGCACGGCCTCGGCCAGCCAGGCTGCCTGCTCAGCGTTGTCCGTGCCCCTGCCCCACGCAAACATATCGGAGAAGGGCGGCACGCCCTCCTGGGAGGCGTATCCCATCTCGGTGTAGAAGAGCTGTCGCGCACCGCGGAAGATGTTGTAGTAGAGCTGCGTCTGCGGCAGGAAGTACCATGAGTGGTGATGGTCGCCCCCATCCGCCGGATGGCCGGTGGTAGCGGAGGGTGAGGTAGCGCCCGCGTTATGGTGCGCGCCGATGTAGTCCATGCAGTTGACCGCGCCTGCATTGTACAGGCCCTCCAGCCAGGGCTGGTCGTCACAGCCATTGGGGCCGCATCCACCGAAGTAACCCGTGGGCGCGGGGGCTGCGCTGATCACAGCCGTACCAGGGTTGGCGGCCTTGATCGCGCTGTAGGCCTTGCACAACAGGTTGGTGTAGGCCTGCGGGCTGATGTGACCAACCTGCCACTCCCGGTCGATGTTCGGCTCGTTCCAGACCTCAATGGCATCGGCTCCAGACGCGGCAAGCTGCGCCACCCAGGCAGCGAAGTTGTCCTCGAACCCGGGTTGGACCACCATCTGCGGCCCGCCCAACGCACTCAACTGGACCTTGAATCCATTGGCATGGGCGAGGTTGACAAAGTCGGCCGCGCCCTCCCCATAGTGGACCTGAATCTTCACCCAGTTCATGCCCGCGTAGTGCATCTTGTCCTTGTAGGGCAGGCCGTGGTTGCGCACGTGGCCGCCCAGCTCGAACCCCCCTGCCGCCACGGGCGCCGGTGCCACCGGCACGCTGACGGCGGGCTCGCCCACCTGGATCAGGACATAGACCTCTCCGCCAGGGATGGTCTCCCCTTCGGCCTGCAGTGCCCAATTGCTCTTGTAGCTCCCATCCTCCTGCGGGGCCGTCATGTCAACGCTGATGTCCACGGTCGCACCCGGCTCGACCGCGCCAACTTCCACGTCTTGCACAGCGGCAAGCTCAGCGCCGCCGGTGAAGACCAGCCTGGTGGTCTCGGGCCAGGGCTCGGTCCCGCTATTCCTCAGGCGCCAGGTCTTGGTGAACTGCTCACCCTTCTCGAAGCGCGTGTTGTCAGGAACGCTGACATCCGCCACGAAGCCGGCCTTGAGCGTCTCCGCCTCCGTGGGCTCTTCCCCGCCGCCGCCCAGGCCGCCCTCCTCTGTGGGCGACTCTGTGGTCCCCTCTATGGTGGTGGTCTCCGTGACGGTGGGCTGCGGCTCCGCCACCAGCACCTCGATGGCGCCCTTGTCGATGCCCGCAACGGAGGCCGCAATGCGATAGGTGCCCGTCACGGCTGGGGCCACCCAGGTGAAGGTGGGCTGTTCAAGGCTCGTGGTCGCCTGAGCACCTTCGGTGGAGGGCCCAGAGACCTCCCACTGCACCTCGGGAACCATGGGGGCTCCACCTGTCCCTCCGCCGACATAGTTCTCGAGGGCAGCTAACAGCCCTGGCACATTCCCCTCCGCGTAGAGATCACGCAGCGTCACGCCTCCCAACCGATAGCGCTTGGCCAGGTCCAGACGGGCCACCAACCATTGGGGGGTGCCCAGCCAGAAGACCTGCCCATCCCCCTCGATGCGGGTGGTCTGGGTCTCGGCATCGACGACGGCACGACTTTCTCCGGCCAGCGCGAACGCCAGCGAGGTACCGGGGGCCACGCTGTCGGTGATCGGGGTGCGGGCCTCGACCGCTCCGACGGTACTGAGGGCCTCCGCCATGGTGACGGGGCGTTCCCCATCGGTGCTCAACGTGGAGAAGATCGGGACGATCCTGTGCCGCTCGATCTGGGTGGTCACCCACTGCAGCAGTTGCTCCGCCTCACCCCCCGGCACATAGGCCTGGGGCGAGAGCGGCATCACGATCCGTACCTGATCCGCAGCCGCGCCAAGGGCCCGCAGATCATAAGCGCCGGTCTCCCACTGACCCGCGGTCGACCGGGGTGTATCGACGACGACCGCCAGCCAGAGGCCAGCCTCATGGAAGGCATCCGCCAGGCCCTGGATAAAGGCGGTATAGAGATCCCGATCCTCCGCCAGGACCGCCCGGTAGTCCACCACCAGCCCCGGGTACCCGCCCTGTTGGACCGCCCCCAGAAGGTTGGCAATGTGGGCCTCCCGGTCCTCCTCCGCCCGCAGCATGTCACTGACCAGGGCCCAGTTGGGCTCGTGCCCCGGCATCCAGTTCCGCACCAGAGGCACCACTCTGGTCCCCTCACTGGCTGCGGGGGGCAGGTGATCGACGTAGCCCGTCAGGCCGCCCAGGGTGCCGATGAAGATGCCGGTGACATCGGCCTCGTTCACGGCCGCGCTGGCGGGCTCAAGCGGCCAGGTGTCCACCTCCACCGCGACATAGGGGGTCGGCTCAGCGGTCTGCATCACCATCACGGAGCCGGGCAGCGCCTCGACGCTGGCGGTCAGTACTTCCCGCTCCATATCGAGGGTGGTAGGCAGCCACTGCCATCGGTCGCCAGTCCACGTGTAGAGGCTCAGCGTCTCCCATGGCTCAGCTTCGTTGGGGATCACCACCGTGAGAACACCGGGTACCGTAGTCTTCGCTTTGATCTGGATGGTGTAGAAGGGGCTCTTGGGAACCAGGTAGCCCGGGATCGCCTCAGTTGCGCTGGTCAGATCCTCGGGGACCGCGCCCTTGACGAAGTCGGCTCTCGGGATCGACCCCAGTTTCACCCGTACGCGCCCCTCCAGATCGCCAAGCCGGGTGACGGTCAGGCCGTCCGGGTGCTGCGCGCTCTCGGTCGCTGCGTCCAGGGCCGTGAAGCCCCCGGCCCCCTGCACACGCTGAATCAACGACACGGGAGGCAGCAGGAGGAAGGCCACCAGCAGGAGTCCCACCACCACCGCGATAGCCCACGGGTAGGCAGCGAAGAACTCCCTGGCCCGGGTAAGGATCGACCCGCCCGGCTCAACCTCCTCTAGCTCCCCAAGGCTGACCACAGAAGGTGCCCCAGGCGAGGGAACGGCACTCTCAGGTGCTTCATCCGCCGGGGTCGGCACATCCTCCGAGGCCACGACCTCCGCCTCCGCCCCAGCTTCGAGCGGGACTTCATCCTCCCCCACAGGCTCGGGCTCCAGAACCTCGACGGCCTCAGGGGCCCCTTCGTCCTCCGATACCTCGTCTGCCGCCGTGATCTCAATGACCGGGGCGTCT
>CAYLRT010000102.1:0-3101 GCA_964385885.1 uncultured Anaerolineales bacterium | reverse complement strand
GTCGCCGCTGCCAGAGTTGCCCCGAGGAGAGCCGCATGAAGAGGATGGGGCTGGCTATGCCAGGCAGTTCGGCCGCCAGCACGGCCTCCCGGGCCTGGTTGAGGGCGCGATCGGCAATTCCATGGGAGGCGGCGGCCTCATAGAAGGTCCGCGCCAGGACGTGTGTCGTGCGGATGCTGACCTGATCCCGCATGGCGACGACGGCCGGGATCCCCGCCCGTATCAACTGGGGTCCCAGGCCCAGCGAGGGGTCCTGCGCGGGCCGGGAAGCCTGCGTCACGGCGCTGTGACACATGGAGAGGAAAACCAGTTGCGGCTGTGCCCCATGGTGGGTCAGGATGCTGGAGAACAGATGCGCTGTCACAGCCCGGCTCTCGCCCTGATCGTTCTCCAGGATGATGGAGAGCTGGGCTTGACGCGCGTTAACCCATCCATGGCCCACAAAGTGCAGCCAATGATACCCCTTTTGCAGGGCCTGGGCCAGTCGCTCCAGGGTCACTGGAGGTTTGAGGAAGCTCAGACGGATATGCTGAGGGTCAATGCCAGCAAAGGCGCTTGCCAGGACGAACCTCTCGCGTTCGACATCGAGCGGCGTAAGCCGGTAGCGCTGAGAGACGTCCCGCGGGTTGGCAATGGCGGCCAAAACACGTATCGGGCGTTCCAGAAGCGGATGTCCCCAGGATGCCTGCACGGGGAGATAGCGGGAGAAAGGCGTCTGCGCATTGGCGGCGATGAACAGACCGTCATCGCACATCAGCTCCCAGGGCAGGTGGTGCAGTTCGGCGGCCTCGTCGTCAATCCTCAGGCGAACCCGACGGATGGCACCCAGTGACTCTGCCTTGCCCCGGGCCACATCCCATCCCTTGCGAATGACCCGATCCTGAAACAGACGCTCGAACAGGCTCTGTCCATCGACCCTCAGATCACCCGATGGTCTCCAGTTCACAATTGCCACGGGAAGGACACCGGTGAAGACCTGGCGCCCATCCAACGTCAGCTCCGCCCGGTACTCCCCGGTCCCCGGACTCAGGCGTATCTCCACATCGACCACCGGAAGCTCGTCGCCTCCCTGTCGCAACCTCGCCAGTTCATCGGTCAGCTCCGAGACTAACCGCGCAACCCCGGGGATGGATGCGTCAGCCCGTCTGGCAACCGAAAGGTAGAGGGTCACCTGCTGGCTGTGCGTCTCCCCCGCGGGATCCACATAGGACAACTCAAAACGCAAGGGCACGCTGTCCCCATGGGCACGCGGTCTGACGCGCAACACGCCGTGCCTGCTCTCGCCAGATCGCAGGAGAGCGGCCGGCCGGATCTCAGGGTTGTCGCTCTCGACCTGATCGCTCGCCACGCGCACTCTCACGTCGCGGGCGACCCCGTAGCCCTCATTGCGAATGATCACCTCAAGGCCGGACCAGGCACCCTGGTTCAGGCCGGCATGCTCCACGTCAATGGCGATGAGAGGGAGCCCCAGACACCGCGCCTGAGCCCTGCGGGCCTCCACCGCCTGCTCGTGTGCATCGGCCAGCGCGAAGCAGTGCGCGGCCTTCGCCCAGGCCGTGGCCTGGGTCCTCTCACTGCCTCCCCGCCTGGCCAGGTCCGTGGCACGCCGCTGCCACGCCTGGGCGGCCCGGTAGACGTCGCCCGCCTCTTCCCACAGCAGGGCAGCCTTGTGCCACCGGGCAGCCCGTTCGTGCGCCTGAGCCGACACCGGATAACTGCGTGCGAGCACTTGGCCATCACGAGTGGCGAGCAACACATACGGACCCTTATCATCCCCCTGTGTCAGGATCGGCGGCACCTCGACCGCCACATCCAGCGGCCAACGCCACAGAAGGCGACCGGTCTGGGGATCGACGCCGTACAGGTGCTGATCATCCCCCACCAGGCAGAGGGTTCCGTCCACCAAAACCGGTGAGATCGAGGGAAGGAGCCCCTTGCGCAGGACCCAGCGCTGCCTACCCGTGTGGACATCCAGGGCGTAGAGGCCGTCGCGCGCGCCGATGAACAGCGCATGCCCATCGCTTAGGGGACGCGTCAGCCCCTTGCCCCTGGGGCCCACCCTGACGTTCCACACCAGGCGACCGTCCGTCCTGCGGACAGCGAAGAGCTCACCAGAGTTCAGGGCGAAGACCACCAGGGCGTCGACCAACCGCGGGGTCTGGTCGATGTGGGTTCCGGCAAGCACGCCCTCGACCTCATAGCGCCAGCGCACACCGCCCTGGGGGTCAAGCGCCAACAGGGCCGGGGTCTGACATGCGAGATAGATACCCTGGTCGTCGCAGGCCGGCGCGACGTCGACCAGGTCCACGTCCAGCGACAGGGTGCTCTCTATGATGCCACCGTCACGGGAGACGCGCATGAGCCGTCGTCGCCCATCCGTCAACACCAGGTGCGCGCCGCAGGCCGCGACGTCGGAGAGGTGGGAGACGTCAAAGGTAAGGTGCCAGAGGCTCTGCCCTCGGACATCCATCAGTTGAAGGGCGCTCTCGTCGGGTACGGCAGTGTTGAACAGCGTCATCACAAACCTGTCTGGCCCAACGGGGAAAAGCGCCCCCGGACGCACACCCCCAAGGCGCCGTCGCCATGTGATGCGCCCGGTTGAGATGTCCAATGCCCACAATGCAGCAGCCCGCCCCCTGGCCACAGTGGAGCTCTCCGTTGCCACAAGGCAGGTCAGGCCAAGGGCTATAGGAGCAGCCACAGGCCGTTCGGAGAGGGACAACTCCCAGACGGGGCTCAGAGAGGGCCCTGCCTGTGCGGCGACGTGGGTCGCGGCACCCGAGGGAGCGGAGGGGAGGCGCGAGGGAGGTGTGGAGGCAAGCTGGATGTCCTCCCGTGTGCTCCGAATATAAGTCACCAGGTCCTGGAGCCTGTGCCGTCGTGTGAGGTAGGCCAGCACCTCACGGGCCAGATCCTGTTTTGAGCGCACCGGCAATATCTCCGCGTCGATGCCCAGGTCGAAGCACAGGGTGCGCAACTCGTCCAGGCTGAAACGCTCGACGAGCAATCGTCTGAGGTAGCTGCGGTACGCCTGATCCAGCGGTATGCTCATCCCCAACTGCCTTGCCGCCTCTCACGTGCTGGGCCCAGTATACGCCGCT
>CAYLRT010000101.1:2961-9873 GCA_964385885.1 uncultured Anaerolineales bacterium | reverse complement strand
GCGACACATGCCTTGCACAGTACAGGCCCTGTCGAGCGGTCAGCGACCCCGCACAGGAGAGGAGACAAGAATCATGATGCCACCACAGCCGCAGCAGCGTTCAGCGTACCAGATCCAGGTTCTGCCCTTCCAGCAGTCTCGCCACATCGTCAGGTTCAACGAGGGGCATGTTCTGCTCCAGCGTCATCTTCAACGCTGCCATCGCGTTGCCGATCCGCAAGCCCATCTCCAGGCCGCTTGTGAGATAACCGTAGAGCAACCCCGCATCAAAGGCATCGCCGGCCCCCAGGCGGTTCACAATCTGGATTCGGCTGAAACCACCGGCGTGAAGCAAACCTTCCCCGTTGCACGCAATACTACCGTCCCCACCACAGGTCAGCACCACAACATCTGGATGATAGCGCTCGAAGAGCCGCGTCGCCAGCGTCTCGCGCGGTGCATCCTGCCCCAGAACCAACGCAGCATCTTCCTCTGTTCCCACCACCAGATTGACATAGGGGAGAATCTCCTCATAGGCAGCACGAGCGTCGTCGGCTGACCACAACAGCGAACGGTAGTTGAGGTCAAATGAGACCTTCAGCCCTTGCTCACGCGCTCGCCTCACGATCTTCGGCACACTGCGCCGACAGGCATCACTCAAAGCCGGAGTGATGCCTGATAAATGCAACCACTCGCAGCGCGCGAGATAAGTCCAGTCCAGGTCATCAGCCAAAAGGCTCGCCATGGCACTGTTGGCACGATCGTAAATCGTGCGCAAAGGGCGGGGCTGTGCCCCCCACTCCACAAAGAAGATCCCCAACCGAGCCCCTGGTACCCAGATACACGCACTCGTGTCCACGCCATAGTGCTGGATTCCATTGCTGATCTTACGGCCTAGCGCATTATCAGGTAGCTTCCCGATCCAACTGGCATGGATACCCAGGCGTTCAAGGCCGATGGCCACGTTAGCCTCTGAGCCTCCAATGTAAGCCCGGAACAAGTCACTCTCCTCGATCAACGCATAGCGGGGAGGGGCCAACATCAGCATAGTCTCTCCGAGACAAGCTACCCGGACGCTGACCTCAGAACCAGGCACACGCGCTCGTGGTTTACCCATTCGAAACCCTCCCCGCTGTGACATTGTCGGACCTTCGAACAGAGGTGCTATTACGACAGCATACCCATCCCGCGATAAGCCGCCAACATGGCCTCGCGTTTCTCGTCTGTCACTGGCAATATCGGGGCTTTTGGATACCCAACATCGATGCCCCGCGCATGCAGCACTGCATAACATGCTGCATTCGTCGAGCCGGGAATATGAAGAATCTGACGCGCCTTGTTAACGCGCAGTTGCAGCTTCGCCGCTTCTTCGTATTTGCCGACCCTGTATGTATCCCAAAGTTCTACCATGATCTCTGGGAAGGCGTTGGCCAACCCAGACACGCAGCCCTTCGCACCCGCCATCCAGGCTGGTAGCGCGAGCCCCTCAGTGCCGACGATAAAGGTGAAATCCGGGCGATCCTCCATCGCCAACATGAAGTGGGTCAGCTCGATGTAGCTGAACCCGCTATCCTTGATCCCCTGCACACCCACATCGGCCAGCCGACGCAGAAGTGCTGGCGTGATCGTCACACCCGACGCTTTGGGATTGTTATAAACGTAGACCGGCAGGTCCACCGCCTCCACCAGCGTGCGGAAGTATTCGGTGACCTCACGGTCATCATGGGAGTGGTAAAAGGGAGATACTGATGCAATTACATCAACCCCTGCCTGTTCCGCATGTCGAGCCAACGTCACAGACTGTGCCGTGGAGGGGGTACCCACATGGGCGATGACGGGGATACGCTGCCCCACCTCGTCCACAACGATCTCGTGCACCAGCTCTCTCTCCTGCACAGTCATGATCGGACCCGACCCATAGGTGCCACAGATAAACAGACCGTGGACGCCTTTCTCAATTTGGAATGCCACAAGGCGGCGCAAACCTTCTTCGTACACATCACCGTTTGCCGTAAACGGCGTCGTCAATGGGGGAATAATCCCCTGTAATCGTTGGGTCATCACTCATCTCCTATTGCATGATATGTTGAAATTCGTCTCACTGACTTCCCTGTTGCCTCCTGGCCTCACCCCACAGCTTAAGCAGGCGCAACTCTCGTTCGGAGAGGGGCACACGATACGATCGCCCTCTGTCATCAGCGTGTATCCGATACAGATCTGCCGCCTTCACCACCCGGTCAATGAACAACACTCCATCCAGGTGGTCTAGCTCATGGTGCACCACGACGGCATCAAAACCCGTGAACACGCGCTCGAAGGGAACACCGTGCTCATCCAGCCCCCTAACCCGCAACCAATGCGGGCGCACTGTTTCACCGTAGAGCCCGGGGAAACTCAAACAGCCGTCGAAATCTCGCTGCAGGTCCCTGGCCTCCACAATCCGGGCGTTTACTAAGGCGATGGGCTGGTCCGGCTCCTGTCCCTCGGCCTGTCGCCCACCCAAACGCACGATGACAACACGACTGTGCACATTGATCTGCGGCGCCGCCAACCCAATCCCATCATCGCTGGCCAGCAACGTATCCTTCAGATCCTGGATCAGTGCCTTGATCCGCCGATCTGCGCGCTTCACCCGTCGACTGGGTCGGCGGAGCGCGTCTGGATCTACCGAGTACAACACTATCGGCTTGACCGCCACCTTACACCGCCTCCCTCAGACGAGCTCAACGATCCTCTTCCACCACCTCAAATCCAATCAGCCTAGCCAGGTCCTTGAGCGCTTGACGAAAATCCCCAAAGAAAACCACACGATGCGTGCCAAAAGTCTTCCAGTCCAGATTGGACAGCAACGCTCCGGTGTCGGTTTCAATAGCGATCTTCGTCCGACAGGCCAGATCGTCCCAATCAGCGAAGAAGTCATGGCCTGAAACCGTCTTCCCCGTCGAGAGCGCCAACTTCCTCTCAACCATACTGAGTTTCGCCAGTGTCACCGTCTCGCCCACAGGATAGTTGATCTGCACGCAGGCACCACCCTCATTCTGACGCCAGCGGGGCAAGTTGCGGATCACGTAGGGACTTCGTCGCTCGTCCCCAAAGGGGTTAAAAGCGCCCTCGCAGTGGCCCACCACGGCGATGTGGTTGAACGGATCAATGATGTAATCTCCATTGAAGCCCGGCCTTCCCAAGATATGCAATCCCAGATGTTGAGTAAGAAGCGAGTTAAGCAAGCACTCAGACGTTGCCGTAATACCATCGGTATAGAGCTGTGATGCAGCGAGCCCCTGGGAGGGAATCGCGCCCCGCTCATAGTCAGCGAAGACACCATACCCCTCGGTCGTAGTGGCGCCGCAATCGTACTTATCCATCAGCAGCCGCATCGCCAGGTACACGCGCGCCGACTTGACGACCTCGGCGCTGACCGTTCCATCGATCCCTGTCGCGCCCGCCAACCACATGCCAGCCACGCGCTGAGCCTCTGTCTCACTCACCGACCAGATCTCATCGAACAATTCCGACTGTGGAATCGTGACGATATCTGAGCCAAAGACTTGGCGCACGTTTTCGAGGAATGTCGCTTCATATGCTTTCAGATCCCCCCAACCCCGTTCGTACGAACCTAACACTGGTCGATCTGTGATATCTAGGATTCGCAGCGCTTCCATATTGGATATCGTCTGGATCATCCGGATCTTCGTCGCGATATCATTGATCCGGGCTCTGAAGACAGCCTCGGAGAGATCGCGGACAACGGGTAAGCAACTCGTCACCACCTTTTTGCCCCGGTAACCCAGGAAGTCAAACTCCGCCATCCATGTCCCCCACATAGGGAAGACTGCGACGATGGGCAGTCCCGTATCAATCAACTCCCTCCACGGTGCGCCGAAGATGAGGATGCCGTCAACGTCGCCTGGCGAGCGCCTGATCTTCTCCACCACCGCAGACGCCCGCTCGCGAGCAAGTCGAAAGACATTGGCTCGGTTATCGAGCTCCTCCGGCGTCAGGCCGTAGTGCGAGCGGCTGATCATATTCAGCCGCTCCTCATCAACCAGATCCACGTGCTCGAATGTCACTCCGTCGCCGCAGACGTGGGCCACCTCGTTCAGCATCTCCGCGTTCGACATCACCTTCTGCGCGATGTCCACTGCGTCCCAGGCGCCCCGGTGAGCCAGCCCGCTACTCGTGAAAACCGCAAGCATCTTGGTTTCAGCCATTACCCATTCCTCATGTCAAGTCGACACGTCATAAGTCCCCACGTCTGGCGAACTCACGACCCGTCCAATGCCCGACTTTGTCTATGCGTGAGCCCCAAGATCACCGATCCTCCTCGATCAAGTCGAAGCCCATCAGCGTCGCCAGATCCTTCGCCGGGGTTCGGAGATCTCCCAGGGTCGCCGCGCGGTGGATGCCGTAGCGGCCTGGACAGAAGTGGTCCCGCACCTCCTCCGCAGCCACCTTCGCCACCAGCTTGGTGCGACACATAAAGCGGTCGAGTTCCTTGTACAACATACGTCCATCCACCGTCGTCCCAGTGTGGAGCAGAACCCGACGATTCAGCACGTCCATCTTCCAAATCGTAACTGCTTCGCCGACGGGGATCTCCACCTGCGTCCCAACGCCGGACCCAGGCTTGCCACCTGTCCCACGCATCGGGCTCTCGGCGTGCGACCACAGCGTGTACGGGACCCGGTCATCGCCGTGCGGGTTGATGGGTGCCCCGCAATGGGTGAGAATGTCGACGCCGTTGAACGTATCGATCATCAGGTCACCCAACATACTCGGCCGTCCCGAGGTATAGAGCCCCAGCATATGCGTGACTGCGATGTTAGGATAGTCCTGGCAGACCGCTACAACCCCCCGTTTCTGGAACTCAATGATCCCGATGCTAGGCCAGACCATGTCCTCGACCTTACCGCTGCCCGTAAGCGAACGAACATGGGTGGAGACCGCCACTGCGTCATAGCGCTGCCGCAACGTCTCGAGAGCCAGATATAGCTTAGCTGCGTTCACTACCTCTGACACCGTCGTGTCGTACATCGCCTTGGCCTCACGGATCCATACCTGCGCCTGCTGCTGCGCCGCCGTCAGATCAACTTCGCTCACCGCTGCATAGAACTCCCCCATATCCAGCCGCAGCAGTTCAACCCCTAACGTCTCCTGCAATGCGTGGATGTAGGCCTGGTTGTACCCCACCGGAAGATGCTCGTGAATGTCGCCTTGATAGTCTACTGCGTGTAGGTAGCGCTGTGGGGCAACAGAGATCATCCGCGCCTGCTTCATTTGCCCCAATACCCGCAGCAGCTTGATCTTCTCCACCAAGTCCGCGAACATCGCCGCCGAAATCTCCGGCGCCGTGACGCCGATCCGATCCAACGTCGCTGCCAACACCCTGCCACGCTCCCGGAAAAGCCCATAAGGCAGGTTCATAAACTCAAGCAGGTTGTAGACCACAATCGTAGGCAAGCCCGTGAAGAAAAATCCATACTCCCGCGTTACCCCGACCACCAATACGCCGTCCAGTGATTCTTTTTGATCCTCCAACTCATTCAATACCGCTTCCACACCTAGCTTGCCGAGATCCCGGGCGATGAACGTCACATGGGCACACCGCTCTTGCAGCCGACGCAGAAGCTCATCATTTGTGATCAGCGCCTCCGGGGGTGCCCCCGCGCCACCGAATCCTGGGCCGGCAAACACCGTGAAGACCCTGGCATTCCTAACCATCACTCTCCCTTCGCCCCAACACACCACAAGCTTTCAGTACACTCCATACTCCCACACCGCCTCGTACATCGCCATGATGTTCTCCGGCGGCACCCGGACCTGGATGTTGTGCACCTGATTGAAGACGAAGCCCCCAGCCGGTGCCAGGTCCTCAATGCGACGCCGCACTTCCTCCCGCACCTCTTCAGGAGTGCCGAAGGGCAATACCTGTTGCGTATCGCATCCCCCTCCCCAGAATGCGATATCTCGCCCAAACTCACGCTTCAGCCGGTTTGTGTCCATGTCCTTCGCGCTAACCTGAACCGGGTTCAGCACATCGACCCCCATCTCGATGAAATCGGGAATGAAGGCATAGACCGAACCGCAGGTATGAAGGAAGAGGCGCGCGCTTGTGTGCGCCTTGATGTATCCGTAGAGCTCCTTGTGCCAGGGCTTCACCACCTTGCGGTAAAGCCGCGGCGAGAGCTGGGGGCCACTCTGCATGCCCAGATCATCTCCCACCTGGATCACCTGAATGTAGCCTTCCACCACCGGCAGAATCTGCTCCAGCCGCCGAATGTTTGCCTCGGTCAGCTTGGCCAGCAACGCACTCGCGAACTTAGGGTCGGCCGCCAAGTCCATCATGAATACATCCCAGCCACGCAGTGTCTGCGCCCATTCATAGATGCTACCAGCTCCGTTGAGCATGATGGCGTAATCCGTCGTCTCATACAGCCGCTTGGCGCGCGCGTGCAAATCGTCCAGGGTCTCTTGATCGATAGGCGTATAAAAAGGATAATCGTCCAGCTCCTGGATCGAGGTGACATGAGCCAGCGGATGGTACACCCCGTCGAAATAGTAACCATCTTTGGGCATCCGCGATACGATATGCCCTTCCTTGTCCCTCAATACCAACGAACCATCGGGCTCTGGTTCAGGGTTGAACCACGTTGGCACCTCACATGGTGAACCGTCAGGAAGCACGCTGGGCTTCCACTCCTTTGGTTCCGAGATGAGCAACGGCAATACGTCAGCATGGATCCGCTCCAACACCTCACGCTCCGGCTCGGCCAGTTGCTGCCCCAGATCGTACATCCGCGTCCGGCCACCGTGGATCCCCAGATACGCCTTAAGCTTGTTGTACGCGATGCCGGTGATCCCAGTGGACATCATCGCGCCCAGGTCAATCGGCACGCGATCCGGCTCCTTGTGATCTAGCGCTACGACAACTCT
>CAYLRT010000101.1:0-2861 GCA_964385885.1 uncultured Anaerolineales bacterium | reverse complement strand
CCAGGTCAATCGGCACGCGATCCGGCTCCTTGTGATCTAGCGCTACGACAACTCTCTCTCGTGAGTTCATTTCCAGCTCCTCGATTGTCACTCCGAACTACCCTTCAGACGGCTGTACTACGCTCTCCTCCAACACGGCCTCATCCGTCAATTGGCGCAGGCATGCTCGGCGCAGGCTGAACATCGGCACCTGCTTCTGATACTGGCGGTACGCATCGCCAAACTTCCGAATCGCCTCAGGTTCTTCCACTAGCTTGATCATCGCGATCATAAAAGCCATCTCCAACGGCGCAATGATCAGGATAGAAGTTGGGGAACCAAGGAGCAGCGCCAATGACCAAGGAAAGAAAAGTAAACCAAAGTGCATCGGGTGACGCATACAACGGTACACACCCTCTGTGACCAGCTTATTCGTCTCCAGACGCGGCACCTCGCCTTCGCGCCCCAACCGCGCGAGTAACCGCCCCGTCGCGCGGCTCACCCGCACTACCCACCGCAGCAACAGGGCCCCGCAGATCAACGTCACCACATGAAAGAGGGGATTGATCAACAACGGACGAAACCAACGCCAGTCGAGCCACAACCCCAGCACACCGCCTCCTACCAGCATCATGATCCAGACAATAATGCGCACCATCAGTTCATCTCCCACCCTATTCCATGACATTCCATCCGGCCTCAGCAGCCATCCATCCCGAGTGCACCAGACATACAAGCTGACAGTCCAGGCCTCCCATCAACTCAATTGCTCCCACCCCTACACCACATGGGCCCCTGCATACCGCCACTGTAGCGTCTCATCTAACCCCTCACGCACCGCCCTGACAGCCCTCGGCAGGCAGTCGAGGACATCTTGGGCCGTAATACCATCCTCCCCCTTGTCCATAGCGGCCAGATCTCCGGCGAGCCCATGGGCAAACACCCCCTGCCTAGTGGCTTCCTCGATTGGCAATCCCAGGCCGTGCATCGCCGCGATGGTCCCCGTCAACACATCTCCTGACCCCGCGGTCGCCATGCCTGGGTTCCCACTCATATTGACGAACACCCGCCCATCGGGATAACCGACAAGCGAATGGGCTCCCTTGAGCACGATAATGGCGCCCAGGTCGCGACTCGCGCGTTGGAGCACCGCCACTTTATCCACATCAATCTCCCCTATGCTCACCCCCATAATCCGGGACATCTCCCCCAAGTGAGGGGTGAGAATGGTCGGTGCTGTTCGCTCCCGGATCACGGTCAAATCCCGGCATACCGCCGTGATCCCGTCTCCGTCAATGAGTAACGGCTTATCAATTGCCGCCGCTAGCTCCCGCACAAGTTGTTGCGCCTCCTCATCCAGAGACAGGCCAGGCCCCAACACTACCATATCCATCTGGGCTGCGAGCGCCGCCAAAGCCGCCTTGTTGCGCAGCGCCATTGCGCCTGCAGCCGTCTCTGCTTGAGGCACGAACACGATCTCGCTACCCTTGGCGGCAATCGTGGGCACGATGGACTTCGGTGACGCCAGGCGCGCGTACCCCCCACCAGCTTTCAGGAAGGAGAGGGCCGAGAAATACGGCGCGCCGAAGTAGCTGGCGGCACCGGCGATGAATAGTGCCTTGCCAAAGCTCCCCTTGTGACCATCCCTGCGCCGAGGAGGCAGCGTCACTGGTTCACTGATGGCAACCTTAAGCGCCTCTGAATCGTACAGCGACGGCGGAAAGGAGATATGGGACACGTATAACTCCCCGCACAACTCGTACCCTGGGTACAGCATGTTGCCAATCTTGGGCAGGCCGAAGGTCACGGTATAGTCTGCTCGCACCGCCACCCCCATGACCTTTCCCGTATCTCCGTTAATCCCCGATGGGATATCGACGGAGAACACCGTTCTCCCACCGGAATTGATCTGCTCGACGACTTGGCGATACACTCCCTCAACCTCACGGGTAAGCCCAGTGCCCAAAATCGCGTCCACCACCGCGTCAGACCATGCGATCGCAGCCGTCACCTCCCTCACAGAGTCGACTTGCGCAATCTCGATGGGCAGTCGGGTCGCGATCTCGAAATTGACCCGCGCCGCCCCCCTGTAGCGTGCCGGGTCACTCAGCAGGAACACCTTGACCGCCCCTCCGCTCGACAGCAACTTACGCGCCACAACCAGGCCATCTCCGCCGTTGTTGCCGGGGCCGGCAAACACCACGAAGCGCCGCCCCTCAACACCAAATCGGCTCAGGATGACCCAGTACACAGCATTCCCGGCGTTCTCCATCAACAACTCCGGAGCAATGCCAAACTCCTCAACAGCGGCGCGATCCATTGCTCGCATTTCAGAAACGCGACTGATTTTCATCACGCCTCCTCAACCATCTTTGCCTGTTCGCGGATAGAGTGCCCACATCCGGGCTAGCTCGTCCTCCTCGCAACGAATCTCAGTATACGTCGTCACCTCGCTATCGTGAAACAGACACACACCCTCCCCAGCAATCACCTGCCCGATGTCAGCAAATGGGATCTTCAGCGTTGCCAGCTCCCGGCGCACATCCGTCAGCCGGTCCGGAGGGACAGTGACAGCGAGCGTACCCGATGAAATCATCCGCAGTGGATCGAACTGAAACGCCTCGGCAAAGCGCGCCACAATCGGAGCAATTGGAAGACGCTCGGCATACACCTCGATACCCACGTGGGACAGGTGGGCGATCTCCAGCAGTGTCTCCAGCAATCCGCCGCGCGTGACGTCATGCATCGCCGTAGCACCACAGTCGGCCAGCGCCAACGCTTCCGGCACAACGCTGACGCTTGCCATCAGTTGCCGCGCCTCCTGGCACTCGTCTTCCGTCAGCCCCAGTCGCTCTGCCACATCGACGAAGTCCTCCGCCAGG
>CAYLRT010000100.1:5088-9946 GCA_964385885.1 uncultured Anaerolineales bacterium | reverse complement strand
GCTGATCGCCACGCCCTGCTCAGCCAAGACGTTGATGAATCTCAGGCATCGTTGCATGCGTGTTCGAGGCGCGAGACCCTTCGCCGTGATGGCTGGTACGCACAGGTGACCTGTTGCTGCGTTAAGGATGACACATCTGCAGGGATGCGTCTACAGGCGGCAACCCTGGTTGGGCGAACTCCCTAGTTCGTCTTTTGCGTGGTAGAATGCGCTCAAGCACTTCCGGCGGCTATCGTGACGGAGAATGTGCGACGCCGCCGGAGGAGTCCGGAGTGTCACCACGGAGCACGGAGGGCGCGGAGAAGCCGACAACGGCTTCAAGCGAAACCGACGCAATGTTCTTCATTTCATTGCCCTCTCCATGCATTTCGCACGCTCGCCCCAGTGTCCTCTGCGTCTCGGTGTTGTCGCATTTGTGAGGGTCTTGTCAGGTGTGAGCTATAGGCATAGACGTTGACGAAGTCAGTGTTGAAAATAGAATCTCCCCGAAGGTCGTCCTGATCGCATGGGTACTTCTTCGCTGGCGAGGGCCAGAGCCTTAAGGCACTCTGCGGAGGCTTTGCACGTGAGCACGAGTGGGAAGATGTCGGGAGTTCTCAAACTCCAGCTTCAGAGCAGGGAGATGGTGCAAGATGAAAACGGCTATCTCTTATGGAAGGTCCGCGAGTCCACGGCGGACCTGTTCGCCGCGGAGACCGCGCTGGTGCTGTGTGACGTGTGGGATCGGCACTGGTGCCGTGGCGCTGTTGAGCGGTTGGAGAGGCTGCTCCCGCGGATGAATCAGGTGGTCGCGTCTGCCCGCCGAAAAGGTGTGTTGATCGTTCACGCGCCCTCAGATACGATGGATTTCTACCGCGATTCGCCGGCCCGCAGGCGCGTGTTGCAGGCTCCCTCGGCCGAGCCGCCGCCGGAACAGCCCCATGCCGATCCTCCGTTGCCCATCGATGCGTCCGACGGAGGGTGCGACACCGATGACAACCTCGGCGGCGTGGACGAGATCGTGTGGACGCGTCAGCACCCAGCCATCGAGATCGACCATGAACAAGATGCCATCAGTGACGACGGGCGCGAGCTGTACAACTTGTATCGACAGCGTGGTATCAAGAACGTGATCGTCCTGGGGGTGCACACCAACATGTGTGTTCTCAATCGCTCCTTTGCCATCAAGCAGATGGTGAGATGGGGGTTCACGGTGGCGCTGGTCCGCGATCTGACCGACGCGATGTACAGCCCTGCCCATCCCCCGTACGTCAGCCACGATGCCGGGACGCAACTGACGGTGGCGTTTGTCGAGAAGTTCTGGTGCCCCACGATCTTGAGCCAAGATCTGCTGTAGCTCCGTGTGGTGCCTGTAGGCCTAGAACTATTAGAGCAACGTCTAATGCGGAGGCGCAGAGGCGCGAAGATAGATTCGGCTCACGCCCTATGTTTCCCCTGGAAGCATGCTTTTGCCAGTGAAAAGCGAGTTTTTGCGTTGATGTTCTTTCAGTGGACCCATGGAGGTGAATGGAGATGACGACCCAAGGAATTGCCTTCTCTGTTTTCACGAAGCCCTGGAAGACCATGCCTCTTCCACGCCTGGGTGAGTTCGTTAGCAGCCTCGGTTTTGACGGCATCGAGTTCCCCGTGCGGCCCGGGTACCAGGTGGAGCCGGAGAACGTCGAGGAGCTGCCCCGCGCCGCAAAGATCTTGGCAGAGTTTGGTGTCAGGATCTACAGCGTGGCCGGACCGGCCGATGAGGCTACCATCGCCGCCTGCGCCGAGGCTGGCGTGCCCATCATCCGCGTCATGGCCCGCATTGGCGAGGGCGAGGGCTACCTGGAGGCTGAGGCCAGGCTCCGGCGCGAGTACGATGCTCTCGTTCCCCTCCTAGATAGGTACGGCGTGCAGCTTGGGCTGCAGAACCACTGTGGACGGTTCATAGCCAACGCGGTGGGCTTACGGCGTCTGGTGGAGGGGTATGACCCGCGGCACGTCGGCATCGTTTGGGATGCGGCTCACGAGGCGTTGGAAGGGGGGCTGCCCGAACTGGCGCTGGATGTAGCCTGGTCACACCTGTGCATGGTCAACCTGAAGAACGCTTTCTGGCTGCGTACCAATGGACCCGAGGCGCCCTATGCTGAGTGGACCAACTACTGGACCAGCGGGCGGCACGGGCTGGCTTCGTGGCCCCGCGTGGTTGAGGAACTCAAGAGGCGTGGTTACCAAGGCGTCGTCTGCCTGACGGCGGAGTACAGCGATCATGACGCGGTCGATCGTCTCATCGCCGAGGACATCGCCTTTGCCCGCTCCCTTTTTGCATAACGCGGAGGTTTTGAAGGATGACCACGTCACGACAAAACGTACGCGTCGCTATGATTGGTGCCGGCAGTATGGCCAACCGGGTGCATTATCCCTCGTTGGCCTCCTTCGATGACGTCGATATCGTCGCCATCTGCGACATCGACGTCGAGCGGCTGAACGCCACGGCGGATACGTATGGCGTCGAGAGGCGATATACGGATTATCGCAAGATGGTCGAGGAGGTCACCCCCGACGCGGTGTACGCCATCGGCCCGCCCCACATCATGTTCGACATCTGGGTGTGGTGTCTGGAACAGGGGCAGAACCTGTACATTGAGAAGCCCATGGGCATCACGATCCACCAGGCCCGCTCGCTGGCTTACCTGGCGGAGAAGCACGGGTGCATCACCCAGGTCAGTTTCCAGCGTCGATCCTGTCCCATGGTAGTTAAGCTACGGGAGGAATGCCTGAAGCGCGGCCCGATCACCCACGCGGTGTGTCGCTTCTACAAGTGTGCCATCGATCCGTACCTCGCGGCGCGGGACCATATGATGGACGATGGTGTGCACGCCATAGACACGCTGCGTTGGATGTGCGGCGGCGAGGTGGAGGAGATACACAGCGTCAGCCGGCGCGTGCTAGTCCCCGATATCAATTTCTTCGCCGCATTGCTGGAGTTCGACAACGGTGCTACCGGTTTGATGGTCAACAGCTGGACCAGTGGTCGACGCATCTTCGATGTGGAGATGCATGCCCCCGGCATCTGCGTGGAGGCTGAGCACGAGGGTAAGGGCTATCTCTACGCCGACGGGGACACCGAGGGCGTTGAATACGATACGCGTGAGGTGGCCGGCAGCGACGAGTTTTACGTTTACGGGGGCTTCCGAGCCAAGAACCGAGAGTTCATCGACTGCCTGAAGGCCGGCAGGCAGCCCAGCTCTCACTTCGGCGACGCTCTGAAGACGATGGAGGTCGCCGAGAAGATCCTGGCTCAGGCGATCTTGAGGGGTGTTTGAGATGGCTCGTTGGCGCGCAATAGGTTGTTGGGAAGAGCATTGATCATGGGCAAAGCGACCGACGTACGTCCAATCTCCGTGTCTCTTTACTTCTTGCCGGTTGAGACGCGGGTTCCGCTTAAGTTCGGGCCCGAGACGCTCACTCGCGTGACCTGCGCGCGGGTGAGGATGAGGGTGGCAGACGCTCAGGGGCGGATTGCTGAGGGGTGGGGGGAGACGCCCTTGAGCGTCCAGTGGGTCTGGCCCAGCGACCTACTGTCCTACCGGGAGCGGCACGAGGCGCTGAAGGGCTTCTGCCTCATGCTCGCCGAGGCCTGGATGGCGTTCGACCAGATGGGACATCCAATGGAGGTGGGGCATGCCTTCCAGGAGCAGGTCCTGCCGGGCCTGCTGGCGAGGATGAACGAGGAACGAGGGGATGACGAACTGGCCATGCCCTGGCTGGCAGCCCTGGTGTGCTGTTCGCCGTTCGACCTCGCCTTACACGACGCCTACGGCCAGCTGCGCCGCAGGCCGGTCTACGAGACCTACGGGCCATCGTTCATGAATCGCGATCTGGCTTACTTCCTGGAGCCGGCTCCAGGTTCCTCAGTCTCGTTTGAGGGTAGGTACCCGGAGGAGTTCCTTGTCTTTCCCAGGCCCAACAGGCTGCCAGCCTGGCACCTGGTGGGCGGGTTGGACCCCCTCGACGAATCCGAGCTGACCGGCGACGAGCCCGACGATGGGTATCCGGTCACGCTTACCGAGTGGATCGCGCGCGATGGACTTAAGTGCCTCAAGGTCAAGCTCCGCGGCACCGATTTGGCCTGGGATTACGGGCGGCTGGTCCGGGTCGGCGAAATCGGCCTTGCCGGCGGCGTACACTGGCTGAGCAGCGACTTCAACTGCACTGTCACGGACCCCGGCTACGTCAACGCGATTCTGGACCGGCTGATGGTGGAGCATCCGCGGATCTACGGCATGATTCTCTACGTCGAGCAGCCGTTTCCCTACGATCTGGAGGGCAGCCGCCTCGACGTGCACAGCGTCGCGGCGCGCAAGCCGCTGTTTATGGACGAGAGCGCCCACGATTGGCGGCTGGTGCGGCTCGGGCGGGAGCTTGGATGGACCGGCGTGGCGCTGAAGACGTGCAAGACGCAGACGGGGGCGCTGCTGAGCTTGTGCTGGGCCAAGGCCCACGGCATGACGCTGATGGTGCAGGATCTCACCAATCCCATGCTGGCCCAGATCTCTCACGTGTTGCTAGCTGCCCACGCCGGCACGATCATGGGCGTCGAGACCAACGCCATGCAGTTTTACCCCAACGCCTCGCTGCCTGAGGAGGCGGTCCATCCGGGCCTGTACCGGCGGAGGGACGGGCAGGTGGATCTCTCCACCGTCGTGGGACCGGGCTTCGGCTATCGTCTCGCGGAGATTGACCGCGAGCTGCCGCCGCCCGCGTTCGACGGGTAGTCCCTGCATGAGCGGCGTGGGTACGCGGCACGACAACGCGCTGACGGAGAGTCTCCTTGGCTCGCGCGCGGCTGAACGGGCGCATCACGTCATCTACCCCACGTCGT
>CAYLRT010000100.1:2446-4988 GCA_964385885.1 uncultured Anaerolineales bacterium | reverse complement strand
CGGGGGTTCGTCCCGGTGCGCCAGTCGAACCAGTTCTTTTACCTGACCGGCCTAGAGACAACGCCAGCCTATCTTCTGATCGATGGCGCCGCAGGGACCAGCGCCCTCTACCTCCCGCCGCGAGGCAAGGCCGAGATCGCCGAGGGGGCGCCGCCGGGGCTAGAGGACGAGGAGCTGGTGATGGCGCTGACGGGCGTCGACGCTATCCATCCGGTGGGCGCTCTGGCGGGGCATCTGGGCGAGACCAAGATCGTCTACACACCCCACGCGCCAGCCGAGGGACGCGGGGGCTGTCGCATTGAGCTTCAGCTCGCGGATCAGGCCATCGCGCGCGACCCGTGGGATGGACGCGCGAGCCGGGAACAGTGGCTGATCGCTCTCCTGCGCTCGCGCCATCCGGGTGTGGAGGTGCGGGACCTGACGCCGATCCTGGACGAGATGCGCGCGGTTAAGAGCCCGAGGGAGGTCGCTGTCATGCGGCGTGCGGGCAGGCTGAGCGCGGAGGCTGTCTGCGCAGCGATGCGGGTGACGCGTCCCGGCGTGCTGGAGTACCAACTCGCTGCTCTGGCGAACTACCTCTACGCCGTGAACGGGGCGCGGGGGGAAGGGTACCGGCCCATCATCGCCGGAGGGGAGAACATCTGGTATGGGCACTACTTCCGTCTTGATGCGGCCCTGCAGGCTGGTGACCTCGTGCTGATGGACGCGGCGCCGGAATGCAACTACTACACCAGCGACATCGGGCGGATGTGGCCCGTCGATGGCACCTTTAGACCCTGGCAGCGGGAGCTGTATGGATATATCGTTGAGTACCACAAGGTTCTCCTTGCACGCATCCGGCCCGGCGTGACGCCGGAACAGGTGATGGACGAGGCAGCCATGGAGATGCGAGGAGTCTGGGAGGACTGGCCCTTCTCGAAGGCCGACTACCGTGAGGGTGCGCGAAAGACGCTCGAGTTTCGTGGGCATCTCTCGCACCCGGTAGGGATGGCGGTGCATGATGACGGGGGCTATAAGGGCCGGCCGCTCGTGCCCGGCACCGTGTTCGCCGTCGACCCGCAGATGTGGATTCCGGAGGAGAGACTGTACATTCGGGTTGAGGATACCGTCGTCGTGACGGAAGAGGGCATCGAGAATCTTACCGCGGCGGCGCCGCTTGAGCTCGACGACGTTGAGCGGTGGATGCGGGAGGCTGCGATGGAGCTACCTCTGTTGGACGCGAGGGCTCAAAGGTGCCCGTAGGAGGGGACGAAGGGGCTGGCGCGTCGTGTGCTAATCGATTATCTGAACCGCGCCTATGGCGACCGTTGCGATCATATGCAACGGCGTGCGGCGCCAGATTTGCGAGATCAACCTTAAGGAGACAGGAGACGCTTATGGCACGCATCACGATCAACCCTGGCGATCCCATCGCCACGATCAACCCGAACATCTACGGGCACTTCGCAGAGCACCTGGGGCGCTGTATCTACGACGGTATCTGGGTTGGGGAAGACTCGCCGATCCCGAACACCGGCGGGATCCGCAATGACGTCGTGGCGGCGCTGCGGAAGATGAAGCCAGCAGTGATCCGCTGGCCCGGCGGCTGCTTCGCCGACGACTATCATTGGGAGGACGGCGTTGGGCCGCGCGCGGATCGTCCGCGGCGCGTGAATATCCACTGGGGCGAAGTCACGGAGAGCAACGCCTTCGGTACTCAGGAGTTCGTGCGGTTCTGCCGGCTGGTGGGGGCGGAGCCCTACATCGTGGGGAACGTTGGTTCGGGGACGGTGCGCGAGCTGCGGGAATGGGTGGAGTACTGCAACTACGACGGTGACAGCACCCTGGCGCAACGGCGGGCGGCCGACGGCAGCCCTGAGCCGCTGGACGTTATCTTCTGGGGTATTGGCAACGAGAACTGGGGTTGCGGCGGAAGCTTCAGCCCGGAGGACTACGGGGCTGCGTTTCGGCGGTATGCGACCTTCGTGCGGGGCTTTGGCAAGGACCTCTTCGTCATCGCATGCGGCCCGTCGGGCAACGACGTAGAGTGGACGATACGTTTCTTCCGCAAGCTGCGGCGCGACTACTGGGATTTTCGCAACATCCACGGCTTTGCCGCCCACTACTACTGCGGCACCGCCGGGACGGCCACCGAGTACACCGTCGATCAGTGGTATGCGCTGATCCACAAGGGTCTGCGGATGGAGGATCTGGTGATCCAGCAGCGGGCGGCGATGGATGCGTACGATCCCGAGCGAAAGATTGGGCTGATCGTCGATGAGTGGGGTACGTGGCATCCGGTGGAGCCCGACATGCATCCGCGTTTCCTCTATCAGCAGAACACGCTGCGCGACGCGCTGGTGGCGGCGACGACGCTGGATATCTTCAACCGCCACGCCGACAAGGTGGTGATGGCGAACATTGCGCAGACGGTCAACGTGCTTCAGGCGATGATCCTGACGAAGGGAGAGCAAGCGGTGGTGACGCCGACGGGCTACGTCTACGAGCTCTACGCGCCACATCAGGGCGCGACGGCGGTGCGGGCCACGATCGAGACCGAGTC
>CAYLRT010000100.1:0-2346 GCA_964385885.1 uncultured Anaerolineales bacterium | reverse complement strand
GGTGCCATGGGAGCCAGAGCGGTAGGTGGCTGTCTACTCACAGGAGCCGTGCCCTGGGTAGCTGTCGCCCCGGCGCTGACCACCGGCTCTGCAGCACGTTGGTGACGCCCACGGCCGCTGAGTTCAGTATGGCGTCCGCGGCGCTGCTGCAGAGGAAGAGCGAGAACCGCGTGATCTTCAGTCAGATCCCTGCTGCGATCACCCTGCCCGTCACGCACATCGTGTTTATGTACTCCTGAGGTTTTTTGGGGATGGAGGTGTAACGCACCTGAGCTCGGTAATAAGCGGCGGTTCTGGCGTCGGTTCGGGTGCGGTAAAGCTTAGGGGCGTTGCGCCTTAAGTGAGGACACAAGCCCTGAGGGTATGCTATCGTGTGATGTAGAAGTCTGGCTGTGTATCCAGCCCCGCATCCCAGACGGGGCTGGATCTACTATCAGACATCGTGGAGGAACAGATATGAAAGTTCTACTTATCGCATTCGATCCGTTTGGCGGCGAGGACGTCAATCCGGCCTTTGAGGCCGTCAAGCGGTTGCCGGATACCATCGCCGGCGCCGCCATCGTCAAGGCTGAGGTCCCCACGATCTTCGGCAAGTCCCTGGAGGTGCTACACGAGGCCCTTGTGGCAGAGCGACCGGACATCGCCATTGGCGTAGGCCAGGCCGGCGGTCGTTGTGAGATCACCCTCGAGCGCGTCGCCATCAACATCGATGACGCCCGCATCGAGGACAATGCCGGGAACAAGCCGGTCGACATGCCGATCGTCGATGATGGCCCCAGCGCCTACTTCGCCACGATTCCCATCAAGGCGATGGTGTCGGCGATCCACGAGGGCGGGCTCCCGGCCTCGGTCTCCAACAGCGCCGGCACCTTCGTCTGTAATCACCTGATGTACGGGGTCCTCCACGCGGCCAGTACCCAGTTTGAGGGGATGCGTGGCGGGTTCATCCACGTTCCTTATCTGCCCGAGCAGGTGATCGATAAGCGGAACATGCCCAGCATGTCGCTGGCCGACATCGTGAAAGGGCTGGAGCTGGCGATTGCAGCGGCAGTGGAGGCGGCGGAGGGCTAGCGGGTCAAGGACGTCGGGCGCCTCCTGACCGGGCGCACGCAGGCCGTGGGCCTCCCGCCCGCACGTCGGCGGCGGGGGAGGGCCACCTGATCTAGAGTGAACCGAGTGGACTATCGCTGACGCGGAGTGCAAGCACCCGGGTGAGCCACTAGAAATCTTGATACGGTTCCGACTCAACCGGCGTGAAGGGCACCGGCGGGTGCTTCGCCAGCACGGCGTCATCCAGGTCCGTGCCCCAACCGGGGCCGTCGGGGGGCGCGCCGTAGCCGTCTTCGATGACCAACGGGTTCGTCAGCACCTCCTGGTACAGGGGCAGCGAGTTGAGGAAGAGTTCCTGCATGAAGCAGTTATTGATCGCCATATCGAGATGGAGGCTGGCGACGGTCGAGATGGGGCCGTTGGAGTTGTGCGGCGCGACTGTGACGTAGTACGTCTCCGCCATCGCTGCGATCTTGTGAAGCTCTGACATCCCGCCTGCGTGACAGATGTCCGGTTGGATGATGCCGACGACGTTCTCTTCGAGTATTTCCCGGAACTCCCAGCGTGTGTACAACTCTTCTCCTGTGGACACAGGCACGCGCACGGACCGGGCAAACTCGGCCAGTGCGGCGGCGTTGTCGAAGAGAATTGGCTCTTCGAGCCATGCGATGTCCAGCGGTTCGAGCTTTTGCGCAATGCGGCGCGCACTCCAGATGTTGAGGCGCCGGCGGACGTCCACCGCAACTTCGATCCCCGGTCCGACGGCTTCGCGGATGGCGCGCACGATGCCCACACCGCGGGCGATGCGCTCCGGCGTGATAGTCTGCACGCCATTGAACGGGTATACCTTGAGACACTTGAAGCCGCGTTCGACGACTTTCTTGGCTCCGTTGGCGTACCACGCCAGCTCCTCGTCGCTGCCCTGGCCCTGTGGTCCGTGCGCCGACGGGCGTTCGCCCACGAACCAGCCGTTGGCGTAGAGCGGCACGCGGTCCCGCACCTTGCCGCCGATGAGCTCGTAGACGGGGACACCCAGTGCCTTGCCCTTGATGTCCCACAGCGCGAGATCGATGGCGCTGATGGCGCTCATGGTCACCGCGCCACCCGTCCACGTCACGCGGCGGTGCAGTGACGTCCAGATGTGCTCGATCTGGAACGGGTCCTTGCGGCGCAAGTATGTGCCGAAGTTCTCGATCTCGGCGGACAGCGCCCGGTCCTTGTATTGCAAACTGCCCTCGCCGATGCCCGTGATCCCCGCATCGGTGTGAATACGGACGAAGAGCCAGTTGTTGGACT
>CAYLRT010000099.1:8571-10100 GCA_964385885.1 uncultured Anaerolineales bacterium | reverse complement strand
CGGATCGCTTCCCCACCTGGGTCGGCGAGCTCTACCTGGAGCGACATCAGGGCACGTTCACCACTGAGGCGAAGAACAAATGGTACAACCGGAAGATGGAGCTGGCGCTGCGGGAGCTGGAGTGGTACGGTGTGCTTGCGAATCTCACTGGGGCTGTTCCTTATCCGGCCTCGCGCCTGCTGGAGATCTGGCGCGAGGTGCTGCTCTATCAGTTCCACGATATCCTGCCAGGATCCTCGATCAAGCGGGTCTACGACGAGAGCCTGGCGCGCTATGCCGTCCTTCTACAGGAGGTGGAGCGGAATACGGTTGAGCGGCAAGCGGTCCTGGCCCGTGGGATAGACACGGAAGGTATGCAACGTCCGGTTGTTGTCTACAACTCGCTCTCCTGGCCGCGGGCCGAGTGGCTTCAGGTGGAGGATGTCTGGGCTTTCGTGGAGGCCCCGGGTATGGGGTATACGGTCCTGGATCTGGCAGAGCAGGGGCCGGAGCCGGCGCCGGTTGTGGCCATGCCTAACCATCTGGAAAATGACGTGCTGCGTGTGGAGTTCGGCGACGATGGTGCGATCCTCTCGCTGTACGACAAACGTCTGGGGCGTGAGTTGATCCCAGCCGGCGAGCGGGCCAATGATCTGGTGGTGTTCACCGACCCTGGCGACGCCTGGGATTTCCCCATGGACTATGCCGAACAGGCCCCGCGCAGGCTGACGCTGGTGAGCTCGCAGGCCCGGGTGGTGGGCCCCAAGGCCATGCTGACCCAGGTGTATCGGATTGGACACTCTGAGCTCCAGCAGGAGATCGTGTTGACCGCAGGCAGCCCCCGCCTGGACTTCGTCACCCACCTCAGATGGCGGGAGACACGCACCATGTTGCGGGTACGCTTCCCGCTGGCCGTGCGTGCTGATGAGGCCACCTACGAGATCCAGTTTGGACATGTCCGCCGCCCGACGCACCGTAACACCACCTGGGACCTGGCGCGGGACGAGGTGCCGGCCCACAAGTGGGTGGATCTCTCGCAACGTGATTTCGGCGTCGCACTGCTTAACGACTCGAAGTACGGGCACAAGGTCAAGGGCCATACGATCGACCTGAACCTGTTGCGCAGTGTGCCCTACCCGGGGAGCAACCGCTATGTGGATCAGACTTTCCCACCCGGTGAACCGCATCTAGGCTTCACGGATCAGGCCGATCATACTTTCACCTATGCGCTCTTCCCCCATCCTGGGGATGCCGTGGCGGGGGGTGTGATCCAGGCGGCTTACGCCCTCAATGTGCCGCTGCAGGTCATGCCGGTCGAACCGCAGTCAGGTTCAGCCCCCAGGGTCAACTCATGGCTATCCCTGGATAACCCCAACGTCATCATCGAGGCTGTCAAGAAGGCCGAGGACGACGATGCCGTGATCGTGCGGTTGTACGAGGCGGCGGGAGCCTCAGCCGAGGTCTCGTTACGGGTGGGTTTCCCGGTGGCGGCAGTGTTCGAGGCTGACCTGATGGAGCAACCCTTGAAACAGTTCGCGATGGACGGGGAC
>CAYLRT010000099.1:5168-8471 GCA_964385885.1 uncultured Anaerolineales bacterium | reverse complement strand
GGACCGGGTGCGATCGCGGCGGCCCTGACCGGGCGGACTGCGGCCTATGGCCTGCATCTGGAGGAAAATCGCCGTCCTACCTCGTGGGTTGAGGTGCGTACAGCCGTCCGTGAGATCTCCGATTACAGTGCCCTGGGGGCCGTGGTCGGCGGTGCCGTGAAACGGGGCGTGCCCTGGTTCAGCGGCCTGCCCCTTACGCAGGAGGATCCCCTGTGGGAGGAGAAACTGAAGGCCCTGGGGGCAGCCATGGCTGCCACAGGCGCGGTTGCGCTCTATCACGTCGCAGAGTTGACCCCAGAGGCAGAGCTTCAGCGTCCACCTTCCCATCGTCAACTTGAGCGCCTGGTGGTCGATGATCTGGCTCAGGGGTACGTCATGCTCAGCGATCCGGTCCAGAGGATCGACCTGGTGTGGATCGGATGCCCGCATGCCTCGCTGGCCGAGATCGAGCGTGTGGCGGAGCGGGTCAGAGGCCGGACGCTCCGTGTCCCCCTGTGGCTGACGTGTGCCCGTCCGGTGAAGGAGGCAGCCATGCACGCGGGCTGGGTGTCTGAGATCGAGGCCGCCGGCGGTAGCGTGTTTGCTGATGCCTGTCTCGCCATCGCGCCGGTGCGGACCCTGGGGTTCGAGACTGTGATGACACCCTCGGCTAAGGGGGCCTTTTATCTGCGCAACCTGGCACGTGTCGGGGTGCGCTTCGCGTCCCTTCAAGCCTGTGTGACCACAGCGATCCGTGGGGAGTTGTCCGATGGGTGATCACCGGCCGCCGCCCGATCTTGTCCTTGAGGGGCGCGTTATCAAACAGGGCACTGCGGAGGGGCACGCGTTGGTCTCGCCAGAGCCCATCGGTTTCCTGGGTGGAGTAGATGGCAAGACCGGGATAGTGACCGAGCGCGGACATCCCCTGGAAGGGGTAAGTGTCGCTGGCCGGGTTCTGGTCTTCCCCACAGGGAAGGGGAGCACGGTGGGCTCCTATGTGCTCTATGAGCTGGCGGCAAATGGGCTGGCGCCAGCCGCGATCCTCAACACCGAGAGTGAGCCCATCGTTGCCGTGGGGGCGATCATCAGCGATATCCCCATGGTGGATCAGATCCCAATGGAGGCGATCGGGACCGGCGACCTGGTGCGCGTCGAGGGACCCTGGGTCAAGGTCTGGCGAACTCACGCCGACGTGGATTAGGCCTTTGTGGGTGGGGTCCGGCTTGGGGATCTCTGGGCCGCGCTGAGGGCCCTGGCTTCCTCAGCCGCCAGGGCGTAGAGGCCGAACGTGACCCGATCGCGCAGGGGAGAGAGCGAGGCCCCCAGGCGGATGGCTTGCAGCCAGACCCATGCGAACGGCCATCCGAGGCCGCTCAATTGGACCGCCTTCTCGGCCTCGGTAAGAGCCTGTGCATCCCATCCTCCGGCCAGCGCGGTCAAGAGGCTATAGAGGAGGAGCAAGGGAGGCAGGGTAAGTGCGATGAGCGGTGGTGAGTTCAGGAGCACCTCCGTGGCCTCCCAGCCCTGTGCCGCTGCGAACAGCGCCAGAAGCGCTAAGCTGGCGAGTCCTGGCGCCACCAGGGTCTGCCACACGGTGATGGCCGGGCGTACCAGCGACCGGCTGGCCAAAGCCCACGTCGTGATCAGGCGGAGTGTTAATGCGAGGCCGTAGATCCAGGGGATGTCACTCTGACCACCCCCGAAGTGGCCCAGCAGCAGGATACCGCCAGTGGCCATCGTTTGCTCCACCAGATTGACTGCCAGCAGCGCCCCGGGACGACCGGCTGCCTCTAGCATGCGGTCGGGCAGCCAGACAGCCCAGCGCAGGGCTCCCCAGATCAGCAACATCGGCAGCCATTGGACAGGAAGTGCCGGGATGTCCAGGGTGGCTACCAGGTGGTGTCCCACGGTGGTGAACGCAACCAGGATGAAGAGACTGAACCACACACCGTATTTGATGCCCTGGCTCAGGTAATAACGGAGCAGCGTGGTGTATCCCAGGGCCTTTGCTTCGCAGAGCGAAGGCAGCAGGTCCGCGTAGAGGCTGTCCAGCAGGATGCGGTATCCCCCCAGGGTGAGGGGGGCCAACACCAGGAAGAGCAGGGGGGAGGACAGGCTCCCGTCGATCGAGGCGATGGTGTGGCTCTGGATAACGGCCCCCAGGAGGGGAAGGGCGGAGGCCAGAGCCCAGGGCACACCGAAGCTGAGAGCCCTGCGTGTGACCTGCGGATCGAATGCCGGAATGAGGATCGTTCTCAGGTGTTGCCCATCGCGACGGTGGAGCAGCATGGCCATGAAGAACGTCGCGATTTCACCTACGTATAGACCCACGGCCAATCCCAGCACATTGGCAATGCCTGCCCCCACCTCCGGGGCTTGTGGATGCCATCTCTGGATGGTGAGGACGGCTCCCATCTGGCATGCGAGTGACACGACGATATGCCACGCCCCGAGAAACTGTTCGAAGTCGAACCTCTGACGAGCGCGCAGGGCCAGACGCAGCACACCGAAAAAGCCCGGGAAATGTAGAAGCGCCCGGGCCAGGAGGATGTAGCTCAGGTGGGCCATGCCGATGGCGGGCAGCCCGCCCGCTACCATGAAACAGATCAGTCCCAACTGCGCGGTGCTGCTGAGGATCTGCCACCATGTGTAGAACTGGAAGAACTGGGTGGCCATGTTGGGAGTTCGCCGGTGGAGCAGGCTGAAGTAACGCACTCCAGCTACCCCGGTGCCGGCGTCTACCAGCAGCCAGACTATGGCCAGCCAATAGCGCACCTGGGTCCAATAGGCGAAGGCGTGCGGGTTGGCGATGAGGCGTTGGGGCACGATGCGGCCCTCGAAATACAGCACGGGGATGATCAGGAGCAGGCTGATAGGCATGAGGGCCAGGAAGCCCGCCAGGGGGCGGTGAAACCCGACATCGTGCCATTTGGGCTCCTTGGGGGCGCCAAGGCGCAGCACGGACTCGGGTGGATTGAGGAAGAGACGACGGCGAGCGCTATGATAGAGTCCAAGGATAATCAGCATGACGGCGAGGCCCACGCCTGCGATCCCCCATCGTATGTCCCGCTCTGGCGTTGGCGCGGGGGGATAGTCGGCAAAGCTGAGGGGGGTACGATCCCCTGCTGCCTGGATGATCAGGCGATAGATCAGATAGTTGAAGTAGGGCCACTCACGCCAATCCTCGTTGCTCGGATGCCCCATCCATCCGCCCACCAGATAGACCTGGGTGGCCTCTCGGCCTCTAACGCGCTGGATGAGACCCTCCCCCACCTGGGTGGTGATCAGGGGTTCCAGCAGGTTGGGGTTGGTGAGCACAGTGCG
>CAYLRT010000099.1:0-5068 GCA_964385885.1 uncultured Anaerolineales bacterium | reverse complement strand
CCACCTGGGTGGTGATCAGGGGTTCCAGCAGGTTGGGGTTGGTGAGCACAGTGCGGGCCTGGATCGGTGGTGCGGTGCGCCACGGGATAGCACCCACCAGCGGATCGTCTGTGGTCAGGCTCTCGACATCGGCAGACGCCGACGTCGTGGCCATGCCGAAAGTGCTGAAGCCCAGAAGTACCCGCAGGTCGTCAATGTCCTGGGGGAACAGTGGCCCGGTGAAGAGTACCAACCCCAAACTGCCACGCTGGATCTCCGGACCGAAGGTGCGCAGGGTCTCTTTGATGGGTGCATTGTTGATGACGATCACCTGAGCCAGGTTTGGTTGGTCTACCCTGACCACGTAGGGAGCAGCCAGGTCAATGGCGGCAGCAAGGATGTCCTCGGGGCCAATGTAGTAGATGCCAGTGGCCTCCGTGAGCGTCTGTGCGCGGATGGTTCCCCCGCTGCTGAGCGAGAGTGCCACCAAGAGCAGGGTCACCAGGCTGAAAGATCGTCTCAAGAAGCTCATCATGTGTGCCAACGGGCATGGTGTCGATGACTGTTCACTGTTGGCGAGTGCCAAAAACACTCACTGTTGTCGAGCGTCGTAAGCGAGGGTCAGGACTCCACGGGTGTCTGGGATGGGGAAGCATCCCCCTCGCCTTTGGTGAGAGGTGGAAGATCCTCTACGCTCCGCAGCCCAAAGAGCTGGAGAAATTCGAAAGTAGTGCCGTAGAGGATGGGACGTCCCAATGCCTCGGCCCGTCCCAATTCCTCGATCAGTCCGGCGGCCAGCAGGGTGCGCAGCGGGCTGTCGGAACTGACGCCGCGGATAGCCTCGATCTGGGGACGGGTGATGGGCTGCGCGTAAGCGATAATGGAAAGGGTCTCCAGTGCCGCACGGCTCAGGCGCAGCGTCACCTCAAGGCCCAGCATGGCCTCGATATAGGGTGCGGCCTCCGGGGCCGTGACAAGCTGCAGGCGGTCTCCGTGCCGTGTGACACGGAGACCGCGGGTCGCGAGCTGGCTCTCCAGTGCCGTGATATGCGCTGTCAGTTCATCCGCCGAGAGGCTCAGGGCCCGGCTCAACTCCGCAATCGAGAGCGGCTGTGGTGATGCGAAGAGCAGAGCCTCGATCAAAGCCTCGGGCGATAGCGTTGTGGCCTCGCTCACGCGTTGTCGCTTTCCTCACCGGAGGGCTTTTCCTCGGGCATAGCAGGTGGGATCTCCGGCGGGAACACGGACGGCTGGGGTTGGGCCTCTACCTTGGGTGCGGGGATCTTCCCCTTCTGAGAGACCACTGTCACACGTAACTCCGGCTGACCAGCGATCTCCAATCCCAGCTCCTCCGTCAGGGCGCGCTGGATCACCTCGATCATTTCAGCCGCGGCGTTTGGAATGTTGGTCTCCGGCCCTACACCGACATCGACGCGGACGGCGACCTTCCGCCCTTTGGCCCACACGTGGGGGGTGACCTTGGCGACATCGGGCAGGGGAGCCAGACGATGCTGGAGTAATTTGATCACGCTGTCGATGTTGACGTGGGCCAACCCGCCAGCGACCTGTTGCACACGCAGGTAGCGCCCCCGTTGGGGACGGAGCTCGAGGATGATTAGCAGCGCGAGTATAAGGTCAGTGACGAGGGCGAGAACGATTCCCACTGCCACGCGGAGCCAGGGCACCGCCGACCTGAAATAGCGCCCCCATCCCATGAACCAATCCCCCAGGATCGTCAGAGTGATGTGGGGGAAGACAAACACCAGGCTGAGCAAAACGATCAATACCAGACAGAGCACGACGATGATCACGCGATTCAACTTCTCTATGAACGTCATGACAACGCCTCCTTGGTCGACCTGTGGATCTCACATGTATGAGATACGCTGATAACCCTCTTTCGGTTCCCCCCAGGGAATTGTAGCATCGAGTCCCATCTTGGCGGTCCGGGCTTTCTGGCCTGGCACCTGGCGCGCGCTTGGATCGAGGCTGGAGCTGGGTTGATCGGGAAAGACCATCAGGTCGCGGTCCGCCTGAAAGCGGGTAGCGATGGCCCATTCGACGTCCTGGGGATCGTCGATGTCAATGTCGGTATCGACGATCACCACGTGCTTCAGCGAGGTATGACCTCGGAACGCGGCCTCGATGGCGCGCCGTGCGTCATCGGGCCCCTGGGCATCGATCTGGATGACGGCGTGGAGCCATGAACAGCCACCGGGCGTGATGCGCACCCCGGTACAGCGCGTCACCTTGCTGACCTCGGCGTAGATCGTCGGTTCGCGCGGCATGCCCATCAGGTTCTTGTGCTCCATCCCGGCCGGCAGCAGGGCGTGGAAGATGGGGTCGCGTCGATGGGTGATGGCGGTGACCCGGAAGATGGGTTGTTCCCGCACACTGTCCATAGTCCCCGTCAGGTCGGGGAACGGCCCTTCAGGTGCGAGCTCGTGCGTGAGGACGCCCTCAAGCACCAACTCGGCGCTGGCGGGGATCTCCAGGGGTTGGGAATAGGCCCGAACCACCGCGGTGGGTGCCATGGTGTTGGCGATGCCGAGTTCGTCGACGCCCTTTGGGGGCGACATAGCCGCAGCCAGCAGGATATGGGGGGGCAGCCCGATGCACACGGCCATGGGCAGCCCCTCCGGGTATTTGTGCCAGGCGGTGTCGGTCCCCCGCCGCTCCACGATGCGCCCCACCAGGGTATCTTTGCCGATCCGCATCAGGCGGTGGAACGACAGATTGCGCCCATAGTCGGGGTCCCAGATGACAGCCACGCCGGTGGTGATGTAGGGGCCACCGTCCTCCGGGTGATAGCGCGGGATGGGCACCTTTGCCAGATCTACGTCGTCTATGATGACTTCCTGACAGGGGGCGCGTTCCACCTGGGATGGCGCGGTTGGGTGGTTCAGCGCCTCGATCATGCGGGTCATGAGTGCGTCCTTGCTGCATCCCAGAGCCCGCGCGAAGTGCTCCCGTTGAGACACGTAACCGGCAGCCATCCGCCAACCGGGATACCCTTTGAGGTGCTCGAACAGGAGGGCCTGCCCGTCATGGCGTGCGATGTGCGCTGCCACCTCGAACTGAGGCGCAACAGGTTCGGTGACGTGCAACAGCTCGCCCGCTTCGTCCAACGCAGAGAGAAAAGCACGCGTGTCCATCATGGCCTATCCTCGCTGGATGATCCCTGGAGAGTGACTTCCTCGGCGCGCGAGGGCGCCGCGTTGAACTGGATGCGGATCTCCTCAACGTGGTGCGCCAGGGTGTCCTCGACCAGCTTCTGCATCTCGATCTCGTCCTCCACGGCGAGCACGTTCTCAAGTTTGGCCCACGTCGCAGGACGCCTGGCGTGCAGTGAACAGGGGTCCTGATAGGGCTCGATGGAGGTCTCGTAGGTGCCGATCTCCCTGGCGATGTCGATGATCTCCTGCTTGTCCATGGCGATGAGCGGGCGCAGGATGGGGAGGTATGTGGCCCGAGAGATCAGATTGATATTCTGGAGGGTCTGCGAGGCGACCTGTCCGATGCTCTCACCGGTGACCAGGGCCAGGGCCTGTCGCCCTGTGGCCAACCGCTCCGCCACCTGCATGATGAAACGTCGGAACACCACGGTTGCTACGCGGGAGTCCAGCGAGGCCATCGCGGCCTCGAAGGGCGCTGCGGATACCATGTAGAGCCTGGCGTTGAGGCGATGCGGTGCCAGCACCTGACGGGCCAGGGTGACCACTTTGGCCCGATGGATACGTTCCCTGCCCCGCAGGAGATGGAAGTGGACAAAGTCGACGGTGCATCCCCGCCTGAGAATCATGTGGGCAGCGACGGGTGAGTCAATGCCGCCGGAGAGCAGGACCATCACCCGGCCGCTTGAGCCGACCGGCAGGCCTCCGATGCCGCGGATACGCCCGGCGAAGACATAGGCTGCATCGCGATAGACCTGGATGGTCACGGTCACGTCGGGCTGGTGGAGGTCGACCGGCGCCCCTGTGGCCTCCACCAGATAGGCTCCGACCTCGCGCTCAATCTCGGGCGACGTGAGCGGGAACTCCTTGTACCCGCGGCTGGCCCGGACCCGAAAGCTGGTCTCTGGTGTCAGCACCCGCCTCGACGCCTCCAGCGCCGCGGCCTTGATGGCTTCGATCTCCAACGTCGTAGGGTAGACGGGGGCCAGGTACGCGATGCCGGGGATCCATCGCAGGCGTTCCTCTGCGGCCGGAGCACTCGCGTCGTCATCGACGGTCACAGTGATGTGGCTGTGGAAGCGGCTGACCTCCACCGGCCCCAGGTCATGCAGCACACGCCGGATGTTGCGGACCAACTGCTGCTCGAAGTGGATCCGATTACGTCCCTTGAGCCCTAACTCCCCATAGTGCACGATGTAGGCCTTCGCCATGTGACCTCCGTGACAGCAATGATAGCACACCCAGGGCATCCGGAAAGACAGGGCGGGCCATACGGTACTGTATCTTTTAGTCAGGAAAAAGGGCAGAGACTAGGGACAGGCACGCCTTCCAAGGCGTGGCTTCGGAGCTGTAAGAGTGCGTCCACTATGCTATCGTAGTTGTGGGACAGCCTTTCTAGGCTGTCCGGACAGGCTGGAAAGCCTGTCCTACATGCCGTTGTAGTTATGGGGCAGCCTCCTCTCCGAGGGGCCGGCGCCTTAGCCGCTGGGCTTGTCCATCCGACAGGATGTTGTCATACTGACTGGAGTAGCCCGCTACAACGCTCCGCACCACCAGCTACCTGGGACGCATGTTCCGGAGGGTGCGGCGGCAAGTACACCAGGCACTGGCGCTCCCCTCCACTACCGGGGCTCAGGCCCTGGTCCATCAGGCCGTCACCCGTTGGAGCGCTATTCAGTCCTCAGAGCCTGGCGTCCTCGCTGACCGGCCGCTTGACCTGGCGCGTGCCCTCGCCTCCGCCCATCATATTTCATGAGCGAAGGATACAATATCGGCCATAGAGGCGGTGAGGCTTGCCCAGCAAGGTGAAATGGGTATGCTGGTTGCGAGGTCCCCACGGGTGAGACACCGGGTAAAAATGCCTATGAAGATCGTCCTGCCGGCGTTTTTGTTCCAGCCTGTGCTTGACGAGATCC
>CAYLRT010000098.1:5841-10329 GCA_964385885.1 uncultured Anaerolineales bacterium | reverse complement strand
GGCGCTCAGCCAAACCGCCGCCCCAGGTCTACGCGTCGGTCGAGCAGTGCCTGAAGCTCCTCGGGGGTCTCGGCCACCACGGGGTCATAGCGCACGCCGGGGTAATAGGTCTCGAAGAAGGCCTCGATACCGTCCTCCCATGCCTGCGGGTTAACCACAGTCACGGCGCGCTCTGTGAGACCTGGCCCGTAGGCTGCGTCATCCGCACTGAACCCGATGGTCACCTTGAAGGTCTCCCAGTAGCGCCTGCAGGCCGCGATCCAGCGCCAGGTAGCGTTCTGGGGAAACAGGAGATAGTGACGGCTGTACGCCTCCCGTGGAGCCTGGACTGGCGCCTGAGGCGGGCTGGGAGGTGCCGGTGTGGGAGAGGGCTCCTCATCCTGAACGTCCTTTGCGGCGATGATGTAGGCGATCAACTCAGGAAGGAAGCGGGCGAAGTCATATTCGGGCCAGGCCCCGGCGCTCCCCAGGGTGAAGAGGTGAGCCCCGATGACATAGCAATCGCGGCGCAGTTGATGGTCATACCAGGTGATCTGGGCCAACCACTCCTCGGTAGACAACAACGGGAGAGGATGAGCCACATTGACCTCAGTCAACAGGAGAGGGATCACCTCCCCCCGTGGGATCAGGAAGTCCTCATACCACCAGCGGTAGCGACAGGCCAACGGTCCACGGTCGGGGTACGCCGGCCGCCCGGGAAGGGGCTCGCCGAACCAACGATCCATGGGATAGGCGTACTCGTGCAGGGCCAGGGCGTGCCCGCCGGCCTTCGCCTGAGCAAAGACCCCCGTCTCGACCACAGCCTCCATCTCCTGCCACTCGGGCACACCCATGCTGTAGGAGAAGAGCGCCAGGTGATACCCCTCACGCTCAGCGATCTCCATGCAGTATCCCATGAACTCGGCGAGTCGGCGGTGCCCATCGACGCCCACCGGGTCCTGTTCGTTGATGATCTCCCAGTAATCGACATAGGCCCGATGCTGCTCCCACCGTGGCAGAAGGCTGTCCATGACACGCCGGGCGCTCTCGCGCAGGTTCCCATCCAGTGCGGGGCCCTCCACGTTTACGCCGGGGTCAGTGCCACGCATGAAGCGCGCCACCGTGACCGTGTGAGGGTCGAGATCCTTGACCTCTCGCAGCCATCCCACGGAGGAGACGGCTTTGACGGTGCACAGGTGAGCCCCGGCCGCCTGCAATTGGCGCATGACCGCCGGGGTCTCCCCGGGCATAATGGCGTGAATTCCCAACTTGCTAGGCATTGTCGCTCTGGATACTCTCCAGGGTCAGGCCAGATCCTCAGCCCAGTAGTATTGATCAAAGAGATGGATCAGGTTCCTCGGGTTGTCAGAGAGGAGCTCACCGAACCGTATTGGCGTGACCCTTCGCCTCGGCCCGGGTGCGTTCTCTTGATACGCGGCCGCGCGAGCTTCCTCTTCGGTTGGGAACGCGATCCACTGCCCCAGGTCATCCCTGAAGGCATAGAGTTCACTGTCCAAGGGGGTGTGAATGTCTGTGATTCCTTCCACAAACGGCCTGATGCGTTCCTCTGAGGCCCCATGCGTGCGGAGGAACGTGAGCCACGCGTCCCGCATCCTGTTCGCCACATCAGGGTACGCGTCGATCACGTTGTGGGTCTGAGCGGGATCCTCCCGCAGATTGTATAGCTCCGACGGAAGTCCCTCGGGCATGCAGATGAAGGCCCAGGTGTCGTCGGTGACCGTGGCCGGTTCCACCACCCGGTCTGATCCCACCCACCCGTCGAACGCAGCACCCCCCACCTGGCCGGTGCTCTGGGGATAGCGGTTGGAGAAGGCATAGGTCCGTCCCTCAGCCTGCCCCTCCACCAAAGGCCAGAAGGAGCGTCCCTCCACCCCAGGGGGCACCGGAATCCCCATGAACTCCAGGATGGAGGGGAACAGGTCGGGGGGCTGCACGATACCCGGCACATGCATCCCTGCCCCTAAGCCCTCGGGATGGTAGACCAGCAGGGGGATGCGCGTGGTTACCTCGTAAAGCCGGCCCATTTCAGCACCCGGCTTCCCCTGCAGGTCGTGTTCGCCGAAGAGATGCCCGTGGTCTGTGGTCCAGATGATCAGGGTGTTCCGAAACAGGCCCAGGCGCTCTGCCATGTCCAGGAAATGCCCCACCCATCGATCCACCAACGTGACACACCCGGCGTAGAGCGCTCGTACATTTTGATGTTCCTCCGACGTCATGTAGGTCGGCCGTCCGTACTGCGGGTAGTTGATCTGGTCACCCCTGTAGTTCGGATCCGCGTAGCGTCCGTAGTCGTACCAGGGACTATCGAAGGGCTCATGAGGATCCCACATATCGACGTAAAGGAAGAAACGCTCATGGCCAGCGTTGGTCTCCAGCCATTCGATAGCCTCCGTCATGGTGCGCGCCACACAGTACTCGCGCTCATGCCGTCGGTCGAAGTGGTTGCGCAGGTACCCCGCCAGGCTGGGGAGATTCTTGATCTTGTGGGGCTGGGCGGGGAAACGGATCGGCAGGTCAGGCGCCGTGATCCAGGGGTCACCCTTCTGGCCATGAACGAAGCTCACACCCTTGAAGCCCCGGGTGTAGTTGTAATCATGCAGCCCCAGCATGGGGGTATCCCAGATCATCTGCGTGTGCACGCCATGTTGGGCCAGGACCTGGGCCAGGGTGACGTCACCACGGCGCAGCGGCTCCCAGCTTCGCGTGGGGAAGCCAAAGCGGCCCACTGCCATATCCCATCGGTTGGGGACAGTAGGGTATGAGGCGATGGTGTACTGGTCGAAGACCGCCGAGCGCTCGGCAAAGGCATCCAGGTTAGGGGTGTGGACCCACGAGGAGCCGTAGCACCCCAGGTGATCCCGTCGAAACGTATCATTGACAATCACTATGACGTTCATACATCACCTCCCAGCCATCTCCACATCCCGGTCACAGAGCGCAAGCGCACAGTCTACAGCCCAGGGGACAGGAGCGCCAGCATCTCCTGTGGGCACATCGGACGTCGCCTTTGCCCGGAGGGCCGTACCGCCCCCACATCAGGACAACATGGCAATGACTTCGTCTGGGGCCTGAACCTCCTCCAGCCACGCGATCAGCATGGCGTGCAGCTCCCGGGCCACGTCGGGGTGGTCGGCGATCACATTGTGTTCCGCCAGGGGATCGCCCTGGAGATCGAAGAGCTCCTTCCCTCCTTCGGGCCCAATGGGCACGTAGGCCCAGCGACGGGTGTAGAGGGCTGGCGTGACGGCCTCCTTCACCACGTGCCCATCCTCCTGTCTCAGGTAACAGCCGCTGATGACATAGGACCTTGCGGACGGTTGGGCCTCGCCTCGCAGCGCCGGGGCGAAGGAGCGACCGTGGAACGGAGCAGGCGGGACCACGTCCAGGCCGTTGAGGTCGATCAATGTGGGCAGAATGTCGGCCGGCTGTGCCAGCACGTCGACGGTGGTGCCCTGCGGCAGCCCCGGGGCGGCGATGAGGAAGGGGATGTGGGTGATCTCGGGATAGAGGGGCCAGTAGCGATCATCGTTGGGATTGATGTTGCTCTTGCCCGTGCGATTGTGCTCCCCCAGGCTGATCCCGTGATCGGTGGTGAAGATGACGATGGTGCGGTCCCACAGATCCAGATCATCCAGTTTCTGCAGGATTCGCCCGACCCAGCGATCCACCAACTGGGCCTCGGCGCAGTAGTGCGCCCGAAGGTTCCGGAGCTCCTCTGGCGTGTAATCCTCGGCCTTGCCATAGTTGGGGTGGATCATAGGGATGCCAGTGTAGTCTGGGTCATAGGTGCGCACCAGATACTCCGGCGGGTCCCACGGCTCGTGGGGATCGAAGAAGTCCACCCAGAGGAAGAACGGTCGGTATTGATCATTCTCCTCGAGCCAGCGTATCACCACCTCACCGGTGCGATGGGGGAAGGTCTCGGCCTCACAGTGCGAATAGCGGTTGGTCCAGCGGTGCAGGTCGGCCAGGATGTGACCCTGGAAATGGTGCCCGAAACGGGTCTTCTCCCGAGGCACGACCTCCACGATCGGATCGTTCATATGGAGCAGGTGGATATCCCCCTCCTGTCCGCGGATCTGGTACGCCGCATTGAACACCCGATTGAAGCCGGTATTGAACAGATGCGGACAGTCACAGATGAGTTGGGTCACATAGCCATGTTGGTTGAGGAGCTGGGGCATCAGGTTCGCCTCGTTCAACTGACGCCAGGGGTACCAGGGCCACCCGTACCGGCCCGAGATGAGATCGGTGCGTTCGGGGATCGTGGGGAAACTGCCCGTGTAGAACCTCGACATGCTCACGGCGCGCCGGGCGAAGGCGTCCAGATTGGGCGTGTGGACCGGCATGGCCGCACGGTCAAAGAGGTTATCATAGCGGAAGGTGTCCGAGTTGATGATGAGGATGTTGTAGGGCTGATCGGGTTTGCGGATGGGGGTGACCTGTTTCCTCTTACTGTCCTGATATTCAGGCCCCGTATCCTCGGGC
>CAYLRT010000098.1:3918-5741 GCA_964385885.1 uncultured Anaerolineales bacterium | reverse complement strand
GGCCCCGTATCCTCGGGCTCTGTATCCTCAGGCCCTGCGAGAAGTGGTTTGTCCGAAGCCGTCATCTCTACACCTCCTTCTATCCGTTGGGTTTCATGCGAGACGTTCGATGGATTTGCTCAAGCGGACTGGGACTGACGCGGCATATCCCGACTGGCTATGACGTCGATGCCGGTCCCCAACGCATCCGCCAGGATCACCTGGTTCATCTTGACCGGAGCCTCTACCTCGATCTCACGCAGCTTCTGCAGGAGTGAAAAGATCAGCGGCTTCGGAAATGGCTCCGCCGTGTAGACCGGTACCAGGGGATGGAACCCATGCCTGACGCGCACCGTGGTCGCCACCATGCGTCGGGGGTCCTTGAGCTCACGTTCTGCGTAGACCGCACCCCGTGGGCAGGCGTTGCCCTCTACGCGGATCACCTTGTCGCCCTCGTGCGTGACGCGCAGGGTGCAGCCCATAGGACATGTGATACAGATCATCTCTTCGGTGACTGCTGTCATGGTTCTCTCCGTCTACCTCCGTTAGCTCTCCCGCGGCACGATGCTGACCCGCAGCTCCCTGGCACGGCTCACCTGGTCATAATGGCGTTCGCGCAGAGTGAGACTGATCATCTCGCCCGGCCTTGCGTAGCGGGCCCCCTGGCGGGCGATACGGGTGTCGCCATCCCAGGCCTCGATCCGCACTGGACGCTCGATAGGCCGCGTCACACGCATCTGGAGCTTGACAGGGCGCTCTTTCAGGGTGTCGGCGTGCACGAGTTGGGGGACGATGTACCGCACGTTATCTCCAGGCAGGGTGGGCACGGCGGGCCGCATCGCCGGGGGCCTCCCCTCCAGGGCATGACGGGCGGCCTCCTCGCCGGCGATCGTGCCCGCCTCGGTGACCCAATCGACCAGGTCATAGACATGGACCACGTTACCGGCCGCATAGATGCCGGGAACACGGGTCTGGAAGCGCTCGTCGACCACCGGCCCCCTTGTGATGGGGTGCAGTGGGACCCCGGCCTTCTGGGACAGCTCGTTCTCGGGGATCAGCCCCACAGACAGCAAGAGGGTATCGCACGGGATGATCTCCTCGGTGCCGGCGATGGGCCGCCATCGGTCGTCGACGGCCACAGCCTCGACGGCCTCCACCCGCTTGTGGCCGAGGACGCGCTTGACCGTGTGACGAAGCTGTAATGGGATATCGAAGTCGAGCAGACACTGCACATAGTTACGGCTCAGGCCAGACAGATAGGGCATGACCTCGAGGACCCGTTCGACCCTGGCGCCCTCAAAGGTCAGCCGCCGCGCCATGATCATGCCGATGTCGCCCGAGCCCAGGATGACGACGCGCTCGCCGGGCATGTAGCCCTCCACGTTGACCCAGCGTTGGGCCGTGCCCGCCGTGTACACGCCTGCGGGTCGCGGGCCGGGGATCCCAATCTGGGCGCGCGTCCGCTCCCGGCACCCCATGGCCAGGACCAGGGCCTTCGCGTCCAGGGCCAGCAGCCCATGGCGCGTACTGCTGGCGTAGATCCTGCGATCGGAGGTGACGTCGAGCACCATGGTGTCGGTCAGGGCCTCGACACCCACCTCACGGGCCTGCTGAATGAAACGCTGGGCGTAGCTGGGCCCTGGCAGGTCCTCGCCAAAGACCTCGACGCCAAAACCATTGTGGATGCACTGGAGCAGGATGCCCCCGAGTTCCAGGTCCCGCTCGATGATCAGGACATCCTCGGCACCCGCCTTCCTGGCAGCAATGGCGGCCGCCAGCCCTCCCGGACCGCTGCCGATGACGATGACATCATAGCGCTCTTTCATCCCGCATCCTCCGTGGCC
>CAYLRT010000098.1:0-3818 GCA_964385885.1 uncultured Anaerolineales bacterium | reverse complement strand
ATCCTTGGTCTCACGGGCGAGAAACTCCGAACCGGGGCCCTTCTTGGTCACCTGTAGGGGATCCACGGGGAGCTCCCGCGCCAGGATCTCGACCACTCTTGGCATGTCAAACGCGCCCTGGCAGCGTCCTGTACCCAGCCAGGTCCGCCGCTTGATGGCGTCGTAGGTGTCCGCCGGAATTGGGGCGTGGATCGCCGCGACAATCTCGCCCTCCGTCACGGTCTCGCAGCGGCAGATGATGCGCCCATAGCGCGGGTCCTGGCGCACCAGCTCTGCCCGTTGCTCGTAGGACAGGCGACGAAAGACCGGCCTTGCCGGCCGGATCGGGTCCCATGTCCTCTTCACGCGCAGCTCCTCCCCGGCATCCCTCAGCATCTCAACCACTCGCTCGGCGATGGCGGGCGCCGCGGTCAACCCCGGCGATTCGATGCCGCCCAGGTTGACGAAGCCCCGCACTTGATCAGGGATCTCGATGACGAAATCCCGGTGGTAGTCGATAGCCGGGTTGGGCGACGGGGCGTTGCCCCCGGGGCGCAGGCCGGCAAAGATCGCGATGACATGACGGCGGTTGAGGGAGGGCACCAGCTTCTGAGCCCCACGCCACACCTCGTCGAGCCCCTCTGGGGTCACGGCAGTATCCTCTTTGTCCTCGATCTCCTGGGCGTTCGGCCCAATGATGGCGTTGCCGTGCGTGGTCGTCGTCACCAGGATGCCCTTGCTCACCTCGCTGGGGACGGGGAAGAGGACATTGTGGATCTGGAACTGGTTCTGGTCCAACACGTAGTACTCGCCCCGCCGCGGCGTGATGGTGAACTCCGGGCGGACGCCTGCCCTGTGCATCACGGCATCCGCGTACAACCCCGCGGCGTTGACCACCCAACGGGTGCGAAAGACGCCGCGGTTTGTGCGGACGCCGACGATACAGCGCGGGTCCGCCGGGTCCCACACGAAATCCTGGAAGCGTGTGCGGCGCAACAGGGTCACGCCGTTCATGACGGCGTTCTCCCCGGCAGCGATGGTCGCCCCCCAGGGGTCACAGATGCCGCCGGTGGGGCAATAGAGCGCCCCAGACGTATTGGGGTTGATCGCGGGCTCCCGCCGTCGCATCTCCTCGCCTGAGATGATCTCCACCGGCACACCGTTGGCAATCCCCCGCCTCTCGAGCTCCTGAAGCGCGTGGCGCTCCTCCTCGCCCACCGCCACGACGTAGGTGCCACAGCGGTCGAAGTCGAAGTGGAGCTCAGAGGCCAGCGCATCCCACATAGCGTTGCCCCGTACATTCATCGCTGCCTTCAGGGTGCCGGGGAGGGCGTCGTAGCCTCCGTGGATGATTGCGGAGTTGGCGGAGGAGGCCCCGGTGCAGATGTCGGACTCCTTCTCGAGCCAGAGGATCCGCAGGTCGTACTTCGCAAGTGCGCGTGCGACCATAGCGCCCACGATGCCAGCTCCGACGATCACGACATCGTAGGCCTCATGAGTAGGTTCGTGCATGGTCATGACCTCGTCATCAGGATTCTGGGCCTCTGCCCAGTATCTCATCCAGGTTGATATCCGCTGTGCTCGGATACCGGAAGTGCGCGTGTCCCACGCGCTCCGACGGCCCAATGCCCACCGCGATCATGCCGGCAGCCAGGGCCGCATCGATACCGGCGGTGGCATCCTCCACGACGACACACCGCGCGGGATCAACCGCCATCTGCGCCGCGGCGTAGAGGAACAGATCGGGGGCCGGTTTGCCCCGGGTGACGCTGTACCCGTCGGCGATCACATCAAAGGCGTCCAGGATCCCCAGGCGCTCCAGGACGGTGCGGGTGTTCTTGCTGGCCGAGCCGATGGCCATCTTCAGACCCCGCTGGCGGATCCCCGCCATCAGCTCTCGCGCCCCTGGCAGGAAGTCCTCCTGGGTGATCTGTGTCAGGAGCTCCTGATACATGCGGTTCTTGCGGGCCATCATCTCCTCGAACTCGGCTTCGGTGTAGCGTTGAAGGTGGTCGCCCAGCAGGATCTCCAACGAGCGCCGCCGCGAGACGCCCCGCAGGGCTTCGTTGTCCTCTCGCGTAAAGGGGATGCCCTCCTCATCTGCCAGGCGTTTCCACGCCCGGAAGTGATACTCCGCTGTGTCGGTCAGCACGCCATCCAGGTCCAGGATGAACGCCTCAATGCGGCGCTGGCGCTCTGTCTTCTGTGTGGGTTCCGAACTGGCTGACATGGTGGGGATCCGGACGTTATGCCTCAACCCAGTTGAACGTCCGCTCGACCGCTTTCTTCCAACCTCGATAGAGGGCCTCTCGCCGCGCGGGGGCCATCTGTGGCTTGAAGATCCTGTCCACGCCCCAGTTCTGACGCAGAGCCTCGGGGTTCTCCCAGAATCCCACCGCCAGGCCGGCGGCATAGGCGGCGCCCAGGGCCGTGGTCTCCGTGACCTTGGGCCTGACCACCGGGACGTCGAGGATGTCGGCCTGGAACTGCATGAGCAGCTCATTGGCGACCATCCCGCCATCGACCTTCAGCGTCTTGAGCGCCACGCCGGAGTCGGCCTCCATGGCCTCCAACACGTCACGGGTCTGGTAGGCCGTGGCCTCCAGCGCCGCCCGGCAGATGTGGTACTTGTTGATGTACCGCGTCAGGCCCACCATGACGCCCCGCGCATCGCTGCGCCAGTAGGGCGCAAACAGGCCCGAGAAAGCGGGGACGATGTACATGCCGCCAGCGTCCTCCACCTGGCGGGCCAGCTCCTCGATCTGGGGAGCGCGGTCGAAGAACCCCAGATTGTCACGCAGCCACTGGACCAAGGCGCCGGTGATCGCGATGGATCCCTCCAACGCATAGACTACCGGGGTATCTCCGAACCGGTAGGCGACGGTGGTCAACAACCCGCGCCGGGAGGGCACGGGTTCCGTGCCTGTGTTGAGCAGCATGAAGCAGCCGGTGCCGTAGGTGTTCTTGGCCTCGCCCGCCGTGAAGCAGGTCTGCCCCACCAGGGCGGCCTGCTGGTCGCCCAGGTCACCGCAGACCGGGATGCGCTCTCCGAACGGTCCGTGTTGCTGTGTGAAGCCGTAGGCCCTGGCGGCACTCGAGGGCTGGATGGCGGGGAGCATGGCGCGCGGGATGCCGAGAAGCTGCAGGATCTCCTCATCCCAGGCCAGGGTGTGCAGGTTCATCAGCATGGTGCGGCTGGCGTTGGTGACGTCGGTGATATGGACGCCGCCATGTGGGCCGCCGGTGAGCCACCAGATGATCCAGGTGTCGATGGTACCAAACAGGGCATCTCCGCGCTCAGCGGCCTGGCGCACCTCAGGCACGTTCTCGAGCAACCAGACGATCTTAGGGCCCGCGAAGTAGGTGGCCAGGGGCAGCCCCACTTTCTCTCGGAACCGGTCCTGTCCCCCTTCCTGCGCCAATCGGTCACAGATCTCCTTGGTCCGCGTGTCCTGCCAGACGATGGCGTTGTAAAGCGGGGTACCGGTCCTGCGGTCCCATACCACGGTGGTCTCCCGCTGGTTGGTGATGCCCACCGCGGCGATCTTGCCACTGGAGATGTTGCCCTGAGTGAGGGTCTGGCGGATCACGCGTTGGGTCTTCTCCCAGATCTCCAACGGGTCGTGTTCCACCCAGCCCGGCCGGGGATAGATCTGGCGATGTTCCTCGTAGTGCCAGACCACCGGTTCGCCCTGGCGGTTGAAGAGGATGCAACGGGTACCTGTGGTGCCCTGATCCAGTGCGGCGATGAATTCAGGTTCTGACATCCTAACCTCCGCGGGTAACACATGCCGTGACGATCCATGGGGCATTATACTGAAGGTCAACCGTTTGTCCAA
>CAYLRT010000097.1:0-10431 GCA_964385885.1 uncultured Anaerolineales bacterium | reverse complement strand
GAAGTCGCCTGAGGCCCCGCCTCCACGAAGACTCGCGCACCTTCGGCGTAGGCCCGCTCCACCAAACGCGGAAAGTCAATCATCTGACAGGACATCTCAGCCATAGCATGGGCAAGGGCGTCGCGCTCCAACACAAGGGGGGCATAGTGAGCTGCTGAGAAAAAAGTGATCCCAGGTCGCTCGCGAATGGCGTGATCGTACAGAGTCAGCAGTTGATCGTACTCGGTCCGCACCACTTCATTGTGGATGACCGTGTCGAAAGGTACAGGCAAAGCATGACAGCCGAGGGATTTGATCACCCGCTGGCATCCTTTGGCATCCCCGGCGATCACCACTTCGTCCACGAGATTGACCAACGTGATATACACCCGCGGCTCCGTGGCGACGACCGCCTCAACGTCCCTCAGGGGCGCCTTGAGTAGGCAGGTCACCCACTCGAGAGGTGCCTCAGCGTCCAGTCCCCAGGCTTTGCGCACAGCCAGCCGTGGCCCCGCCAGATCACTCCTGAACAAAGGTAGTGAACGAAGCACCTCACTTGCGCGATCTCCCCCTTGCCAAACCCGCAGGGACCACAACATGCTGGTCTCCCCCAGACTGTAACCGAGGGCATAGGCAACCCGCACGTGAAACACCCGCCGCAGTATCTCAGTGTAAGCCAGGGCAAACGCCGTTCCAGATTCAATGAGCGCAACAGGATCCCGGGCCAATGCCCTCCTCAACTGCTGGACCATCTCGTCTGACAACATGGTGTGGGCCCGAGGATAGATGTAATCGGCCGCTGTGACACGTCTTAAGTCCGACAGAACCTCCCCCACCACCTCATGGAGAAATGGAAAGTATTGAAAGAGATCACGTCCCAGACCTACATAGGCATTGAAGGCCCCAGGGTATACCATCGCAACCCCACGTCCACCCAAGGGCCGCGGGGAAAAGGCACTTCCGCGCGGCGTAACCCAGTCTCGGCCGCTGGCAAAGCTCCGCTCCACCCCCTTCAGTGCCCGCACCGTCTCCTGTGCCAGTTCCGAACCATTGTGACCGACGAGCACGACGGCCAGAGGCATCCGTTGTCGCGCTTGATAGACCGCGATGGTGTGCTCCATCAGAGAAGCCGCAGTCTCTCCGCCAGACAGGCGGCGATGGACATCCTGAATACCTCTCACGAGATCAGCCACCGTTTCCCCAACCACCGGCAACAGCACGCAATCCTGCTCTTGTACTCGGGGAACAAGCAACACCGCGGGTCGATCGGGTCCCAGTTCGGAAAACACGACACAGTACATCCCACCGGACGCTAAAGGGTAAAGATACAACGCACGCCGGGGGTGCTCAGGGCGCTGACGGAACCAGGGTCGGGCCTCAGGCACCACATACAGTGACGTCCCATCCCAGAGTTCATCGCCGGGCAACGATCCCGGCGAGGGATACAGGACACGCTGTTGCATACTCATCAGGACCTTGAGCAGTGCAGTGACCCAAGGGAAAGAGGCAGAGCCAGCACAGCGTTCCATGGTACCCGCGAGGCTACCCACAGCACAGGTGAGCCCTTCGCCTCCTTGCCTGAAGGTCTCGGCCAAGGCCGAATCGGGTGGCCAGGACGCAACTTCCAGATAGCCAATATCGGAGGGAGACAGGTTCACTTGCGCCAACACAGCGCCCAGGCCCTCGCCTGTGGGGCGCTCAACCCCAGCCGTCACGTCGATGGAGGCATAACCACACCCGGCTGGAGCCCTATCCAACAGCGCGAGAGTCAATACAGCTACACACTGCTCATCCCCGAGAACCAGGAGCGCTAGGTCCGCTATGTCACCCCCCAACCATTCGGCACAGGTAGCCAGTCCCTCGGGAAGATCCCTTTGATGAAAGGCTCGGGGCCCTCCTGGCAAAGCGTCACCAATGAATTGCGCCACCTCCCCTGCCTGCTCGCCGGACACAGCAGCAATCCCTATCCTGAGTGCATCGTCCCGAACGCCCGTGTCATCGAGTCTCGAGACCACCTCGTGAGCGAGCCGGGCGGCCGCACCATAATCCCACGCCAACCTCTCGGGGCCACGGCCCGCATAGAGGCTGCGGCTGAAGGCGGCAAGGCCCTGCCCATCGCCAAAGACACCTTTTACATCAAGCACCAGCAGTCGGGGCATCTAGCCACCCCCAACCATCGAAGGTGCCAGGTGGTTCTGCCGGAACAGCTCGCCTAGCCTGGGGCTTAGGGTGATCTCCGCACCATCTACCTCCATGATGACGGCCCCTTGCTCATCTTGAACCATGACATCGGCCACCACATTCCGGACGCTATGGGATCGCACTCGCATCGTCACATACGTCACCTCATCAAAGTGCAGCGGTCGGTAAAGCGTGCCACCGGCGATCCGCAAAGGCAGCCCTGCGGCCCCTAGGTAATGTCTGGACCAGACCAGCAAGCTCTGGAGCTGAGCATCCACGACAAAGGGATTGAAAGTCTGCGCGTAGAACTGCCCCTGCATCTCCCATGGCAGACGGGGAAGATGGCAACGCATAGTCAGCCCCTCCTCGTCCATCCGCAGGATCGAGTCGATGCCCTGGAAACTGGGGCCGTGGAACAGGGTGCCATCCTCATACAGCGCACGACCGGCGATCACTTCTGTCCCAGAGAGATCGGGGAGCCCCTTTATGGGAGGTTCGGCCTGCTGGTTCGCACGCCGTAGAGCAATCTGGGCCCGATAATGATACCTCGGCCTCCCGTTGCCCCCCTGGCTTCGAATGAGAGCATCACAGTGAAGGCCCACATCTGAGTGTTTTACTTCTAGCTCTAAGATATGTTCCTCAGCCAGCCCTTCATCAAAGACAATCCCTTTCAGTACGCGATAGTCAGATACACGCTGCACGTAGTAGCCCGGGTAGAGCTGCTCAGATACATTGGCCATCCACGCTACAGCACAGACGGTTGGCAACACGGCGCGTCCCCCGATGACATGATCCGCCAGGAAAGGATTTGCCGATAGGCTCAGCCGACGCGCAATCCGATAGGTCACTGCCTCTTGCGGTGCCGGACGCAAGGACGGCGCAATGGGTGTCCCCACCACGACCTGCGGCGTGTTGCCTCCGGATGCACTCGCTTCAGGTCCCTCTAAGAGGTCAGTCAGGAGACGAGAGCCGCTTTCCACCGGAATCACAGGCACATGATGGCGTTCGAGCTGCCGTCGGAGGGCCGGCGTGACCATGCCCCCATCCCACGGACCCCAATCGAGCGCCAGCACATGCACGTGGGGATGGTGGTGCTTCATCCAGTGTGCCACTTTGTTGAGGACCTCATTGCCGGCAGCGTAATCAGTCTGGCCGCGGTTACCATAGAACCCCGCCACGGAGGAGAAAAGGATCAGATAACGGAGCTGTGCGAGATCAACGAGTGCGAGCATCTGTCGCAGACCGTCGACCTTGACCGACACAACACGCGCAAAGTCATTGACCGCCTTATCCTGCACCAATCGATCCGCGATCACGCCGGCGCCGTGCACGATTCCTGTGATCTGTCCTAGCGCAGCCGTGGCCCGTTCGACCGCCTCACGCAAACCCGGCCCGTCGGTCACATCTGCCTGCACGTAAACCGCCTGCCCACCTGCCCGCCGAATTGCCTGCAAGGTACCCTGAATTTCCCGTCGGGATAAGACTGCACGAGCCAGGCTACGCACGGTACGCGGCGCAGGACGCTCCCCCCGCGCCCTCAAATCGTTGGCCGCCGCCTGCTTCAAAGCGCTCTCACCCTCGATACCATGGGCCCAACTGGGCTCCTCCCCATCGTAGGAAGAGCGCCCTACCAGGATAAAACGCGCCTTAAATCGTTTTGCCAGGGCTGTGACACAGCGCGCTGTGATCCCCTTGGCTCCTCCGCTTACCAGGAAGACAGTTTCAGCATCCGGCGCTATATAGTCGGCCATAGAGCCTCCCCAACTGCCTCGAGGGTGACACGACCCTGAGGGCCATGCCCCACTTCAACGATCATGCGATTGGGATCGAGCAACTCAGCGACCACGGCGGCTGAAGCCTGGTCTGCATCCATCTCGATAGCAAGATCAACTGAACGGCAGAAGACATCTGACCACTCCGCCCGAAGGGACTTTGTGATGCCCCCCATCCCGCCCAGGACAGGATCACAGTCATCTCCCCCGCTCATGCCCAACAACCCATCCTGGCGAGTCACGGTCATAAACCAGAGCTTCCCGAGCCCACTCTCGCCAGCCTCCATGAGGAATGGCCGAACAGCTTTGGCCAAGAGGAAAGGCACACGGAACAGGTAAGGGGCGTCAGAACGGATAGGAGACGGGCGTCCTTGCGGCAACGGACTGCCTGGTTGCAGGTAGACAAGGCCCCTGATCGCACCGTGAAGCTTCCGTACCCTCTGGATGACCTGCTGGGGGTCCTCATCCGCACGCACCGAATAGCGGGGAAACCTCTGTAGCTTCTCCAGCGCGATGCCCTTTTCTGCATCCCGGTTCTCAAGTCGTCCGACGTCAGGGCCATCCCCTGACCACACAATCTCAAGAAGCACCGGCGTAATTCCCAGATCATGCAGTCTGTCGGCAAGGCGCACCGCCAATGGATCACACGGGCCCACCACCAGACAGACCTGCGTTTCATGCATGTCGATTTGTTCGGTGTCGGGCGGAGGAAGTTGCCGAAGGCGAACCGGCCGCGGGCGTAACCACGCCGGCGCCCCCTCCACCCGACTTATGCTTTTTTTACGGGCACACCCTCCCCGACCGTTTCGAGCACTTGCTGAAGCGTGCGCAGCTCGCCCAGCATCTCGGTATCGACTTCAGGCAGGTCAGGATAGCGCTCCTGCAAGGCTCCCAGGATTTCCACTCGCTTGATCGAATCGATGCCCAGGTCCGCTTCCATATCCATGTCCAGTTCGAGCATATCCGCTGGATATCCAGTCTTCTCACTCACGATCTCCAACAGCGCCTGAGCAAGATCCGCGTTCTCCCTGTCCTCCCTTGCACTTTGCTCCCTCGTCTCCACCTCAACGCGCCTGGTGTCGCCTGACACCACGTCGGGGGAACGCACCGCGACGCCCTGAGCAGCGCTGGTTTCTCGGCCGCCCATGTACTGCACAATCTCCCCTAGAGTACGCAGTTCGGCCAGTTGCTCGGTTGAGACATCAGGCAGGTCCGGATAGGCATCCTGCAGAGCGCCCAAGATTTCCACCCGCTTGATTGAATCGATACCAAGATCCGCTTCCATATCCATATCCAGCTCAAGCATGTCCACTGGGTAACCGGTCTTGTCACTGACGACCTGCAGGAGCGTGGAAATCATAGATTCATGATCAATGGCCTGAGGCGCTGGAGTGGTCGCCGCCGGGGCAACAGATAGGGTGGGTTCTGACGTCGGGGGTACATCCCATGTCGGGGCTTCGTCATCATCTGAGTGCCCCGTGCCATTCCCTGGTTCCCCTCCATTGGAGGGAAAGCTCTCATGGATCGTCGCAGACACGGTCTGTGGCATTGGAGCGACCTCGGACGGGCGGTGCCCGTTCCCGTGCTCCTCTCCCCCAACAGCCATGACGACCGGGCGCCCCACGCGCTCTCCATCCCTAAAGTACTCGTGCAGGAGGTCCATGTAGGCTTGCACATATGAAGCCTGTTGCCGGAGAAACTGCTCGTGCACCGTTAGCATCTGAGCGTGGTGGTCATGGAACTGAGCGAGACTCTTGCTCACACTCTCAACAGCCTGACGCCGGGCCTCTATCACCGCGGGCGAAGCATTGCCATCTATCAGCGTACGGGTCTGCTCTCTGAGCACCTGTCCCACGATGTGGGTAAATGCGGCCTCGTTGGTCAGATATTGTTGGTGAACGCGCAACGTCTCGGTCTGATGATCGAAAGCGTACTCCAGCGCTTGATCCAGGCCTGCCAGGGTGTGCATAACCACCACCGTTCCCTCCTCCTGGGACGACGATAAATGATGAAGTTCCTGCACCTGATCCCCCTCTCCAACGTTCTCAGGTCGAGATACAGCGGGCGTAGTCTCAGGCCCACGATGGATACGGGCCTTAGCTTCTGCAAGCGTGCGCTCAAATGCACGCCGTCGTTTTTCACTCACGTAGTTAGCACCATTGAGAATGACTTTAAACGCCATAACTCCCCTCCTGTTTCCCTTATCGGACCTCGTAGGGATCGACTTCCCCCAGGTTCAGTCCCGTAACGCGTAGCCGTACCACAGCTTCTCGGAACTGCCGGTCGCTGCTGATCTTGCGACTGGCGTTGGTGGGGATTACAGCCACACTTCCCTGCTCCGCCAGCGGGGCCAGAATGTCCTCCACCAATCCAGTCGTGATCCGCCGTGGGCCACATTCCACGAAGATCCTCCCCCCGGCTTCGTGAATCGCCTCAATCTGACGTTTGAACAGCACCGGATTGAGAATGTGATTTGCCAGCAGCGCTTTCGCCTCGCCTGGGTCGGCTGGATACGGCGCGCCTGTAGTATTGGAGAACACCCGTGCCCGCGCGGGCAGGAAGGTGACAGCCTCCACCGCTTGCGCGAATGGCTCTGACGCATGACCTACCAAGGGGGTGTGAAAGGCTGCCGACACAGGCAGGATCGTGGCGCGGTACCCTCGTGCTTGCAGCTCGTGGGCCACCCGCTCCATCTCATCTGTGGGACCGGCAAGCACCACTTGGGTATTGGAGTTCTGATTGGCGATGACCACTTGGTCGAAAGCCTCCAACACAGCTTCCACCTCTTGCAGTGGCCCCTGCACGGCGACCATGCCTCCCGCATCGAAGTCCCGATCGGCCGGAGGGCGCATGGCCCGGCCTCTTGCCTTCACAAGGCGCACGAAATCCCCATCGGATAGCATGCCACCCGCCCAAAGCGCAGAGAGCTCTCCAAAGCTGTGCCCAGCCGTGAAGTCCGGCCGAAGGCCTGCCTGCGTCAACAAGCGAAAGATCCCAGCACTGAGCGCCCCTATGGATGCCTGAGCATAATCCGTAGCCTGCAACGCCAACTGCTGAGCACGCAGCGTCTCATCATCGAATGCCGGTGGCGGGTAGACCACAGAGCTGAGGGGCTGCAAACCTTCCTCGATGAAAAGGGCGTCGAGCTGACCAAACAGGTCCTGCAATGGTGGAAAGTTCATGACCAACTCGCGCCCCATGTTGAGATATTGCGCTCCTTGCCCAGGGAAAAGGACCACCATCCGTCCATCCGGCTCGATCCCGTGACGGCGATAGAAGATCCCCTTGGGGTGGTCCCACGCCACAGCCTCGGGCTTTGAGCGCAGAGTTCGCCTGGCGGCCTCCAGCATAGCCTGGGCCTCGGAGACCGAGTCACACACGAAGCCCAACCGCGCTGCGTCCAACGGGATCTCAGGGGCTCGGCTGGCATCGGTCAGGCGATGGAACACCGCGTTCCCACCCTGCGAAAGGTCTGTTAGAGCCCGATCACACGCCTCAATCAGTGCCTGAGGCGACGCAGCCCACAACAGGAGAGGTTGGGCCACACGACGCAGGCGGTATGGGCCAGCATGTTCCGCGGGGTATTCCTCCAGCACGACATGGAAGTTGGTGCCGCCAAACCCAAATGCGCTGACACCAGCACGCCTTGGGGGCCCTCCAACCGGTTTGACCCATGGACGTGCTTCAGTATTCAGGTAGAACGGCGATCTTTCTATACCCAATTTGGGACTGGGCCGCGTCACGTTGATCGTGGGCGGCAAGACCCTCTGGTCAAGCGCCAGTGCCGCCTTTATCAATCCGGCGACGCCAGCGGCGGCCTTGGTGTGGCCGATCTGGGATTTCACACTGCCCAACGCAATGTGCTGCCCCTGACCGTTCTGACAGCCAAAGACCTCCAACAGCCCCGCGAACTCCGCAGGATCACCAGCTTTTGTACCCGTGCCATGGGCCTCCAGCAGGCCGATGCTCAGCGGTGAAACGCCCGCATCCTCATAAGCTCGCTTCAGCGCCAGGGCCTGCCCCTCTGGCCTGGGTGCGTAGATGCTCTTGAAGCGACCATCGCTGGAAGCCCCGATACCCAGGATAACGGCGTAGATGCGATCGCCATCACGCTCGGCATCCGAGAGGCGTTTCAAAAGCAGCATCCCAATACCCTCCCCCACCATCATGCCATCCGCGGCCTCATCGAACGGCCTCGGGGCATCACCACGGGAAAAAGCGGGGGTCTTGCTAAAGCACATGAAGTTGAAGGGAGAATTATCGGTATCCACCCCTCCCGCGATCATCATGTCCGCCTGTCCAGCCTGTAACTCACGGACTGCTGTCTTCAGGGCAGCGAGACTGCTCGCACAGGCTGCATCGATCACACAGTTCATGCCCCCCAGGTCAAAGCGGTTTGCGATCCGTCCAGCGATCACGTTCCCCAGCAGACCAGGGAAAGCGTTCTCGTTCCACTCCACATACGCCAGCTTGATCGCCTCGACGATCTCCTCCACCTGCTCTGGAGGGAGGCCGTAGTGAGATAACACGCGCTCCCAGACAGGATACTGGAGTCTGGAAGAAAGGGGGACGATCAGTTTCTGGCCACCAGCGACCCCCAGGACTACGCCTGTGCGCTGCCGATCGAAAGGACGCCCTCCATATTCCTCACCATAGCCGGCATCTTTGAAGAGCTCCCGCGCCACGACCAAACTGAGAAGCTGTGAAGTATCTGTGACGTCCAGTTGGTTGGGTGGAATGCCAAACTCCAGGGGATCAAACTCGATATCCGGGATGAAGCCTCCCCGTTTGCAGTAGACCTTGTCTGGTGCTTTGGGGTCTGGATCGTAGTAGTCGGCGACATTCCACCGCGAGGGAGGGACCTCTGTGATACAGTCCACCTTATCGAGAATGTTGTTCCAGAAGATACGAGCTGCGTCCGACTGAGCGAAGATACCCGCCACACCGATAATTGCGATAGGCGTTTTCTGAAGTTCTGCCATCCTTATGTCCTCATAACAAAATTCTCGCTACCGATGAGCCCCCCGAACGCCGACCGCTCGGGCGAGCCACAGAGCTATGCACAGTTTTGCCAGATCTCCTGCCACGAACGGGTACAATCCCAGCGCCAGCACGCGATGCCAGCCCACGAATTGGGCCAGCCATGGCAACCCAATCCCATAGATAAGGAGATTGGCGCCTATCATAGCCAGCGCGAGGCGACCCACACTCCTGAGGTAGCCCGCTTGGCGCAACCATCCCAAAGCCACTAAGGCCACGCCGAACCCCATGACATAGCCACCTGTCGGGCCCACCAACGAAGGCCCGGCCAGCATGGGCAACCCGGCACTTGTCCCTGCCACATAGGCCATGAACGCCAATGCGCCCACCCATGGCTCGAGGGACACGCCTGCCAGTAACACGACTAGAGTCTGCGCCGTGACAGGGACCGGACTGAACGGGAGAAAGATCCTCAGCCGCGCAGCCAAAGCGATGCCATACGCAACGATCATGGCCTTCAACAGGCCAGTCAATCTCGTGGATCGCACCCGCGGCCGTTCCCTAGATAAAGCCTGAATCATACCCAGTCACCTCCTGCCCTTCCAAACGTTCTACCGACCAAACACCAGTCAATAAGAACACGGGATCAGTGCCTCCGTTACGCTTCATCAGCCCGGTCGGCGGAGAGTTCGACCAGGAGATCGCCCTTCTTCACTTGATCTCCCATCTTGACACGCACGGAGGTGACCACGGCATCCACAGGAGCACGCAACTGCATCTGCATCTTCATCGATTCTTGAACTAGCAGCACCTCGCCCTGACGCACTCTTTGACCTGGCGCGACCAACACTTCGACAACACTTCCCGGCATCGGCGCTGTTAGCGCCCCCACTCGATCATGTGTCCGCTCGCGCAAACGCTGTCCAGCCAGGCCCACTCGTGCGGGCAGCGGACGCCCGTTCACAATCACTTCAAACCCATCGGGGGGTACGGGCTTCAGATAGACCTCGACATGACGCTGGCCTTGACGAAACATATGCAGGCCATTGCCATTGAGGGAAGCTAGTTCAAACTCACCCAGGGGTTCGCCATCGATCGTGACCTGGGAGTCCTGGATCTCCACTCGATACCTGCGGCCGCCCAATGCGACTGAATACTTTGCCATTGCTGATCCCCCTCGGTTCTACATCTGTTCCTGCCAGGCTGCAGCCTGCCAAGCGTCGATCCGCCCCTCGGGCCTCGACTTATCGTGCCCGACGTTCTGATCGTGCCGATTGCGATGATGGAGGAGCGCCACTGCTGCAACGATCTGTCGTTCCAGGGAGCGATCCACCGCTGCCTCGGCCCGCTCCCGCTCTACATCCAGGAAGCTCGTGGTCACACGCCCCGCCAGGAACGGCATTCGGCCCACCACCTCGGACAGAAAGGCAAGGTCGGTGACTACACCTCCAATCTGAAACTCACGCAGGGCACGACGCAGACGCAGCACAGCCTGTGCCCGCGTCTCGCCCCAGGCGAT
>CAYLRT010000096.1:2406-10436 GCA_964385885.1 uncultured Anaerolineales bacterium | reverse complement strand
ACTCCAAAGGGGCCACCGAGCACCATGAGCTCACCCGGGCGGAGCCCGCCGTTCAGCACGTCATCCAATGGTGGCAGGCCGGTGGGTAAGGGTTGAAACTGAGTCAACATGCCACTGGTCGCCAGTGTCTCAAACTCCTGCATCACCTGAGCAACCGAGGCAGGCCCGGGGGCCTCTCTCAAGTAGAGATCTGCTTCTTCCATGGTGTACCCTCCATCCATCCTCCGTCGATCAACGGCGACGTTGGCGGACATATTCCTTGCTTGGCGTGAAAATGGTCGGTGGCAAGGAGATCCCGGCGGTCTCAATCTTCTCCATACACCGGGGGCGCACTCCGGTGGCGGTGAAGTAGCCTTCCACATGGCCGTCGCGCACCCCTGTCTGGACAAACTGGAAGACATCCTGCAGGACAATCACCTGTCCTTCCATACCCTGTACCTCGGTTACCTGGACTATCTTGCGCGACCCATCAGCCAAGCGGTCCAGGTGGACGATGAGATCGAAGGCAGACGCGATCTGCTCCCGTACAGCCTGCAGAGGGAGCTCCATACCGGCCATTAGCGTCATGGTCGCGATACGATGAAGTGTGTCACGGGGGGAGTTGGAGTGTGCCGTGGTCAGCGAACCGTCATGGCCAGTGTTCATAGCCTGCAACATGTCCAGGGCCTCGCCACCGCGCACCTCACCGACGATAATGCGGTCCGGCCGCATGCGTAGCGCGTTAATGACGAGCTGACGGATGGTGATCTGTCCTTTCCCCTCCACATTGGGTGGGCGCGACTCGAGACGCACGACGTGACGCTGGTGGAGCTGCAGCTCGGCGGAATCCTCGATCGTCACAATCCGCTCGCGGTTGGGGATGAAGGCGGAAAGGGCATTGAGCAGGGTCGTTTTACCTGTGGAGGTGCCTCCGGAGACCACGATGTTGAGGCGAGCCTGAACCGCAGCGCGAAGGAAGTCGACGATTGAGCGCGTCAGTGTCCCCAGACGCAGGATGTCTTCCATATCGTAGACCGCCCGCGCGAACTTGCGGATGCTGATGTGGGGGCCGTCAATGGCCAATGGCGGGATGATGATGTTCACGCGTGAGCCGTCGGGCAGACGGGCGTCTACCATGGGGCTGCTCTCATCTACGCGCCGACCCAAAGGTGCTACAATGCGGTCAATGATGTGCAAGACCTCTTCCGTGTCGCGGAACTGTACGTCCGTCTCCTCGAGAATGCCGTTACGCTCGACGTACACCTGGTGTGGCCCGTTCACCAGGATCTCAGTCACTGTGTCGTCGTGCAGGAAAGGCTCGATGGGCCCGTATCCCAGCACGTCAGCGACAATCTGCTCGAAGAGCTGATTGCGGTCCGAGCGGCTCATGGGAAGCCGTTCCCCTTGCAAGACTTCCACGAAGATCTGCTCTAGTGCCCGCCGAACCGCTGTCGTGTCGTTTGTGTCCGTCACCGAGCTAAGCTCCGACAGCAACCTCCGTTGCACGCGTTCCCGAATGCGGGCATAGGCCTGGTTCTGCGGTGTTGACCTCGGCCCTTGCTGTACACCAGGGACGGGAGGTGCTGGAACTGGGTCAGTACTTACGACATTTCCTCGTTTGCGCATGATCTGCTCTCACCTCCTATTTGATCCAAATTGGGTCGTACTCGTCCCAGCGTGTGTTGCTGATATTGGTCACTTCTGTTCCGTCCGCATTCATCACATAGATCTGCATTAGACCCGACCTGTTCGACCAAAAGACGATCTTCTGGCCGTCGGGCGACCAGGACGGATGTCGGTCCCATTCCCATGGATTGGGGGTCAGGGGCAAGGCGTTGGAACCGTCAATGTTGACGACCCAGATGTCGTCGCTTTCGATGGCTGGTGAGACAAACGCGATGCGCGCGCCATCTGGAGACCACACTGGGTCATAGCAGATTGCGTCCAGATATGTGAGTTGTACATACCAGCGGCCATCGGCCCGCTGGTCCACCGGGAGCGTCAAGAATACCTGAGGCGCGGCCTCTGTAGGGGAGGGATTCTGCACAAAAGCAAATCGCTTCCCATCCGGGGAGTACCGTTCCCGATCCTCCAGGGCTTCGAACTGCTCACGCAGGTCCCAGTTCCGCCCCAGGCGCTGTCGATTTTGGCCATCGGGGTCCATAACCCAAATCTCTCCACGATTGGGGTAATCGGCCAAAAACGCGATCTTCCCCTTGTAGGCTGAAAGGGGGCGCGGTGTAGGGGGAGGACCAGCATAAGCTGGGCGAGGCGTGGGGGTGGGGGTAGGCGTGGGGGTAGGTGTAAGATATGGCTCCACATAGAAGAGGCGCCCTTGCGCAAAGGCCTTGTCCTCGACCGGGAGATCCAATGCTTTGCGGTATTGTTCGTAGGCCAGATAAACGTCGCCGGCGTCGCGGTAGGCATCCCCGCTGCGGACGTAGGCCTCGTAAAGCAGCTTCAACACGGTGTCGCCCAGGTAGTCAGGACGGATGTCGTAGACCATGCGAAGCTTGGCAGCGGCCTCTGTCCAGCGTTCTTCGTAAAAAGCCGTTTGACCCTCGAGGAAGAGCTTGAGCAACTGTCGCTCCCGACCAGCCTCGTCACTGGATGGACGGAGCGCCAGCGCTTTGGAGAAATACGCCAATGCCTTCTCTAGCTGCTCCAGACGCGGCGGACGCTCTTCGATGATGGCGCGTCCCTGGCGCATATAGAGCTCGAACAGGTGTTCCTCAACTGTCTCTCTTTGGTAAGAGACGTTGACATCACGGAGGGCCTCATATTTGGCGATGGCAGCGTCGGCCTCTCCCGCATCGTAGGCGGCGGATGCCTCGGCGTAGAGTTGGGCCACAGACTTCTGGCGCTCTATGGCCTCTATACGCTGCTGGACGTCCCGATAGCCAGGTAGGAGTTGTGATAGCGTCTGGTAGGCTGTCAAGGCGGCATCATCATCTCCAGCCTCATCCAGCGCCACAGCTTCAGCGTAGAGAGCTTCAACCTGGCGCGCCTCTTCAATCTCTGCCAGGACCTGCTGTGCCCGCACGTTCGCCGGGTCACGTTCCAGAATGGCTTTGAAACGTACCTCGGCCGCTTCCATATCCCCGGCTGCGTAATAGCTCTCGGCCTCCGCTTGAAGTTGCTGGAGTTCCTGCTTGGCCTTGGCCTCACGGATGAGGGGTTGGGCCCGCCTGACCAGAAGCTGGCCGCCCGTGTAGAGGAGGTAGCCAACCAGAGTGAGGAGGGCAAGCCTCAGGAGCCACGGCCACACCGGGACAGTGATCTTGCGTCCCCGTATGCGCTTGCCAGTTCCAATCCCCGCGCGCAGTTGGGCCTCTTTTAAGGCTCGCTCAGCCTCACTGCTGTCAGGGTACTTGGCGACGAGGGCCTCGAATGCCGCGATTGCCTCATCCCATTCCCCCCGCTGAAGGTGAGCCATACCTTCTGAATGCAGAGGATCCGCTCGGGGATCCTCAAAGACTTCAGACACTGTCGTCACACTCTGTCCTCCTGCTCAACGAACACGATGTCACCAGCCAAATGCCCCTCCCAGTGCCTCGAAGATCCTGGGTACCCCTGGGCCGAGGAGTACAACCAGAAGCGCTGGGAAAATCAGGAATACAAGGGCAAAGACCATCTTAATACTCGCCACACGGGCCAGCTCCTCAGCACGCTGGCGTCGGCGCAAACGCACCTGTGCTGCCTGCTCGTGGAGCGTGCGGGCAATGCTCACACCTAACTCGCTTGACTGGATCAGGACGCCCACGAAAGTCTGCACATCCTCCACCCCAGTACGATCGGCCATTCTCTGAAGGGCCTCGTTGCGGGGCGTACCGACCTGCATCTCCAGTAGCGCTCTGCGAAATTCCTCGGTCAGCGGGTTCTCCCAGTGCTCGCTCACACGTTGCATGGCTTGATCAAACCCCAATCCAGCGTCCACGGAGACGCTGAGCAGATCAAGCGCATCGGAAAACGCGTGCACGATAGCGCGCTGACGTCTGCGCGCGCGGCCGCGGAGCCACAAGCGGGGCAGGATGAATCCGATGAGTGCTCCGACAGCGCTGTTACGCACTATGATCGGCCAGGGGTGGGTGTTGAACGCTCCCAGCAGCCATGCTCCCAGCACGTAGATGCCACCCAGGAACAGCGCAGCCAGAATCTGGAGGCCAAAGACATCCGCTGCCGTCAAACCACCGGGGTTGCCAGCGTAGACAAGCAGGGTTTGCACACGCGACACATCCCGCCACGGCGTCAGCGCACCCAATGTCTTCAGGATCCCCCGCATCACAGGGAGCACGGCCCGACGCCAGAAAGACTCCCGTAGCTCCAGCTCCTCGATGATGTCGCGCTGACGGTCGAGGTATCCCCTGATCCGACCCGCTGCGGTCATCTCGGATGTGCTGGGCGCAAGCGCAAACCAGAAGAACGCAACCGCGATCCCCGCCAATCCAGCGAACGTCAGCGGTGAGCTCAACAACGGGTTCCTCACCAGGAATTGCACACCTGCGTCAAGGAGGGATTGTATGGCTTCAATGTTCATCGTCATACCTCGATATCGACAATCCGCCGGATCACGAAAAAGCCGAGCACCTGGAGAAAGACAGCACCTGCTGGGAGCAATCTAATCCAGCCTGGCTGGAAGAGGTCCATGATGTATCCGGGATTGATGAGGAAGACTGCCAGGGCGGTGAACAGGGGCAGGGCCGCCAGCACGTAGCCGGTGAAGCGCTGCTGAGCTGTCAATACCCGGATCTCGGCCAGCATTCTCAGGCGGTCTCTTACGGTGTCGCTTATAATCTCCAGCGTCTCCGCCAGATTACCACCTGTCTCGTAGTGCACATTGATGGCGACCACGACCATGCTAAAGTCCTCAGAGCCAATGCGCTCTACTGCGTCCTCCAGTGCTTGCTGGAGCGGTAGCCCGAGATTCACCGCCCGCGTTACCTTCTCCATCTCAGTAGACATCGGAGGGGGAAGACGCTCGACCACGACTTCTATGGCCTGTCCCAACCCATAGCCTGCGCGCAGCGCTCCCACCAGGAGTGTGAGGAGATCCGGAAGCTGACTTGTGAAGTCCCGCAGGCGGCGACGACGCCGTGCACCAAGATAGAGGAAGGGAAGTACGCCGAGAATGACGGCGAGCACCAAGCCGAACCAGACACCAACCCGCAGGATCCCTATCACGAATCCGAACGCGGCAAAGGCCATCACGATCAAGAGAAACTCCGCTGCGGTTAGACGCAGGTCTGCCCGGGTGAGTGCCAATGCTAAACGCGGGCCCAGGCCAAATCCAGCCAGGATTTTGGCGAGCCTGGAAGTACCGTAGCGGTTGCGGGTATCGTCGACTGGCCGCTGCTCACGCTGCTCAGACTTGAGTCCATAGCTCTCCAGGCGCTCGCCGATCACGTCTCTGGGCTGCATGAGGAGCCACAGGCCCATCCAGGTCAGAATCACCGCCAGACCGATCAGAACCGCTGTGATCACAGGGATTCCGGTTGGCATAGTGTTTACCCCCTAAGCATTCTCTGATTGCTCTCTACCCGCAGCGGGTCTTAGACGTCTCAGCAAGCCAGCCAGGCGCGCGGAGAATGCTGGGCGCGATGGACTCGGCGCATCCTCCGCGGTAGCCACGGTTACTGGGACCTCCTCGCTCAAGCGTTTGGCTATGCGTCGGATCGCCCGCGCCACTGCGCTTCGACGGTGCGTCAGCATCAAGGGAACACCCTGGTTGACTGTGTGTGTCACCAGAGGTTGATCGTCGGGTACGCGGAAGTCAATAGGCACTCCCAATCGCTCTATGATATCCTGTTCACTGACGCCGCCGCGGATGGTTGCGCGGTTGAGGACCAGCCAGATCTTATCGGGTGGATAGCCCTCATCAGCGAAGTAGTCGAGCATGAGGCGCGTGTTGCGCAGACCGATCATCTCTGGAAGCACAGTCATGATGATGCGGTCAGCGGCGTCGAGATAGGCAAACGCTGTCTCGTCCATCGGCAGGCCCAGGTCCACGATGACCCAAGGAAACATGCGCTTCAACATGACCAGGATGTGCTGTACTTGGGGCAACGTCAGAGGCGCTGCAAGATCTGCAGGCGGTGGGGCTAACAACACCTTCAGCCCAGACGCGTGTCTGCTGAGCACACTGTCGATGAGTACTGCGTCCAGGCGTGATAATCGCGGCAGCAGATCTGTTACGTTGCGGACCGGATCAAGATTCAGCGAGACATCCAGTGCGGGAGCTGCGTAGTCAGCGTCAACCAAGACGACTGGACGACTGTCAATCTGATGGAGAGCAATAGCAGTGTTGGCGGCCAGCATAGTGCGCCCGGTTCCACCCTTAGGGGCACAGAAGACGACAACACGGCCGTTGACGCCTTCGACGGTTTCCGGGGCGACAGGTGGGATACGTTGCCATGCTAGGACCTGGTGGATGGTGACCAGGAGTTGATCGGACTCAATGGGTTTGGTGATGAAGCTGCGGGCGCCGACCAGTACAGCCTGGCTGGCCTCTTCTGCGTGCCTGCGGTCTACGAGAAACAGGATAGCAGCCGTAGAGACTGACGATGCAAGCCGACGGATGACGGGGATAGGGTCGGTGTCCCCCAATGCCTCGTCCACTAGAATCACCTGAGGTAGCAGATCCTGTGCCCGGGTATAAGCCAGGTGTGGTGCCGCAACCCAATCTAGGCGGAACGGGCGCGATAGACCCGCTGTGAGAATCCGTTCCACCTTCTCCGGAAGGGTCTCATCGGTCGTGATGATCAGGATCTCTAGGAGCTGTCCTTGAAAGTGTTCAGTAGCCAACGGTATGTCCCTCCCGAGCAAGAACCAGACTTCGGTATCTGTCTAAGCAACTGCTGCCAAACCATGAATGATCATCAAGCCATGAGCACCCTATGACGTTGTCACTCAGCAGGCAAGATGTAGCCATTGATGATATACTCCAGATCGACGGGCTCGACTGAGAAACGTCCCTCCACCTCTGGTGCTCGGAGCACCAGGTCCACCACAGCGCCAGCGTCCTTCATGTACTTGAGGACAAGGGCGTCCTGCGGGTCAATGGTCAACAGAAGCGCGCGTGGCGGACCCACAGGTTGCCCCTCCTCGTCATAATTCTTGACGACCTGGGCAATAGTGACATTCTGTAGAAGGTTGAAGGTAACTGGCTCAACCGGTGCCTCCTCACCGGCAGCACCGGTTGCGACGTCACCTGTAGTCACTGCAGGTAGGAAGCCCGTTTCACGGTCCACCGGGAGAGGGAACGTGAACAGGAAGTCTACGTGGTCGCCAGGCTTCAGGACATCCACCTGGGTCAACAGGTCGTCAGCGGGAAAGGCCATGAGAACCTTATCCTCCGCCATGACCAGCGCAAGCCGTCCATCTGGCGCCAGCACGTTGGGATCTAGCAAGCGTTCCGCCAGGATTGTCTCACCGGGATAGAGATCCGTTAAGGTGATTTTCCCAATGACCTGATCAACATCTCTCACGGCGTTCTCGGGGATTGCATCGACCGGAAGCTCTTTGCGGATCACATCGTCCGCCGTGAGGACAGCATAGGCCACCACCGGTCTTACCACGGTTACGACGCCCTCCTTGGGGGCCACAATCTCCTCTCGCGTGACCCGTTCTGCGGTCGCCCGGGTAAGCGCGATGAACGCGACACCGGCAGCCAGTGCAGCTACCAGGATACCGGCGATCAGCCACAGAAACCCGCGCAAACGTCCCATGGGATCCTCCTTGAAGAAAACGCAATCACTCTTGAATGGGTACCTCAGTGTGCATGGTACTGACTGACTGAAGTGTGATGGTCGGCTGTCCTCCCAACGCCCGGATCAGCGGAGCTGTAAGAAAACCATGAGCGTAGCTCACAGTCACTTCTACGGTGCTAGAAGGGAAGCCGCGATTCTGGAGGGTATAAGTGATATCCAGATCATCAGTGATAAGACCTCGGGTCCACGGTCGTAGGCCTTCGCCGTAACCATTGTCCTTGTTGATGAACTCCTCAATGGCTTGGCCTTGGGGGTGAACGATTGCGTAGCGTGCAACTTCCCGGC
>CAYLRT010000096.1:1169-2306 GCA_964385885.1 uncultured Anaerolineales bacterium | reverse complement strand
GGCGATCTTAAAGAGCCGTCCCTCGCCCGGGGCCAGTGTCACCAATTGATTGTGCGGGTCGACTGGCCAGAGCTGGCGGAAATCCCCGGCGTGGAGATCAAAGACCAGGAGATGCTCGTGGTCTGGATCGAGGTTCACTTTGAGGTGAATGCTGGCCCAATCGACAGGGCTGCCGTTAACCACCAGCAGGTGGAGTACCTCGGCCGGGTCGCGGAAGACGCCAATGGTGACGGGATCACCCGTACAGTCGAGCAGCGGTGATAAGTGGCTGCGGTGGAGGTGTTGGGTACCGCTCCACAGTGGGCCAGTGCGGAAGGTGCCGATGTTACGCAGCTCCCGCAGGACGGGGGCAAGCGCATGGATCTCTGCGTTGATGCGTCTGGCAAGCGCCCACGTCTCAGTCGTGGTTCCATCAGGCCGCACCATCGCCTGGTCATGGGCATAGGTGAAGTACTGTAGTCCGCGCGCACCGTAGGCCAGATCGTTCATAAGCTGGAAGCGCATGTGGCCCTCGGTGGGAGTGGGATAGGGGCCGTGACGTACGGCGCAAGTAAAGGCCCAGAAAGGCAACCCCGTGCCATTGGAAAGCACACGCAGCAGCTCCAGACAACTGAAGAAGTCGGGCTTGACGATGATGTGGGCATTCGGAAACACATTGGGGGCCCCGGCCTGCGCCTCGATCTCGGACCGGGGCGCGATGGTAATGGGGTAGTGATCGAAGCTCAGCATCTGCGGGTGGACGAGGGTGACGTAGTCGCGCCAGAAGGCCTCCGCTGTGGGTGCGCCCCAGCCCTCAATGGGAGGGAAGTGGTTGATGTAACAGAGATGGTATGGGTCACGCTCGCTAATGAAGGCATGCACCTTGGCAAGCTTCGGGAACTGGTCATATCGAGGCTCATCGCGTAGGAAATACCCGTAGAGACCAGGGTGGTCTTTGACTGCGTCGACCATCTCGTCCACCGCGGCCAGACGCGCTTCTGTGAAGACATCGGCATCGCCCACAAACCAGCTCTCGTGCGCAAGCAGCAGGCGAACACCGCTTTCAGCGGCGATGTCCAATGCCCGACGAACTGCATCCAGGTCCCCGTTGACCCGTGAATGGCTCACGGTGAACCCGGCTTCGGCCATACCGGCCAT
>CAYLRT010000096.1:0-1069 GCA_964385885.1 uncultured Anaerolineales bacterium | reverse complement strand
GTGACCTCAAACAAGCGGCCCTCCATGCGTCCGCCGGATGCTCCCTCACAGATGAGCGTGTTGCCGTTGGGCAACCGCTGTGCACCGGAGATGAAGGGCGCGAAGAAGGCGCGCCTGGGTGCACCTGTATATCGCCACACGATCTCGCCTGTGAGCGGGTCCAGTTCCAGGATCTGTGACCAACCGCGTCTCGCTCCGTTGTCGTATACCAGGATGTGACCGTTGGCTAAGATGGTGGGCTGGTGCTGACCGTCTAGCGTGCCCGGTCCCCATGCCCACACAATCGCGCCCGTCTCACGGTCGATGACCCCGATGATGTCCAAACTGCGGTAGCTGAAGAGGATGTTCCCGGGGCGGAACCGCACGTCTTGCCGTCCGGCGGCGTTCTCCGGCAGCACGTGGCATGTGTTGTTGTGGGCCCAGTCGAAGGACCGTTGTTGCACCAGCGTTGCCTTGGCTGACCTCATCTCGGTCACCGTCAGCCCTTGCAACCGGGTGTCCCACGTGAGGCGCTCGGCGATCTCCTCGTCCATGCGCCGCTCCCAGTCAATTGGGATCTCCAGTCCAACCAGGCTGATCAACTCATCGAGATGCTCCTCTCCGCGCCACTGCCAGAGCAGTGATTTGTCGGGCGCGACCTCGATGAAGGTCGGGTGGCGCCGTAGTTCATTGCCCAACCGTGGTGTCATGCGATCTCTGACGGTGTGGATCATCAAGTGTCCATTGTCCATCACGTGGAAGTCGTGGTCCGCGCGACAGTGGTACCACCACAGCACGGTGCTGTCGGGCGCCAGGCGGTAGATGCCCGCGCTGTTGAGGTCTGACCGGTCGCGCGTCATGTACAAGAGTGTGCCATCCGGCTGGAGTCTGGCGAGTTGGACCGCCGTTGCCACATGCCATTCGTGCACCGGGTGACCTTCCATATCGATCAGGTAAATATGCGCTATCCCATCGCGCCCGGTTTCGGCCTTCTCGTACGTGTGACAGAAGAGCGTGTAGCCGGCAGCGCAGCGCTCCGGCCGGTAGATGGTGACATTGTTGAGCTTCATCGGCTCCTCCCTGATGTTGT
>CAYLRT010000095.1:0-10466 GCA_964385885.1 uncultured Anaerolineales bacterium | reverse complement strand
GTTCGACTTCGGGACTGAGGCCTATCCCGTCGACGAGGCTGTAGCAGTGGCGAAGACAGCGCTCGAGCCTACGGTGTTTCTGTCTGACTCTGGTGACAATCCTGGCGCGGGCGGGACGACGGATGTTACGGCTGTGCTGGAGAGCCTATTGCGCCAGGGGGCAGAGAACGCACTTGCGGCGTCGATCTGGGACGCTGAGGCCGTTCGTCAGTGTCTCGCTGCCGGGGTAGGGAGCACGGTCAATTTCTCTCTGGGTGGAAAGCTGGATACGCGCCACGGTAGACCTCTACCGATAAGTGGACGTGTCCGGTTGATCTCGGATGGAGGATACTACGCCGGCGGCGTGCGCACCCCAGAGCGATTCGTCGACCGTGGGACGACTGTGCTGTTGACCATTGACGGCGTTGATGTAGTCGTCACCGAGCGTCGACACAGCTATGTCGAGCCAGCACAGTTTCACAGTCTAGGTATTGATCCCCTGCGCTACAAAATCGTGGCGGTCAAACGGGGTTATCTTACAGCTCCGCTTGCCGCAATCTGCCCACGTTCGATCCTGGCGATTAGTCCTGGGGTGACCAACTGCGATGTGACGCAGCTTGACTATCGGCGGATACAACGTCCTACGTACCCACTCGATCCTGAGGCGACATGGTCGCCATGACCCTTGAGGCTTGTCATGGTTTTCCTAGTGAGCTTTCAGATCTTTATCGGAGGTAGATGATGGGAGACAATCTGTTGTTCTTGCCTAAACCGCGGCGTGTAACTTGGGAGGAGGGCACCTTTCTTTTCGAGGGCCGAGATCTTATCTACATCGATCCAGACTTCGCCGGGGCACTCTGTTTCACGGCTCTGCGGTGCCAGGAGGCGCTGGAGCAGCAATTGGGGCTGCACCTGGAATTGACTGCGGGCAGGAATATCCCAGATGACCAGGTGGCTGTGACGCTACGGGTGGTGCCAGAGGCTGTGACCCACGCCGAAGGATATCGGCTGCGGATCACCCCGGAAGGGATCACCGTTCAGGGACATGATCCGGCAGGAGTCTTCTACGGCGTGAACACGCTGCTTCAGATGACTGCTCAGGCAGGCAATACGGGGCTCCCGTGTGCTGACATCGAGGACTGGCCGGATTTCCGCGCTCGTGGAGTGATGCTTGACATCAGCCGGGATAAAGTCCCCACAATGGAGACGCTTTTCCAGTTGGTGGATCTGCTGGCGAGCTGGAAGATCAATCGACTCCAGCTCTATATTGAGCATACGTTCGCCTATCGCAATCACCCTGAGGTATGGGCTGGCTATTCCCCGATGACCGGCGAGCAGATCATGGCGCTCGATGCCTACTGTCGCGAGCGTTTCGTTGAACTGGTACCAAATCAAAACAGCTTCGGGCACATGCGCCATTGGCTGCGGCATCCCAGGTACGCTCCTCTGGCTGAGACACACGAGGAGTTCGATACCCCGTGGGGTATACGGCTGAAGGGACCCTACAGCCTTGCGCCGGTCCATCCGGGCAGTATTGAGTTGGTGCGGAGCCTTTTCGATGAGTTGCTGCCTCATTTCAGCAGCAGGCAGATCAATGTGGGCTGCGATGAGACGGTTGATCTGGGGCAGGGTGCGAGCAAAGAGGTCTGTGAAGAGCGTGGTACGGGGCGGGTCTATCTCGATTTCGTCCTTCAGATCTACAGAGAAGTGGCCGCTCGGGGTTACACGATGCAGTTCTGGGGGGACATCATCGTCCACTATCCGGAGTTGGTGCCCGAATTGCCGCGCGATGTGATCGCCCTGGAGTGGGGGTATGAGGCCGATCATCCGTTTGATGAGCACGGCAAGCTCTTCGCCTCAGCCGGGGTGCCTTTCTACGTGTGCCCGGGGACGTCAAGCTGGAACTCGATCGCCGGGCGCACCGACAACGCGCTGGGTAATCTCCAGAATGCGGCTGAGAACGGCCTGAAACATGGGGCCGGAGGGTACTTGAACACCGATTGGGGAGATCGAGGTCACTGGCAGTATCTTCCAGTCAGCTATCTAGGGTTTGCCGTGGGGGCTGCCAAGTCCTGGTGCCTGGCGGCCAATCGGGACCTCGGTGTTGCGCGGATCGTGAGCCTCTTTGCCTTCCAAGATCCCAGCGGCACGATGGGGAAGATTGCCTACGACCTGGGCAATGTGTATCAGGTGCCCGGGGTGCCCTACCTTCACAACTCTAGCATCCTTTTCTGGCTGCTTCAGAATCATGCCACGGTGATGGAGCGGATCGGTGAGTCTACTCCCGAAGCGTTCCGTGAGACCATGGCGCGCATTGACGCGATCCTTGCGCCGTTGCAGCAGGTAGAGATGGGACGGCCCGATGCGGAGCTCATCAAGCGGGAATACGCCAATGCAGGGCGACTGCTTCGCCACGCTTGCCGCCGGGCTCTGCAGCTAATGGGGGAAGGGGAGGACTCAGCCACACTGTTGGCGGATCTGGAAGAGGCGATCGAGGAGCACAAAGCTCTGTGGTTGGCGCGCAACCGACCGGGTGGTTTGGATGACAGCCTGTCCTACTTCGCACCACTTCTTGAGGCCTATCGTAAGGATAGCTAGCGAACGTGGGGGATTGGGCAGAACTACAGCGACTGCTGGATTGGATCACGGCGTGGGCTGCTCCTGCTGCGCAATTGGTAGTGCGATGGCAGGGGCAGCCTGTCTTTGCTGGCGCCTCGGGCTGGCTTGACCCCAACACTCGCCAACATCCGGTGCGGCGTGATACCCTGTTCGATCTGGCCTCACTGACCAAGCTATTTGCCACGACTGCCTTCATGGTGCTGGTGGAGGAGGCCCTGGTCTATCTTGAGCAGCCCGTGGTAAGTGTACTGAATGCCTTCCATGGCGTGCGACCAGTACAGCCGTATGAGGACCCCAAGCAGCCAGGGGCATGGGTCACTGTCGATACCGAGACTACCGAGGTGAATGCTGAGACCATCACGTTCCGTCATCTCCTGACCCATACCTCTGGCCTGCCTGCGTGGCGCCCTCTGTATCGTCAGCCGACCGCGCAAGCCGCGCGGGAGATGGCTTTGTCCACGTTTTTCGCTTACCGCCCCGGGGCTCATGTGATCTACAGCGACATTGGCCTGATCCTGCTAGGCCTGGCCATAGAGCGGCTGACTGGTGAGCCTTTGGACCGGGCAGTTCAACGAAGAGTGACGCAGCCCCTTGGGTTGCCTCATACCCATTATCTGCCGATTCGACACGGGGTCTTGTCGCCTGGGGAAGGGAACGTCGCGCCGACAGAGCTTTGTCCATGGCGCGGTTACCGGCTGGTTGGTGAGGTGCACGATGAGAACGCATGGCGTCTAGGCGGTGTCTCAGCCCACGCGGGACTGTTCTCCACTGCGGAAGACGTGGCTGTGCTCGGCGAGTCGTTCCTTGATGCTCAATGCCTGCGGCAATCGACGATTCGGGAGATGACCCGGTTACAGGCCCAGGAGGGGGGCATCAGGCGCGGGCTGGGCTTCGCGCTATGGTCCCCCAATCCTGAGGCCAGCAGCCATCCTTTCAGCGGGCAGGCCTTTGGGCATACTGGTTTCACCGGCACCTCCCTGTGGATTGACCCGACTCGGGAGTTGGTGGTGGCCTTGCTTACCAATGAAGTGTACAGAGGGCGACGGAACCGGCGGATCGGGACTGTGCGTCTGAGGGTACACAAAGCGATTGTGGAGGTGGTCTCACGATTGTCGTAGGCTTGATGTCAGGTACGTCCGCGGATGGTGTGGATGTCGCACTCGTGCGCCTGGAGGGATGTCCTCCTGCTCTGACATGGGAGGTGTTAGGGTTCACGCATGTGCCCTATCCCGAGGCTCTGCGAGCTCAGGTCTTTGCTGCCTTCCGGCCCGAGACCAGCGATGTATCACGGCTCTGCGAGCTTAACGTGGCGTTGGGTCGCTTTTTGGGGGAAGCTGCCCTGCAGGGCATCGCCAGCGCTGGACTGACGCCAGGGCAGGTCGATCTGGTTGGCAGTCACGGACAGACCGTGTGGCACCGACCGCCCTCCGCCAATGGTGCGGGGGCTACGTTGCAGATCGGGGAGGCGGCCCTCATCGCCGAGATCACGGGTCTGCCCGTGGTGAGCAACTTCCGTGCACGTGACGTCGCCGCCGGAGGGCATGGTGCGCCTCTTGTTGCGTGGGTGGACGTACTGCTGCTGACAGACGACCACAAAGTCCGGACAGCTCAGAACATTGGTGGGATCGCTAATGTCACCTACCTGCCTCCACGGCTCGTACGTGGGCAGGATATGGGTGAGGCGTTCGCATTTGACACAGGACCAGGCAATATGCTGATCGACGATGCAGCTTCGCGTGCCACACACGGTCGACTCGCCTTTGACCGAGATGGGGCCATAGCGGCGCGGGGCCGTATCGATCAGGCTCTGCTGGACGAGTTGCTGGAGCATCCCTACTTTGGCCAACATCCTCCAAAGACGACAGGGAGGGAGACTTTTGGCGCGCAGTATGGTGAACAGATCTGGCGGCGGGCCATCGCGCGTGGCTTGAAGCCTGAAGACGTAGTGGCGACGCTCACGGCGTTAACCGCCCGCACCATCAGTCGGGCTTACCGACAATTCTTACCGCGTTTTCCGGAAGAGGTTATCGTCAGCGGGGGTGGGGCGCGTAACCCGGCTCTGATGCAAATGCTGCGAAATGAGCTATCGCCGGCCAGCGTGTTGGTCTCGGACGATGTCGGGCTGAGCGCGACGGCCAAGGAGGCCGTGGCGTTTGCTGTGCTGGCCTATGAAACATGGCATGGACGGGTGGGCAATCTGCCTGCAGCCACGGGAGCCAGACATCGGGTGGTGTTAGGACAGATCACTCCTGGCGCGCGTCCGCTGCGTCTACGATCGAGGAGAGCTGTCGAGGTTAGGGGCGGGAGGGTGGATACATCTCGGCTGACCGAGGCGTCCAACCCGGCCACGCGGGACATCGATGTGTTGCCCACGTTGGAGATGGTGCGGCTGATGAATGCCGAGGATAGCAAGGTAGCCGCCGCAGTGGCCGATGAGCTGCCCCAGATCGCGGCGGCCATCGAGGCCGTCGCAGAGCGGATGGGTCGAGGAGGTCGGCTGGTCTATGTTGGGGCCGGCACCTCCGGTCGCCTGGGTGTGCTTGATGCGTCGGAGTGTCCTCCGACGTTTGGTATCTCCCATGAAAAGGTCGTTGGTGTGATTGCCGGTGGATCGCGAGCGCTGACCAGGGCAGTGGAGCGAGCGGAGGATAACGCCGAGGATGGGGCTGCCCAAATCGCTGCCCTGCGGATCAATGAGCGCGATGCGGTGGTTGGGGTTGCGGCCAGTGGGAGGACACCGTTTGTGTTGGGAGCCATGGAGGAAGCCCGCAAACGCGGTGCCCTGGTAGTCAGCTTGGCGTGCAATCACCCGGCCCCAATGGAAGCGCTGGCTGATATCGCTATTGCTCCTTTGGTGGGGCCCGAAGTCATTACTGGCTCCACACGTCTCAAGGCCGGTACAGCGCAGAAGATGGTGCTTAACATGCTCTCGACGGCTGTCATGGTGAAGCTCGGCAAGACCTTTGGTAACCTGATGGTGGATATGCAAGCGACCAATGCAAAACTGGTCGTTCGTGCCCGTCGGGTTATAGCCCAAGCCTATGCCATGGTGCGACCGGAGGCCCCTCCACTGTCTGAGGAGGATATCACGCGGACCCTGGCGCAGTGTGACGGAGAGGTCAAGACGGCGATCGTGTCGCTACTGGCTGGGGTCAGCCCAGAGGAGGCGCGCAAGCGGTTGAAAGCGGCAGGGGGCGTAGTTCGTCGTGCCATCGAAGGTTGAGCTAAGGAGAGAAGCGGGTATGGCAGATCTGTTGTTAGGGGTGGATGGTGGCGGAACCAAGACTGTAGCGCTGGTTGCCGACTGGGAGGAACGTGTGTTGGGACGCGGAGAGGGCGGACCCTCGAATATCTACGCTGCCGGGAAGGCAGTGGCCTATGCCTCGCTTGAGAAGGCGATTGGAGAAGCTCTCTTAGCCGCTGAGACAACACCCACTGAGGTGGGGGGAGTATGCCTGGGGTTGGCAGGGATCGGCCGTCCAGAAGACCGTGCTCTGATTGAGCGTTGGGTGGACGCACATTTTCAAGGGATACCCTCATGCGTCGTCAATGATACGCAACTGGTCCTGACTGCGGGCACACCAGAGGGTTGGGGGATCGCCGTGGTGGCGGGTACGGGCTCGCATATCTACGGACAAGATCCCGAAGGTCACACAGCGCGCGCTGGCGGATGGGGATACATCCTGGGTGACGAGGGCAGCGGATATGCTATCGGCTTGGCGGGGCTGCGGGCGGTGGTACGTGCCGTCGATCGACGTGATCCGCCGACCATGCTGACGCAGGCAATCCTGGCGCATTGGGGTCTAGGGGATCTGGGCGAGCTGGTGCAACGTGTTTACGACCCAGCCCATGGGCGGTTGCAGATCGCTGAACTTAGTGCGGTGGTGCAGCAGTGCGCCTTGGACGGCGACGCTGTGGCGCAGCGTATTGTGGCAGAGGCTGCGTCCGAGCTTGTGGTGGCAGTGAAGGCTGTCATTGAGCAGCTTGCACTCACGCCACCTATCCCTTGCGCCTTGGCCGGAGGCGCTATCGTGAAGGGTGTGGCACTGCAGCGTGCCTTCGTGGAGCAAGTTCGCTCGTTGGGTTTGCAGTTGGCGCCCATCACGCCGGTGCCAGAACCGGCGATGGGTGCCCTCCGGATTGCCAAGACATGCACTGAGAGATTCCGGGCAGAGCGGCGCTGACCGGGTTGGGCAACGCTTTCGTGCTGGCAATGCTTTTGCGTTGCCTAGTCCTTGGTCCTCCTGATTCACAGGTGCTGGGCCAGCCAGGCCAACAGGTCCTCTTCCATTTGCGCACGATCAGTATCGTTATGGACCTCGTGGCGACTGCCAGGATAAATGTGGAGGGTCTTGTCCGCCAGCGGCAGGCGATCGAACCATGATTGGACGCCCTCGACATGACAAAGCGGGTCCTTGCCGCCATGGAGCATCAAGAGGGGGATCGTAAGAGTCTCGGGGTGGGCGTTTACCCAGGCTACGGTGTCTAGGAACTCAGTGGCCCAGCGCACCGTAGCCTGGCCGTGTGTCAACGGGTCAGCTTTCAGCGCCTCGATCACCGTTGGGTCATGGCTTATGGCTTCGGCAGGAACCCCCAATGGCACTGGCAGGCGGGGCCAGATCCTTGACAACAGGCGGGCCAAGGTCAGCAAAAGGCCTCTCCCTTTGGTCTCGGGGTCTAGTGGGGCGCCTACGACGATGAGTCCGTGTGGCCTCTGAGAGGACGGAGATGGTGGACGCATCGCGTAGTCAAAGACGACCATCGCGCCCATGCTGTAACCGAAAAGGAAGATCGGGGTATTGGGGTGATGGGCAACGATTGTATCCAGGAAACAGGCGAGATCTGATCGGTACTCGGACCAAGTCCGAATATGTCCCCGTTGGCCCGGAGAGCGTCCATGTCCTCGCTGATCGAAGCCCCAAACAGCGTAGGCAGTGGGTAGCAGGGCCCGGAGAAGGCTACTGTACCGTCCACTGTGCTCTCCGATGCCGTGCACGAGGGCCAGAACTGCAGACGATGGGCGCTCCGGTAGCCAGCACTGGGCGAAGAGAGCCAGCCCATCGGAAGCGCTGAAGGTCAGTGTCCTATGGCGCATGGCGCGCGTGCCCCGGACACCTGCAAGACGGTTACACCTCAGGCAGAGCCCAGCGTGTCCACAGCAGGCTGCAGGGCTCGCCAAGGCGCCGCCGCTGATAGTAGATCGTCAGGATCGTGCCGTCGTCTAGCTCTACGCTGGCCGGGTAGCCGAGGTCACTGTCTGGGCCATCATCGCGAAGGATGTATCCAGCCTCCCAACTGGCGCCATAATCATGGCTCAGCATGGCACGCTGCCCGTAGGGTGCCTGCCGGTAGCCGTAGACGGCAACCAATGTGCCGCTGGAATGGCGAATGAGGTGAGGGGGCGACCCATGGAAACCCAGAGGTTGGGCTGTGGACCAGGAGTATCCTCCATCCAGGGAAACGGTCTGCATCAGCGAGAAGGAAGGGATGCCGGCCTGACTCAGAGGCGGTGCTTCGCCGTGATCCTGGATGCGGATAAGGCCCAAGAGCCGCCCGCCGCCGAGGTCGACAACGTGGGGCTCGTGGTAGTGCTCCGCCACGGTACCTGGATAGAGAGGCACCGTGCCGAGGGGATGCCAGGTGTGACCACGGTCCTCACTGCGGTAGGCTGCAATGCCCTCTGTGCGTGCGTGTGTGAAGATCTTGCCGAGATAGAGCAACGCGTCATCCTCAACCACGATGGGGCCGTGGGGTGCAGTGACAGGCACATGCAGGGGTTCGGTCCAGGTGTCGCCGCTGTCCTCGCTCAGCCTTGCCCATGAGCCGAGCCAGTGGTTGACTGTGTCATCCGTGTAGCGGCGGAAGGCGGCTGCGTACCGTGCCACAGCATCGGGATCGGGCAGGTCTGGATAGGTTTGAGCGATCTGGTACTGGCGCGTGTCAGAGGTAAACCAGGTGAGCAGAAGGCGTCCCCCACCCAGGTTGACGATACCAGCATCGCGGTCGTCAATAGGAAGATCGTTGACGACGGTGGGCTCCGTCCAGGTATGCCCGTCATCGTGGCTGCGGAGCAGGACCGTGCGACCAAACGGGTCGACATGCGCGTTGCGGAACCCAGAAGCCACCACGATCAACTCTCCGTCGCTCAGGCGGGTGATGCTGGGCCAGCCGAAATACCCCAGGAAGTCCCCTGGGCGGCTGCAGACCTCGCCATGCTCGATGGTTGCGATCCGACGCGGCTCGTGGTTCACACTGACCTGGGACATCGTGTCTACCTCCTCTGCCTCTTCCAATCGAAGATTCGCCTCATGGCATTCCCATTCTCATACAGGCTGCGCGGTTGTCAATCCGGCTTCGGTGCGTCAGTCATACCGGAGGATAGTGTGCCCCCTCGCTTCCTCTGGCCTTTTCCATCATGTGATTTGAGACGAGGAGAGGGCCTGGATTCCTTCCCAGGCCCTCTCTCGGGCAGTTGATGGCTCTAGCCTGTGCCTTGTTGGTGCTTCCACTTACACAGACATCTGTGCAGGCTACTTGGCCGGCTACTCGATAAGACTTACTGCCGGGACGTCGCCGGGTTTTGGCGCCTCCCCTGTCGTCCAACCGGAGGCACTGCCACATTCTGTTAGTGGGTTCCCCTCGTCATCACAAGGGATGGTTGCGATCAGGACCTTAATGAGTTCACCAGGGGTGACTTTCTCGTCCTCATCGAACGGCGCGAGATAGGCGGCGGGGGGGTGCCACTTTGTGCCGCTATCGTCAACAGGCCAACCAAGTTGGAGACACACCATCTTCTCTATCAGGTAGCGTTCGTTGGTGCAGTTGCTGCCCGGGTCCTTGTCCATCGTGCACACCGTGTCGGTGGGGGAGCAGTTCTCCGGATCCAAGATGTCGGTCGAACCCTCTCCCTTGCCCGATTGGCAGGGATCATACAGGGGGATCTTCACGGGTTGCCCTGCAAGTTCCTCGTCCTCGGCGGCATGCCAGGCGCTGCTCTTGACCCCTTGCGGGACTGCAAAGCAATCGGGCAGGGCCACGAAGGACTCGCAGGACTCTCCCTGCTCGGTCTTAAGCGCAATGCGGTCCCTGAGCTCCTCGGCGCCACACCCCCTACTGTCGCACGGATCGTTGCCGCTGAGGCCGCCCGAGAAGTCGACCCAGGTCTGCCAGTCAAGCGGATAGATCTCCGGCTGCCATCCCTCCTCGCAGTCCAGGAACTCCAGGATCGCGCCGTGTTTGTCGAAGAGGACGCAGCAGTTGTAGCCTGTCCCGGGTTCGCAATTTACACGCCCAGATTCCTGCCAGATGATGATCTTCTGGCCACACTGGATATGGCCTTTACTCTCAGCATCCTCCCAACGGCGCTTGTCGAAGGCCACTGGCCACAAGCCCTCGGCCGCCGCCGCCTTTCCACAGATCGCTGTGGCGTCAGCGGCTACCGGCACTTCGTTGAAGCCCATCAAGCCGGCGAAAAAAGTTTGTACGGTCTCGGTGGTGACGACGGTCACGGTGACGCCGCCGGATATTGTGATCTCGGCTCCCTGGGCGCCATTGCGGTCCACGGCGTACTCGCGCGCCCGGGCCTCCGCCTGACTCGGCTCACCGTGGCAGATCTCGCGCGCACCCGCCAGCGCGCCGGCGTCGGCGGCGTTCTGCATGTGTCTTCGTTCCCGGTAGATGTGGCCGATGTCAACCGCCAGTGCCACAAAGGCTACCAGGACGAACAGGGCCAGAGCCACCAATACCAGGATCTGACCACGTCGGTGCCTATCCATCAGTGTCCTCCCCTTCGAACCAGATGTAACCGAAAATTACCATCTCGGTTGTGCTGCGCATTGGCAGCTCGGGCAACCCGACCAGTCTGCCGA
>CAYLRT010000094.1:0-10803 GCA_964385885.1 uncultured Anaerolineales bacterium | reverse complement strand
GGCATGGACATGCGCGAAACTGAGCATTGCAACCCGTAACATAATGCTTCACCTCCAAGACTGATGTAAAGAATCACCGCTAACGATGCGGGACACCGGACTACCCCCCGGCCCCGCCGAAATGCTCTCGCAACAAACCGATGAACACCTCCGCTGTCACCACGCGCGTATCCCGAGGGAGCAACTCAATGGTGCGTCTGACCGCTTCCATTGGCCCTCCCATTTCCTTAAATGACCAGGCATGCACATTGATCAACGCGTAGCTATCGGGATCATTTCGAGGGTCCGCGGGGAGCGCAGAGATCGCCTCAGCCACTCCCTCCGGGCTATTGGCGCGCTTTGGCTCCCACAGCAGATAGCGATAAGCTACGCAAGGCTTGCCCTCATGCCAAAAGATCTGCCCCTCCCTGGCATTGTAAGGGGCATAGTCTTTATACAGCACGCCATCGATCTCAGGGCGCTCCAAGAGCTCCACACATTGGCTCATATCGCCACCGGAGTTTAGCATCGTCGCGATGGTGAGATCACTCTCTCGCATAGCGTCGGCGGTGCGCTGCGCGAAGGCAACGCGATCGGGCAGGTAGTTATGGAACGCGTAGCCAATCCCGCTGGGACCGGTCACGAAGTCATCCACAGCATCCCCATTGCTGGCCGTACCATAGAAGTAAGCCAAAGCGCGGGGCGCCACCTCGGCGAGCAGAGGAGCTATCTCCCACGTCATGTTGAAGCTCCCGCGATGCGGGCTGGCCCAGAAACCGCGGTCCGTCGCGAATCCACCTCCCATCCACTGGATGTTGTCCCCATCACTCATGACGAAGGCGACGACACGCTCTCCCTTGTGGACACTGGGCACTCTCTGATGGGGACGTTCAGGCAGGGCGGCTGGCACGTGCTCAAGTACCGACAGATTGCGCGACCAATCCGCAGGGACAGCTGCGCCCCCCACCTCGCTTACACGTCTGACCCAGGTGTGTTCATCGCCCCCCCAGCCGAAGTACGTGGGATCAGGTCCCAGTGCCAGCCCGACAGCTCTGAAGTCCTCCTCCCCCAGACCGTAGTAGGTGAACGCCGAATGTGCTACCGCGAAATCTCGCAGATGGGCGTTCTTCTCCTCACTCTGCTCTACCAAGATCCCTGGGTGAAAGAGCTCCTGGTAATGGTGAAGCGCCCACATCTCGTCGCGCCCCCGCACGTCCATCAATATGGGCAGGCCAAGCTCCTCCACCCATGGCTGCAGGGAAGCATCAACGGCAACCGCCTTCAGCGGGCCGCATAACGACGTCGCGACATTGATACTGTCAGTTCCTAGTTCGTAGAGGACAGCACCTTCGATCTGACCGCGGAAGGTCCGAAGCAGCTCAGATAGGGGGGGTGCCTCCTGAACAGAGATCCCTTCGTCTCGGAGCTGCTCAAGCAGGATCGTATTGAGGACACCTTCCTCCGCAATCCAGATGACCGAAGGCCCCGACGCCACAAGACCCTGGAGCGTCAACACCAGGGTCTGTTCAGCCTTACTGAGGTCCTCTGGGTGCACAACCCATATGGTCTCGATGCCGCTGGGAGGCTGTGGGGGTGGGGGGACCGGAGGCGATCCACACGCATTCACCAAGAGAGCACAGAGCCCCGTCAGGAGAGCATAACGCCCCGCGACTCCCTGCCAGAACCGGCCGTGTGTAGTCAGTGGAAATGCTCCCTTCATAGCTCGGGCACTGCGACAGCGACTTCGCGGCCAGTTGCAGCGGAGTCGATCAGACCTTGAATGATCACATTGGTGAACAGCATCTCTTCGGGGGGGATAGGGGAAGGTCGCCCCTCGCGGATAGCCCGCGCGAAATCGATATTCTCCTCACGGAAGAGATCCAGATCATCTGCCCGCGGGATCTTGGGTAGCGTGTCAACTAGCATGCCGTGTTCATGACGGAACAAGGTCAATGGGTTCAGGCGCAGACCAGCCTTTGTTCCCAGCAACAGGTTACCCCCCAGGGAGTCCATGTGCATGATCCAGGATGTCTTGAAGACCATGAGGGCCCCCGTCTCAAAACGGACACTTGCTACTCCAAAATCCTCCACCTCCAGATCCTCCGGATTCCAATGCCAGCATCCAGCCACGGGACGACAGTACTTCGTTCCCAGCAGGTTGTTGGCAATCCCAGAGACAGCCACAGGCTTGGGATACCCCATCAGAGACAGGACCTCATCCAGCGCATAGACCCCGATATCCGCGACTGCTCCGAGCCCAGCGGTGTCCTTGCGGATGAAGCTCCCTCCTGGAATACCGCAGCGACGACATGCGACGGCTTCCGCATAGTAGATATCTCCAAGCGTCCCGGCATCCACAATAGCCTTAGCCGCTTTTCGAAGCGGACTATAGCGGGTCTTCAGTGCAACCATAAGGATCTTACCCGTCTCTCTTGCCGCTTTCGTCATAGCCACGGCATCATCCAGGGTCGCAGCCATGGGTTTCTCCACCAAGACATGCTTCCCTGCATGCAGCGCATCGACTGTCGGCTGCCGGTGCGCTTGATTGTAGGTTGTGACACTAACCGCCTCGATCTCATCAATCGCCAGCAGGTCGTGGTAGTCTGTAAACACCCGAGGAATGCCAAACCGTTTCGCCGTTTGTGTGGCTCGCTCTTCGACAATATCAGCAATAGCCACAACCTGTATCTCGTCGACCCCTTTGAGCGCGCGCAAGTGGGCCTGAGCAATCCCTCCCGCGCCAATCATCCCAATCTTCACCGGCTGCTTAGCCTTCACACAGCACCTCCTTAGCTGAACTCAAACACTTGGCTGCTCTAACACTCGGCTCAAGACAGAAACAAGTGAACTACCTGCTATCGAACCAACATGCCCTCCTGCTCAGTCAGGCTCTCGCGAGAGGGAAGTCCCTCATAAAGGAAACAGGCCACGCTGTGCCCCTCCTCCACCTGATAGTACGGAGGCCGTTCCTCGCGACACCGCTTCATGGCATGCGGGCAGCGCTCCACATACACGCACTTGTTGCCCTCATGGATCAGCGGTCTCTCCGTCAGCTTCACGTCGGCGCGGGTCGTCCATCGCTGAGTTGGGTCGGGATTGGGAATGGCATTCAGCAACTGCTTGGTGTACGGATGCCGAGGATCCTCAATCAGCTGATCTATGCTGGAACTCTCGACCACACGACCAAAGCAGAGGACCATGATGTATCCTCCCAGATAGTACGCAGTTGCCAGATCGTGCGTGATAAAGAGGGAGGAAATGTCATACTGCTCCTTGAAATCCAGCAAGACGTTGAGGAACAACACCCGCACCGCGGCATCAATCATCGAGACGGGCTCATCAGCGAGGATGATCTTGGGACGCAAGAGATATAGGCGTGCCAGCATAACCCGCTGGCACTGACCACCACTCAATTGGTGTGGATAGCTGCCCAGCACATCGTCCGGCCGCAAGTCCACCGCACGCAGGGCTTCTTCGATCAACCCTTGCGCCTCGTCTTTGGAAGAGGCCAAGTGGAAATTCTTGACCAGCATCTCCAAGACACGATCCACCCTGTAGAAGGGATTGTAGATCCCAAAGGGGTCCTGAAACACCGGTTGTACATCGCGGCGGAAGCGGTTCCACTCATCTTTCGTGAGCGAGGTGAGATTCTTCCCCCGATACAAGACCTCACCTGCAGTCGGGGGAGTGAGTCCCATCATCATCCGGGTCAACGTGGTCTTGCCGCTGCCACTCTCGCCAACCAACGAGACAATGCGAGCAGGTTTCTCGGGCAAAGCGAGACTAACCCGATCGACTGCGGCAATGTAGCGGGGACGGAAACCGCCACCAGGAACGCGGAACTCCTTCGTCACATCACGAGCTTCCAAGAAAGGCGAGGATGTCAAATCATTCATAGGTTCACTCCACTTCTGAAGGCCCACTCATCTGTACAGATGACAGGCAACAAGGCGGCCGGGAGCCACTTCACGAAGACCAGGGGGTTCCTTGCCACAGATTGGCATTGCCTTGGGGCATCGTGGATGGAAGCGACAACCGGGCGGCCAAGCCAGAGGACTGGGAGTTCGCCCCACCAATCCCTGCAATCGGACACGAGGCCCTCCCAAGCGCGGAATGGCATCGATGAGTGCCTGTGTGTACGGATGCAACGGTTCCTTGAACACGTCGAACACTGATGCGACCTCGACAATCAGGCCCGAGTACATGATCCCCATGCGATCTGCCAACTCGGCATGCACCGCCATATCATGCGTGACGTAGAGCAGTGTCAAACCAAGTTGCTCACGGACTTCTTTCAACTCCTGCAGGATAACCTGCTGTACGTTCACGTCCAGCGCCGTAGTTGGCTCATCAGCCACAATGAGCTCTGGCGAAAGTGAGATTGCTGCCGCGATCGCCACCCGCTGCTTCATCCCACCACTTAGCTCATGGGGATACATATGAGCGACAGATCGCTCCAGCCCCACTGTCTCTAGGCACTCGTACATTCGCTCGACGGCCCTGGTTCTTGGCCAGTCAGTATGCTCCAAGATCGCATCGAGGATCTGATTCTCGATCCTCATCACGGGGTTGAGCACGTTCATGGCACTCTGTGGAATATACGCCAGGTGACGCCAGCGCATTCTACGCAGTTCGCTCGGCTTGAGAGATAAAAGATCTACTCCCATTTTCGTGGCATTCGACGATGCCTGATAGAACACCACCTCTCCGCTTTCCACATACGCGGGGAGGCGCGTCAGTCCCAGCAGCCCTCGAGCCAAGGTCGATTTGCCGCAACCAGACTCCCCTGCCAGCCCGAACACCTCATTGCGCCTGAGCGCCAGGCTCACCCCGTCGACCGCCTTCGCGGCCCCTTTTGTCGTACGATACCAGATGCGGAGATCGTCGATGTTGACAAGCAGATCACTATCCAGTTTCTCAGCCATCTATCTCTCCGTGACCTTTTGCAAGCGAGGATTGAGGTACTCCTCCATGCCGCGGTTGATCATCGTAATGGCCATAAAGATCAACACCAATGCGGTCACCGGGATCAGGAGGATCTCAAAGCGGCCCCTGCTAAACACTGCCCAGCCATTTGCGTAGTTGATCATCAATCCTAGCGTAATGATATTGCTGGGGCCCAAGCCGACCGCCTCAATTCCCACCTCGCCCACCATCGCTCCTACCGTGCTGAATGCGAATCCCATCAGCAGATAGGGAACGAGATTCGGGACCAGTTCCGTAAAGATAATCGCGAAGTCACTCTGGCCCGAAACCTTAGCCAGTTCCACATAGGGGCGTTGCTTCATGGACATCACCTGGGCGCGAATCGTTCGCGCAGAGAACGGCCAGCTAAACAACGCCAGGATCAACGCCATGGATGGAATGTTTAGCTTAGTAGTTACCATTGCCAGAGCGACCAGAATCGGATATGAGGGAATCACGATTAGCATGTTGGTCAAAGCTACCAAAGCTGTATCAATACGCCCTCCTCTGTATCCCGATACAAAACCCACGACAATGCCCACCAGGGTGCCCGAGAAGCCCGCCAGAAACCCAATCTCAAGCGTCGCCCTCAAGCCTGCCAGGTAGTCTGCCAACAGATCCCTTCCGTGACCATCCGTACCCAAGGGATGGTCGGGTCCCGGCGGTAGCCACCGTCGAAAGGTACCTGGACGCGCAGGAGACACATCCCCAATATAGGGTCGATAGATCAGTGGTGCCACCAGCGCAAGCAGGACGAAGAGCCCCAACAGGACCACGCCAAATCGGAACTTGCCGTTGCTACGCCAGCAGTTTCTTAGAAATGCAAACATGGTCCTCTCCCTAAACCGTGATTGCCGTCCTGGCCCGTGGATCGAGCACAGGCAGCAGCAGGTCAACCAAGAGACTTGCCGTCATTACGCTGACCACCGAGAGAAGAATGATCCCCATCATCGTGTTGAAGTCAAAAACGCTGATGGCGCGACTCATGAGTTCTCCCAGCCCTGGGTAGACGAAGGTCATCTCTATCAGAAGCTGGCCGTTCATCATGGTCCCCAATGTGAGTGCCAATCCCGTGGCCTGCGGCAACATGGCATTGCGCAATGCGTAGGAGACCATGATCTTGCTGGGTTTTAGCCCTTTGGCGTCAGCATACAGCAAGTAATCCTCTCCCAGCGTATTGATCACCAGAGACCGTGTCGATAGGATCCATCCCGACAGTGAGACAATCACAATGGATAGGGCAGGCAGGATACTGTGCGTCAACAGGCTCCGGATGAAGTCCCAGGTCCACCCAATCTCGTACTGGGCATCCCAGGCCCCACGCGTTGGAAGCAACTTCCACTGATACCCCAGGAAAAGCACCAGGAAAATCGCGATGAGGTAGGAGGGAACTTGGGAAAGCACGATGGCTCCGTTCGTCAGCAAGTCACTGGCCCAACTATCCCGGTACCAGGCGGCCACAGTGCCAGTGAGCAAACCCAGGACCCAGGATATGAGGATCGACACACTGAGCAATCCTAACGTCCAGGGCAGTCGCTGCATAAGCAACTCCTGCACAGGCGTCGGAAAGTTCACAAATGAAGGGCCAAGGTCTTGCTTTATGAGCACGTTGTAGAGGTAGCGTACATATTGCTCCCAGATTGTCCCATTGAGGCCGAATTGCTCTTTGTAGTACTCCGCCATCTTCTCCCCACCCGCCACGGTGACGGAGTAGTTCTGCTCCAGACTACGCACCCAGTTCTCAACAGGATTGCTGGGAATCAGACGGAACAGGAAAAACGTGATCGTGATCGTGCCCCAGATAGTCAGCACATAGCCCAGTAGCTTCTTCACGTAATAGCCAACTACGGGATGTTTTCGCAGCATAGCGGAACCTTTCTGCTCTGCATCAAGTTGAAGGCAGGTTCCCGTGCCGACTGGCACGAGAACCTGCCAGTACAGAGGCTCACTTCGGTGAGATGTTGAACAGGACGAAGAGGATCTGGCCCCACCAGTTGAAGGGGACCGTATACAGATTATCGTTGGAAAGCATGTTGTCCCAGTAGGTAGTGTTGAAGTAAGCAGTGTAGTATGTCTGGATGAGCGGCACGCCGGGAGATCCTCTCATGAAGAGATCGTAAGCCTTCATGTAGAGGTCCTTGGCTGCGGGATCGGCGGGATCGACCTTCGCCAACTCGGCCACGACCGCGTCGAACTCCGGATCGCAGAACCGCATTTCGTTGCCGCGAAGCGCCTTCTCGCCAACTGGGACCACGCGATCGCAGGTAAACCCACTGTAGAGCTCATACGGGTCAACCGTCGCACCACACATCCACCAGAAACCGATATCAAAGTCACCAACGTCAATCTTGTCCCAGAACACGTTCCCTTCGTAGTGCTTCAGGGTAGCGTCGATACCAATGGCCTTTAGGTCCTCTGCGAAGTCCTGAGCCATAAGGTACTCATTGCCCCCCACACCAGAGGGTGTACTGACCTCAAGGGAAACAGGGTTACCATCTGGGTCAACCAACACACCGCCCTCTTGCTTATAGCCCAGCTCTTCGAGTATTTCAAGAGCGCGGTCTGGGTTGTACTCATAGATGCCCCACTTCTCGTTGGCATCGTAGTTGATGTACTCGTCGAGGTTCCGATAATCCGCCCACGGAGCCACCACCGGTTTGGAGGGAGGAGCCCAGATATTCTCCGCCCATTTGGGGCGGTTCATCAACATAGACATTGCCCGCCGGAACTCCGGTTGCGAGAGATGCGGTTCTTTAGCCGTGTTGAAGAAAGCGCCACGGGGACAGGGGTCAACGTATGCCACCTGGTTGATTTGTGGGATATCCTCTTTGTTTTCCATATAGGTGTCATACGACATGCCGAAGATATCCATATTGTTGGATTCGATCTCCGCAAGCTGTTGCTCGGCTCCCGGCCCAGTGCGGTAGATCACGTACTTAGGAGCAGGGAAGTATCCCTCAGCCTTGCCCCAGTAGTTCTCGTTGCGCTTCCACACGAAGACTTTCTGCTCCGGATAAACCTTGTCGAGCATGTAGGGACCCGTAGTCACAGGAGGATTGTTCTTGAAGGTAGTGGGATCCACATCTTTCCATACGTGCTCTGGCATGATTGCCTGCCCCGTGCAGATCTTGCACCACCACAGCAGATGTTGCCGGGGACGAGACTCACTCATCTCAAAGACAACGGTGTAATCGTCCTTGGCGTAGACCTTGTCCCAGAACTGCACGTCATTCGGCCCGGAGAGATTCTCGTTCTCCTTCAGCATGTTCATGGTGAAGGCCACATCCTTCGCCGTGAAGGGCTCTCCGTCATTCCAGGTCACCCCTTTGCGGATGAAGATGGTGAGCTCAGTGTAATCATCATTGTACTCGTACCCGGTTGCGAGCCAGGGAACGATCTCACCCGTAGCGTAGTTGGTGTACCACAGATACTCATTGGAGATCTGCCACCACCCCGCCGCGAACTCCACTCCGTTGGGGATGAATGGGTTGAAGCTGTCAAAGATCGAGAAGTTGACCTGGTCCATGATGACCGCTTCGCTCCGGTCAAAGGGCATGGTCACACCGTTGACAGAGAACTCGCCCCCTGCTGCCGGTTCCGTCGTGGCCTCTTCTTTCGTTGGCTCAGGAGTAGGCCGGGGCGTAGCTGTCGCCTCTGGCGTATCCTTGATCACAGGAGGTACGATCACCTCTTGTGTTGGCGTGGGCTCCTCTGTGGCAGGCGCGCCACCACCCCCACAGCCAGTCAGCACCGCCAACAACACCACCAATGCTACCGCAGAAAACAACACTTTACGTACCATAGACTCTAACCTCCTCCTACTACGCTTCAGTAGAATGCAAGCCGTTGCTCTCTCATCCACCTCGAGTCCGCACTGTGTCACCGCATTATCAACTAGGCATCACCTCCTTCGACTCACTGAGATTTCCCTCGGACGCGGCCTGTCAGACGGAACATCCTCCGAAGGCCACGTCGGTGGCGTAGCGATTGACTCGATCACGATGATTGTCCTCATCAAGCTTAATCACACGCATTGGGATCTGAAGATGCCGTGGCGGTAACCTCTTCTCACTTCCCTGAAGCCGCGCCAGGAGCGTCAACATACCCTGCTCACCCAATTGCTCCCCGGCCTGGAGAGCAAAGGCAACAAGTGATGATTGATCATGAACAAACAACTGACTGGCGATTGCCACAATCTCGGGCGCAAAACGTTCAACATCTGCGTGCATCCGTCCGTCCACTGTAGCCCTTAGCAGGAAATTCTTTATCCTCATAAGATCCATTGTTATCTGCCGGGCCACGTACATATTGACCGCAACAATCCCTGTGAAACGCAGATTTTGCATGCGGCGAAAGAGCCGACGATAGCTATCGCGAAGTTGGTGGAGCGAGACCGGAGACAGGTTCTTGTACACATCTAAGCAGACCAAGTCCTCATCATAGCTAATACCATTTTCCTGCAGAGCCCTTCGATAGCCACGCAGCCGATCCTTCACGCTGGTAATAGTAACCTCATGGCCGGGGAATATAGCAATCCGCCGATGACCTCGCTCGATCAGGAGTTCGGTCAAAGCGTATGCCGTGGTCTCATCGGCAAAAACCACCCTGTCTGTATCGAGGTCTGGATAGTACCGGTCTAGCAAAACGATAGGATAGTGTTGTGCCAGGAGGTCTTGATACAGTGAGACGTCCGGGTAGCGAGCGCGAGGGAACACAAGCAATCCTTCTACCCCCTGCTCTACAGCTTGCCTTATGTACATAGCTTCGCTGTTCTCGCTCTCGACGCCGATCACTTGAAGCTGAATCCCTTGGTGCATCGCGACACGCGTGGCGCCTATGAGAACCGAAGTAATATAGGAATCGGCAAAAGTCGGGAGTAAGAACGCCACTCGCGCGCAGGGCGGCGGCTTGCCCTGCGTCTGATCCAGCACAAAACTACCGCGACCTTGTCTGCGCTCAACCACCCCCTCCTTCTCCAGGAGTTCCATCGCTTTGATAACTGTGATCCGGCTGACTCCGTACTCCTGGCTTAGTTTCCGCTCTGAGGGCAACATATCCCCAGGGCGAAACTCCTCCCTGCGGATACGCTCCAACAACAGGGAGTACAGTTGATAGTATAGAGGCAGCGGATCCTTCGGATCAAGCATTTTCGCGCATCTTCGCGGTCATATTGGCCCAAGCATAGGATAAATCAACATATGGATATATCCAGTATAAGCAAGACCGCCGATCTTGTCAAGCCGCAACGCCACGGGCGTTCATCCAGTCTGTGAAAACGCCCAAAGGCAAAGCCCTCCGCAGGTCATGATGAAGTAACAGCAGCCTAAACCACTTGGGACAGCTTCATGATGCTATCGCACCCTAACCTGTAGGACCTTGTCAATCACTGGGACATTGGGATGCAGCTCAGCCGCCTGTGGAGCCTGGCACCTCTGGGTAACGGCATCATCAGGTACCGTAGTGGTTCCCTCTCGGCCATCGTAGGAACCTGTTCCAAGGAGCCTGCGCGCTGCATCCACCATCTCAAACGGCTTCAGCATTTCCTGAGGAGCTCCGTCGTCACCTTCGGTTCGTTCTTCCGAGCCGCGGCGGTTATGATCTGGCCTCATCGTCCGGGAGGACACCGCACCCGCCGCTCTGCCGCAGCCAGAACAAGATCAAGAGGGGATTCTGCACCCCCGTCGCCGGTCACCAGACAGATGTCCTTCGGCACCTGGGAACTCCTTCTCCCACGCCCAGCAGATCATCACTCGGTACAAGAAGCCGTTCTGGATGGGAGGGTTGTTCCGAGACCCCGAAAGCCCCGCAGTCTCCGCATTGCTTGCCTCTCATCGGGCTATCGACTTGCCTATTTGATCT
>CAYLRT010000093.1:6104-11543 GCA_964385885.1 uncultured Anaerolineales bacterium | reverse complement strand
CAGGGAGGCAAATAGGAGGGAGGAGATGTGGATAGCGGCTAAAGTGCGCACCATACCCGAGGTGAGCATCAGCAAGCGACGATGCCCTTACTATGGGCAGGCAGTGATGCACAAACATGGGAGCCGGCTGCGCAAACTGCGGGATTGGGTACACCATGGGGCGGTAGTCGAACGGTTACGTTGTCCGGCGTGTGGGAGGAGCCAGACGGTATATCCGGAGGGGGTGGAGATGCGGGTTCAGCGCAGCCAACGGGCGCGGCAGTTGGGGATTCTGTTGTATGCCTTTGGGCTGTCCTACCGAGGGGTATCCAACGCGCTGGGGTATCTGGGGGTCGCGGTGTCTCCGGCGACGATCCTGCGGGACGTAGTGAGGAGTGGGCTGCACGCTCAGATTGCGCAAAAGCGGGAGTTGTTGCGAGGGAAGGTGAAAGTCAGGCGGGTGGGGGTGGATAGTACGGGCGTGCCCATGGCGGGGAAGCCGGACGACAAGGGGGTGGTGGTTGTCGTGGATCAGGAAAGTGGCACAGGGTTGTTAGTCGAGGCCCTGGACGAACAGAACCAGCAAGAGATCACAAGCCTGCTGGAGCAAGTCTTCCGCCTATTCCAGCCGGAAGAAGTCGTCACGGATGAAGCAGGGGTGTATACGGAAGCCATCGAACAGGCCGGTGCAAGCACAGGGCATCTCCCAAAGCACCTCCTGTGTGCGACCCATTTCCGAAAGAACAAGGCCCGTCGGCTACGTGCGTTGTGCGAGGAGGCCAAAAGGCGCGGCTTGGGCCTCCTCGTCATGGAACTCAGGGCCATGCTGGCCTTGCTGCGCAGCCCGCCTGCGACCATGGGAGCCTATGCGGAGCGGTTGTATCGTTCTTTCCTCTGGGCCAAGCCGCCCCGCAAGAACCGAAAGACTTCTTGGGCATACCAAGTGAAGATGCTCTCCCTGGAGATCTGGGAGAAATCGAAGAAGGTAACCGGTGCAACCAACAATCGCACAGAACAATTGATCGGACGGGCTTTCAAGGTACGGGTCAGAAGCATGCGCGGCTTCAAGAAAGAAGAGAACCGAATGTGCTTCCTGGCCTTGAGGCTGCTGCTCGACCAGATGCAACTGCAGAATGGGGATATTTGTCTGGCCTGAAGAGCGCTTGAATGGGGGCCTCCCCCGTTTTCCCCTTCCCTCCACCCAAAATGAAACGGTCACGCCCAAGGCCCAAGGTGACTGTCACCTCGAGGGGTGGATGGAGTACGCGGGCCATCGCTTGCGGTGGTGGCCCGCGGCAAAGGGCGTGACAGAGGTGACAGTCACCGCCTCTCCCCCACCACTCTTGTGACAGTCTCTGCCCAAGAGCCGCTTCCCGCACAACGTCCCCGGAACTGCCAGGCCCTGCACCTCGGTCACATCGGCGGAGGTGAACCGGCTCAGTGGGAGGGCTGGCGTCCTCTCATGACCGAGAGCGCATGAGCACAGGCCGTGGCTGTGCTCCACGGCCTTCCGCAACGCACTGTGGCATGCTACTGGCGGTCTGCGAAGGGCTGGCCTGACGGTGTTTGCACCTCAGATGCGAGGCACGGTGACTGTTTCAACCCAAGCCAATCTCTCATCCACCGAGTCCGCTGGAAGCGCGGGTCAGACCGAAGGTAGAGCCTGGAGTCTCTAGTCAGCAGAGGCTATCGTGCGAGTTGTAGCCGACTCACTTGACGCTGACCCCCACGCGAAGGCAACAACCAGTGCGAGCGCGATGTATGGCGTGTACTCAAGCCAGTTGTAGAGTGGAGAGCGAGTGGCCCCGCTGGCGACCACCTGAGCACTGTAGGTGTATATCCAATGGAAGAAGACCGCAGCCCAGACGCTGCCGGATGTGCCGTTGTGGATCCAGGCGTAAAGAACAGACAGCGCCGTGACGCCACACGCGAATCCGAGGAACGGGATGCCGAGCACGCTCTGTGAGGTGCCTACCATGAAGAAGAGAGGCAGGTGCCACAGCGCCCAGACAACACCGACGATCAGGCCCGAGACCACCCCATTCCATCGTGCCTGTAGCCTGTCCTGCGCATAACCTCGCCAACCCAGCTCCTCTGAAAGAGGTCCGAGGATGATGAGAGGAATTGCGCTCGGGAGCTGTGTCACGAAGAGGCTAAGGTCAAAGCCTTGGCCAAGCGCACGGAGAAGCAGGACCTGAGCCGCAGTCCCAAAGGCCACGATCGCCACGATGGTGAGATACCAGCGCCAGCCGATATCGAATCGCACGACCCGGCGGCCAAGCCGTCTGAGACCCTCCCGCCCTTCCAGGCGCCAAGTCAAGAAGGCGGCGACCGCTGAAGGAACAAACCCGCCGGCGACATAAAGGGCGATCGCCCACGCCGGACCGGTCGTCTTATCGACGAAGCTGATGGTCGGAACCCTGAAGAATGCCAAAGGTCCCCAGAACACAAAATAGGACAGACCCAACGTCAGGCTTAGAAAGACGACAGCTTGCCTCGTGGCATTATCCTGGATTCTCATCTCCCACCTCATGCAGAAGTTCAGTCGAGCCTCGGTCTAACGGACGGCGCTTCAGCCGCCGCGGGCGAGCGCAGCGACCGAACGAAGCGTGCAGCTGGAAGCGGGGGTCAGGCGGCATTTTGCCCTATGTATAGCAGGTGATCAGCCGCACCATGCAAGGATGGCTCTTGACCCAGACGATAGTTGAGGTCAACCCAGCGTTCCCAATCTTCACCTGACAGAGCGTTGACTTTGTCTTCGTGACCGGCGACGACACCCTCACAACCGATCACACACAAGGTCGTAAAGCCCGCTGCTTCCATAAAAGGGACGATTTCGTTGGGGTGCGCAAAGTAGGCATTGGTGAACCCAGTTGCCCGATCATGAACACCCGTCCTCAGCAGGCGCTCGGCATACTCCCAGTTCTCAACCGCCCATTCAGGGTAACCGCGGGCCGAATCGCGGAATGGTGCGAACCGCGTAATAAACGCAGCGAAGATAAGCCCATGTTGCTTGAGCACGCGCTGAGCTTCCTTCACTGCCTGCCAGCGCTCGTCCTCCGTCAGGAGATGGTACAGTGGCCCCATCAGTAGCACACTGTCATAGGTGGCTGAAGGTATGGCAGACAAATCAAGTGCATTGGCAGGTAGGATCCGCTCCAAAACCGCACCTGCCGCACGCGCCTTTTCCTGTGCCAGGGCTAAGCTGGCCTCAGAGAGGTCGGCCAGCGTAACGGTGTAACCTTGCAGGGCGAGTGCAATTGCATAGCGCCCAGGGCCACCCCCGATATCCAGAATGGATGCAGGTGGTTTGGGCATAAACTCGCTCAACGCCCGCAAAGTCACCGCAAATTCAGTTCTGTGACGATCAAGGCGTGCCCATTCTGCTTCCGCGTTTTGGTCGTAGAATGCTTGTACGTTGGACATGATAGTCGGTTGCCCCTTAGCGTCTCTCCACAGGTGACTGCCTAACGGCTAGGCTCGGCGCCGCTTGTCGGCGTCCGCTGGAGCGCCCTGTCAGCCCAAGAAAGGATTTCTCCTTCAATGGTTTCATAGGCACTAGATTTGTTTTCAATGTACTCCGCGCGACTGTTTGCCAACTCATCCGCTCTGACTTTCTGAGAAGCGAGCCACTCGGCCCTCGTTGGATGACAAATGAGGTAATCACGAAACGCTATATGCTTGAACAATTCCGGTGATCGAGTTTCACACGCATACAGATGATGACAGGGAAGGCTAAGTGCTGTTGACCCAATTCTCGGTTTGAATGCCTCTCTGGTAGGTATGCCTAAGTCTCCCTCGTGATCATACCTTGCTCTCTCTAGCGCCTCTATCACCGATGCCATAGAACCATCAGGACACTCAACGTCTACATCGATGATATCCTTCGCTGGCATGCCAGGAACGGCTGTAGACCCCACGTGGTGAATGAGACACCCGTCGGGAATGTATCCCCGAAGGAACTGCGCGATGGCATTGAAGCGGATCGGCCATTCGTTATTATATGGAACGATATATTTCATCGCATTCTCTTGGGGCTGACTATTGATTGTCTGGAGTCCGCAACTTATGCACCGGTGAAGTCTTGGGCTGATTCCGCATGGTTTCCTTCCAAAGAGACAAGTACGGAATGGCCCTACCTTGTGTGTCCTGCAGCACATGACCATTACACCACACCAGGTCTATCATGTCAACTACACCCGTCCCTACCCCCACCATGGGCATCCCATTCTCCAGTTTCGTGGGTTCACTACAGGATCCCACCTGGCGCAGCGGCCGGCTGCGGTCATAGCCCCGCATGTTCAGTATCGATACCACCCGGATTATCATCTGACTTGACGGTGGACTATCTCTTCACACAATCTACATCCCCATTTCATCACTCCTTCATAGCGACCAGATACACTGATGATCGAGATAAGAGATTGCGAGAAGAGCATAAAATGCATACCAAAAAGAGAGCCTTGGTGGTCCTGGCATCGACTGCGTGTACGACGACCTTTCCTCCACGGACCAGTCCTATAGACACTGTAGAGGCTAAGATCACGGTGGCACTACCGGAGAGAGGGAAACTATGGCGAAACCGCATGTGAATTTCTGGGTTGATGCAACCATCGCGACGGCCTTCACCGTGAGCGCGGTAAGCGGCCTGGTGTTTCTGTTGCCGGTGGACGGAGGGATGGCCACCGGGGTGTTAGGGCTGAGCTATCGGACGTGGGATCAGATCCATCTATGGTCGAGTCTAATGACGATTACGGGCGTGATCATGCACTTGGTCCTACATGCGAAGTGGATTACCGTGACGACGCGTCGTGTACTTGGGATCAAGCGTCATCGCCCGACCGGTCGGGCTGCACCCTCTGGCGGGATGCCACGCCGCCGTTTTCTCCACCTCGTGGGCATCGCTCTGGCGTCGTTTGTGGCGGGAGCCGTCAGTGGCGCGCTGGCGGCGACGAGTGGTCGCCAGGTGGATGCGGCTGATGCGTCGGCGTCCGATCCGGCGTTGCCCGTTGGGGTGAGCATGGACCAGGCAAGGGCCGATCCTTCTTCGTTGCTGGCTGCCGATGCCACAGCAACGCCGCCTGTGCCCTCCACAACCGCTGCACCCGCGGCTATGGCGGAGCCGGCAGATGGGACCGCTACAGCGACGGTTGCGCCCTCACCGACGCCCAGCGCCATGCCCACAGGAGAGGTGGCGATGTGTGTCAAGTGTCCGCGCGGACTTGTGAATGACCCCTATCCCGGCCGCTGTCGGGCCTACGTCGACCGTAACGGGAACGGGATCTGCGATAACTCCGAGCCGTTCCCCTGCGACTGAGCGGTCTTTTCGGCTACCCCGCGAACCATGACTCCCCCTGCCTTCCTGGCTCATGCTCGCTATAATTATGTAAGGGGGCCAGCGAGGTTGGCGGGCCACCGAAGCTGGCGGGCCACCGAAGCTGGCGGGCCACCGAAGCTGGC
>CAYLRT010000093.1:0-6004 GCA_964385885.1 uncultured Anaerolineales bacterium | reverse complement strand
TGGCGGGCCACCGAAGCTGGCGGGCCACCGAAGCTGGCGGGCCACCGAAGCTGGCCATATACCTTGGCGGTGAGGTGAGGGGTATGACGTGGAGACTGCGCAACCAGGACATACGGTTCTTGCTTGGCACCTTCGCCCCCAATGTGAACCCGGACGAGGTGGCGGAGCTTGACGAAGCCTGGCTGGAGGAAGTGTTGGAGAGCGATGCGCTCGCTGACCAGATCCTCCAGGCACCCCACACTCTGCTCGGTATCTCGCCCTGGCTCTTCTTCAACGTCCTGCTCCGCAAGGTCCGGCGCGATCTGGCGGGCGAGACCTATACGCGCGAGCGGCGCGCTCGCCAACAGTTGGTGATCTTCGACACGGACAAAGCCATCGAGTTACTGGATCAGGCGCCGATCCGTGACTACCTGGCGGCGCTACTGGCCTCGTTCACACGGATTGCCAGCATGACGGTGCGTGTGAACATTGGCCCTGGCATGTGGCGCCGCTACCGCACCAACGATCTGGATGTGGAGGGCTTGATCCGCTATGCCGAGGCAGTGGACGAGCCCCTGCGCTTCGAACCCTACAAGCGCATTGGCGACGTGTGCCTGTTCCTGGCGGGCATGTTCCCCGAGTATCTGGAGAACCAGTATCGCTATCCGCTCAGCCGCCAGGTGCGGCCCGGGGCCCGCGGCAAAGTCCTGCAGAGCCGCGAGGACTATGAGCGCTTTGGTCGTGCCTTCTACGAGATGGCGGCCGAGCACGAGCGGGCCCAGGTGGGAGGGCTGGACGAGGTGCTCACCACCCTATCAGAGGCGTTCCTGGTGGCGGAGAAGCCGCTGGCGTTCCTCTCCAACCGCTACCTGTGGCAGACCCGCCATCAGCTCTTTGGGCTGTGACTCTGGCCGTGGCGGCGGTGGTCATCCACCGCCGCCGCCACATGGGCGCCGAATAGCACGATGCTGGCGGCCACGTAGGCCCAGAAGAGCAGCAGCGCCACGCTGGACAGGGAGCCGTAGACCGTGCTGTAGTTGAGCAGGCCCTGTCTGAGCACCCAGGCGAAAAGCTGCTTGCCTAATTCCAGCCCCACCGTCGCGGCCAGAGCGCCAGTCGCGGCGGCTCTCCAACTCACCGACTCGGTGGGGATCCACCGGAAGAGGCCGAGGAAGAGTACCATCGTGATCAGGGGGGGGAGGAGCCGCACCAGCGCCGAGCGCACCGTTCGCTCCAGCGCCTGGATCTGCGGGTTGGTTGACTCGAGCCGCGGCAGGTAACCGACAAGGGTCGCGCTCCCCAGCGACAGGAAGAGCAACATTATGAGGATCGCCACCATTACCAACGCCACTAGCCGTTTGCCCAGGTAGCTACGCGGCTTGGCGTCTACCCAGGCCCGGTTGATGTGGTGCGAGAGAACAGTGAATGCGCTGGAGGCCGACCACAGCGTGGTCAGCGCGCTCAGCGGCGTGAAGGCACCACGCAGTCGCACGACCACGCGCAGGTTGCTCACGATCAACTCCTGCGAGACCGGCAGCAGCCGACCGATGAAATCCACCGCCTCCTGGAATCCCTCTTCGTTGCCCAGGTGCCACAGGTAGGTGGCGGCTGCCACCAGTAGCAGGGCCAGGGGGAAGAGCGAGAAGAAGAGGTAGTAGGCCAGGGCGGCTGCGGCCTGCGAAGCCTCCGTATCTCCGTACTGACGCAGGGCGCGGCGCAGCACAACCAGGGCGCGTAGGCCGACTTGCGCCAACCGGTGTAGCCAGCGCTCGATCCGCCTGCGGGCGGTGAGAGCTCTCTGCTCTGGGCTCACGGGGCTGCCGTGCCTGGCAGGAAGGCGATGTCGTCCACCGAGCGTACCACCGCGCCGTTGTAGAGCGAAGCCACCTGGTGCAGCGTCAGCGCCTGTCCGAACGGGGTGAGTGCCGAGACACCGTCGGCCGGCAGCACCACGTGGAACCAGCGCAGCCCGGCCGAGGCCGCCGTGTGCAGTACGCAGATGTTGGAGACCGTCCCTACGATCACCAGATGGTGCACGCGCCAGACGCGGGTCAGCACATGGTCCAATCCCGTGCCGTAGAAGCCGTCGTAGCGGCTCTTGCAGAAGGCCAGATCACCCTGTTGGGGGGCCAACGCCTCGATGACCTGCCAGCCCCAGGTGCCCTGTCGGCAGTGGCCGGGCCAGATGTCGTATTCGGGATCACCCTCGATGTGGGTGTCCTGGGTGTAAGCGACATGCGCGCCGGCTGCCCGGGCCGACGCCAGCAGGCGCTGGATGTTGGGCACTGTCGCGGCTGCCATCGGTACCGTCAGGGCGCCTTCGTCCAGAACAAAGTCGTTCTGCATGTCCACCACGATGACGGCGGTGTCGGTCGGCGGAAGTTCCACCTTGTCGGCGAAGGGAATCTCTGGCACACTCACCGTCCCCGATGGGATGAAAGGCACGCTCATCTCATACCTCCTCCAGGGTTCCACGCATTGTGTCTCTGCCATATATATTATGCTGAAGCAAGGGGCGGGGTCAACCCGTGGTGGCCAATCGCTGCACATCCCCGCCTTTGGAGTGCGATTTGGACTGCCGCATCTCGATGCCGCTTTCAGAGCCCTGCCATGGCGCTGCACTCCAAACCGGAGCCTCCGCTCCCACTTCTCTTTGGCGAGGATGGGGGATAGAATAGGGGTACACGGAGACGAAGAGGCGCCGCCATGGCACAGTAACCGCTGGGGCGGGCCCTTACCACTTCATGACAGGGGGCACACCGATGGATCTGGATGCGTTACGAGTGACTGCAGAGCAACTACGACGGCCAGCGGCTCTGGAAGCTCTGACCTTCGGGACCACGGCGGAGCTGGAGGAGATTGCCGAGTTCGTGAGCCACAAACGTGCCGTGGAAGCCATCGAGCTGGGCCTGGGCATTCGTGGTGCAGGCTTCAATATCTATGCCCTGGGTCCAACCGGGTTGGACAAACGAGGCGTAGTAGCGACCTACTTCCACTCACGGGCGCAGGAGACGCCAACGCCCTCCGATTGGTGCTATGTCCATAATTTCGCGGAGGAGCACCGGCCCTTGGCCATCGAGCTGCCAGCCGGCAAGGGCAAGGAGTTCCGGGATGCAATGGCGCAACTGGTGACGCAATTGGGAAGCGCGCTCTCGGCGGCTTTTGAGAGTGAGGAGTACCAAGTACGGCGTCAGTCCATCCTGGAGGAGCTCCAGGAACGGCAGGCCGAGGCATTCGAGGCGCTGCAGCGCAATGCACGCAACGCGGGCATGGCCCTGATCCGCACGCCCGGAGGCATCGTGGTGGCCCCGACGCGCGACGGGGAGGTGCTCTCTCCGGAGGAGATTGCCAAGCTCAGTGAAGAGGAGCAGGCGCAGATCAAAGAGCGGATGGAGGGACTGCAGGAGGAACTGCAGGCTATCCTGCGGCAGGTACCTCGTTGGCAGCGGGAGACCCAGGAACGGCTGGAAGCGTTGAACCGCGAGATGGCGGGCCTGGCGGTGGGAGTGCTCTTCGACGAGCTGCGCCGCACCTTTGGGGACTATCCCCGCGTGGTGGAGCACCTGCACGCAGTGCAGGAAGATGTGATTGCCCATGCGGACCTGTTCCTCTCCAGGCCTGACGGACAGACATTGTTGAACCGCGAGCGAGCGCTGCAGCGTTACGCCGTCAACGTGCTCATCGACAACAGCGAGACACAGGGGGCGCCGGTGATCTACGAGGACAACCCCACCTATCAGAACCTGGTGGGACGGGTGGAACATCGCGCCGAGATGGGCGCTTTGACCACTGACTTCACGCTGATCAAGGCAGGAGCGCTGCACCGCGCTAACGGGGGCTACCTCATCCTGGACGTGGCCAAGGTGCTGGGGCAGCCCTACGCCTGGGAAGGCCTGAAGCGCGCCCTTAAGAGCCGCTCGATCCGCATCGAGTCGCTGGGGCAGCAGTTGAGCCTTATTAGCACGGTGACGTTGGAGCCGGAGCCCATCCCCCTGGACGTGAAAGTGGCGCTGGTGGGGAACCGTCTGCTCTACTACCTGCTGTGGGAGTTGGACCCTGAGTTTGCCGATCTCTTCAAGGTGGCGGCGGACTTCGAGGAGGAGATGCCGCGTGACCCCGAGCATGAGCTGATCTACGCCCGGCTGGTGGCCACGTTGGGGAAGCGGGCAGGCCTGCGTCCCTTCGAGCGTCTAGCGGTGGCACACATCATTGAGCAGAGTGCCCGTATCGCAGGCGATGCTCACAAGCTCTCCACACGCATGCGTGATATCACCGACCTGATGCATGAGGCTGACTACTGGGCTAGGAAGGCCGGGCGGGATGTGGTAACGGTAGAGGATGTGGATCATGCTATTGACGCTCAGATCCAGCGCCTGGACCGGGTGCGGGATCGCCTCCAGGAGGCGATCTTGCGTGACCTGTTGCTCATCTCTACCGAAGGGAAGACAGTAGGTCAGGTCAACGGGCTCTCAGTGATGACGCTGGGAAGTTTCAGCTTTGGGCGACCCACCCGCATCACCGCCAGCGTGCGCGCGGGCAAAGGAGAGGTGATTGATATCGAGCGCGAGGTAGAGCTGGGGGGACCGATCCACTCCAAGGGCGTGATGATCCTCACTGGCTTCCTCAACGGTCGCTACGCCCGCGAGATTCCGCTGTCGCTCTCCGCCAGCCTGGTCTTTGAGCAGTCCTACAGCGGGATCGAGGGCGATAGCGCCTCCTCGGCCGAACTGTACGCGTTGCTGTCGGCCATTGCCGAGGTACCACTCAAACAGTCACTGGCGGTCACCGGCTCGGTGAATCAGCGGGGTGACGTGCAGGCTATCGGCGGCGTCAACGAGAAGATTGAGGGCTTCTTCGATCTGTGTCGTGCGCGCGGGCTGACGGGCGAACAAGGTGTGATCATCCCCCGTGCTAACGTCCAACACCTGATGTTGCGGCACGATGTGGTGGAGGCGGTGGCGAAGGGACAGTTCCACATCTATGCGGTGGACTCAGTAGATCAGGGCATCGAGTTGTTGACCGGCGTGCCCTGTGGCGTCCCCGACGAGTCGGGGGCTTATCCTCCGGACTCTATTAACGCCCGGGTGCAGGCACAGCTCGAGGCGTTGGCGCAGAAACGCCGTGCCCTGGAGAAGTCGCCGGAGGAGGCGGATGGTGAATGAGCGAGGGGAACGGGATGAGACGCTGAAGATACGACGGGTGCTGGTGGCAATGGATGCCTCGCCTCACAGCCGGGCAGCGCTGGAAGCAGCGATCGAACTGGCATCTCACTTCGAGGCGGAGTTGCGCGGGCTCTTCGTGGAGGATATCAACATGCTCCGCGCCGTTGGCCTTCCTTTCAGCCGCGTGTTGGGGCAGTTCTCGGCGAGTTGGCGTCCCATTGACGCGCGAGAGATCGAGCGGCGTTTGCGTACACGTGCCCGGCAGATCCAACGGCTCTTCCGGGAGCTGACAGAGCGCTCCACCCTGTCCACATCGTTCCACGTGGCCCGTGGCACGGTGGCTCGTGAGATCCTGGCAGCTGCACAGGAGGCCGATGTGCTGGTGTTGGGGCGTGTGGGGTGGTCGCAGACGCGCGAGTGGCGGCTAGGCTCCACGGCCCGGGTGGCCTGTACTGAGGCCGCACCTACGATGACGTTAGTAATCCGGCAGGGACAGCCCCTGACGACGCCGGTGCTGGTGCCCTATGACGGTGCGCCCATCGGCGGGTTGGCGCTACGACTGGGCGGCATGCTGGTGCGCGGCCTCCACGGGCCGTTGCAGGTGCTGCTGTTGCCCACGAAGGAGCAAGATGTGCAGGCGCTACGGGAGCAGGTATTGGCTCGGCTGGCACGCCTCCGAGTGAAACCCCAAATGCGAGCCTTGCGGGAGGTGACCCCCGCCCGGCTGATCGAAGCCATTCAAGAGGCTGGCTGTCGCAGCCTGATCCTCCCCATGCCGCTAGCGGGCGTGACGACGCAAGCCGCTATCTCCCTGGTAGAGGCGCTAGACCTGCCGGTCCTCATCGTGCGCCAGGTGAAGCCAG
>CAYLRT010000092.1:3322-11602 GCA_964385885.1 uncultured Anaerolineales bacterium | reverse complement strand
GGGGGCGAGAATGCGGAAGCTGCGTGTGGCTTTAGGATCCGATGATGGTGAACATCTTATCAATGACCACATGGGACAGGCTGGGACGTTCTACATTTTCGATCTCTTTGAGGACGGTCAATGGCAACTCGTGGCGCGGCGGGCAAACACGTCACCACGGGAAGAGGGAGATGAACATGGCGAAGTGACAAAGTTGAAGGCAGCTAGCCAGATCTTCCGTGATGCCGATGTGGTGTTGGCGAGACGCGGTAGCCCCAACTTCGTGCGTATGCGTGATACTACGAAGTTCCAGCCGGTCGTGTCTCGAATGGACGCGATCGATGAGGCAATGGCGGCGTTGGCGAGGTCTTTTGATGCGATTCATGTCCTTGTGATGCAGCGGCGACAGGGTGAGCACCCCAAAGAGATTCCGGTCTTGCGAGCTGAGAGGAGAAATCAGGGGCAGACAGAGGAAGAAACAGTTGCGACATGAGAGGGCTGGAAGATCGAAGTGTGAGCATGGCTCATGAGCGTCGTCTATCGTAAGGACAGCGGAGGCGGGATGACAGCGGTTGTGGCGCACACGGTCGGCGCTATCAATAGGTTTCTTTTCCGACAGAAGCGGAACTATCGGGTTGCAGTGGTACGGTCGGCAGCGAATAGCTTCCTGGCCAACCTCACTGCGCAATATGACTCGATCTATACAACGGCATTGGGGGCTGGCTCGGTTGAGTTAGGCACTGTGAGTAGTATTGGAACTGGGATTGGAGCCCTGATCTCCACGCCCGTCGGGTGGCTGATGGACCGCTACGGGATCCGAAAATTGTATTTGCTGGGGATGGGCCTGTTGGCCTGTGCTGTATTGATCTATGCGCTGGCTCCGCGATGGGAAGCCATCATCCTGGCAGCGATTTTGATGGCAATCGCAATGCGTTTGATGGGATCCGGGTGCAGCGTGATCTGCGCCGATTCAGTGGGGAATGAGGATCGTGCGACGGCGCAGAATGTCTGTGTAACCATCGCCTCTTTGCTGTCGATGTTGGCGCCGTTGGCTGCTGCCCCGTTGGTGATGGCCTTTGGTGGGTTGAGCGTGAGGGGGATCCGCCCCCTGTACGGCATCCGCTTTGGGGGTTATGTCTTAGTCTTCATCTTTCTGTTCATCTGGCTCCGAGAGCCCCAGCGTACACGGCCGTCGGCCGCTGTGTCTGAGACCAAGCCCGACTTCATTGAAGATTTCCGGGAGCTGTTTCGCTCCTCACGGCCCTTGAAGACCTGGATCGCGGTTTCTGCCTTCACGTGGCTACCGATGGCGATGACTTCGCCCTTCTTCCAGCTTTTCGCTCACGAGCAGAAGGATGCCGATGCTTACGTGCTGGGGGCGATGAGCACGGCTATGATTTTGATGCGCGTGCTGTTTGGGATCCCGTTAGGACGCTTGGCGGATCGAATTGGGCGTAAGAAAGTAATCTATATGCTCACCCCACTGTGGTATGCATCATTTCTGTTGCTGGTCTTTGGCTCCGGCCCCGTCATGTTGATCTTGGCTGGTGCGTTGCAGACCTTCTATGCGATTTCGTCTGGTGCGACGAGCGCAATGACGTTGGAGTTGGTGCCGGTGGAGCAAGTTGGTCGCTGGAGTGGGCTTTTGGGTTTGTTCCGTGGATTGGTGACCATCCCAGTCCCGATCATCGCTGGGGTCATCTGGCGGACATGGGGGCCGACGTATGTCTTCCTCATCCCGTTGCTGCTTGACCTGCTGATCAGAGTCCCGTTGCTCAGTTTGATACCAGAGACGCTGAAGCCGTGTGATAGTGGAGAATGTGACTCAGTGAAAGGGGCATGAGGCGGTGTTGCCACTCGGCGTGAAGGTCAATGTGAGACCCGTGCTCGTGCAGTTGGTGGATTCCGGTATTTGGCTGATGACGGCGTCATCTATGCTTTCGGGCATGGGATGCCTGTGACGGAGCCTTCGCCATATCTCAGGAAAGCCGATTCCTCACGATGACGTTGTGGCCCCCCGGACCTGGTGAGAAGGTCTGGTCTAGGACTCGGAGGTGGTGAAGCTTCTCGGGAAATAGACAGGTTCCATTGGATGGCGTGCTACGGCGATTGCGTGTACGTGTACTAAGGAGGTAAGTTTCTATGGCTACGAAGCTGAGAGTGATCTTTGGAGCGCCGAGCGTGAGTTGGGGTGGGCTGTTCACTCCGGAGGCGCGGGAGCGGGAGATTGCGAAGTTCAAGCGGCAATTGAGCGCCCTGAAGCCGGCATTCCCTGGTGTCACGTTCATTGAGGAGGAACTGCGCAGCAGAAAGGACTTCGCTAAGCTGGATGAGGACAGAGGGGAAGATGGCTTGTTGTTCCTCAACCTGACCGGGGGGACCGACGAAGCGATCTTCAAGGCACTGGATCGAGGGTTGCCGGTGATTCTGTTCGTGGAGCCCTATAGCTGGCATGTCTGGTGTCGAGAGGCGCTGAGGACACATCCCAACGCGAGCAAGCTGATGTTGGTTTCCTCTAGCCGTTTCGATGACGTCGCGGCGAAGATCAAGGTTGTGGAGGCCTATAAGCGACTGAAGGAGACGAAGATCCTGCTGTTTGGGAACTGGGAGACGGATGATGTGAAGTTGATCTATGGCGCCGATAGCATCCCCCACTATACAATCGCCGACATGGAGCGCGCTTTTGGCGTCGAGATAAAGCGGATGGGCCTGCGTGTGCTTCTCGATGCTTATGCGGGGACCTCGGAGGAAGAGGTTGCATCTGTCGCGGCTGGGCTGGTCGCAGGGGCTGAATGGGTTGTCGAGCCGTCTTTGGAGGAGGTGCACAAGGCTGTACGGTTGTACCTGGCGATGAAATCCGTGCTGGCGGCGGAGCAGGCGAATGCCATCACGATCGACTGTCTGGCGTTCCTGCGTGATCTTCCGACGACGCCATGCGTGGGGTTCACGCTGCTCAATGATGGGGGCACATGCGCGGCCTGTGAGGCTGACCTGAACTCTCTGCTGACCATGCTTGTCTTCCGCTACCTTGGGGACGTACCTTCATTCATCTCCGACCCGGTGATCGACACCGCTCGGAACAGTGTCATTCATGCACATTGTGTTTCCCCCACGCGGTTGGATGGTACGCATCGCGAGCGATACATTATCAGGAATCACTCTGAATCACGGACCGGTGTCTCGCTGCAGGTTAAGATGCGCGTTGGGCAGGAGGTCACTGTGGCTAAGTTCGCCGATCTGAACCGGATGCTCGTTTCGAGGGGCAAGATTCTGAGCAACCCTGACGTCGACCGGGGATGTCGGACGAAAGTGGAAGTGGCGGTGCCTAATGCCAAGGAGATGCTGCGTACTTTTGGCGGTGGGTTGCATCGCGTTTTGGCATACGGCGATCATGTTGAGGCGATCGAGGATTTATGTCGGTTGTTGGGTATTGAAGTAATCTACGAGTAGCCTTGGACAGCTACTGGGAGGATAGAGATGAAGACACGCGTGAAAGTTGTCTTTCCGGCGACCCAGCGGGATCAGCCCTCATGGCCTTATATCAACTACGATGTCGAAGCGCGGTCGAAGCAGGTGGTCGCGATATTGCGGGAAAAGCTTCCGGAGTTTGAGTTCTTCCCTGCTGTGTTCCATTCTCTGGAGGAAGCAGAGCGCGCGGCAGAGACAGAGCAGGAGCATTTCGACGGATACCTGGTGTATATGACGGCCCTGTGGAGTGGGATCGGGGCTTATTATGCCCGTAACAAGTGGCCCACTATCATTGCCGATGAGCTGTACGCGGGTTCCGGGGGCTTGCTGCGAGTGAACTCGATGGTGGTGAAGGAGAAGTTGCCAGTGGTTACGGTGGCCTCCTCCGATTTTCAGGATGTCATCGACGCCGTGCGTCTCTTCGGGGTGATGAAGAAGATGCGCCAGACCAAAATTCTTGTGGTTGCGGATGGCGAGTCCTGGGGAGCGCGCGGCGATGTGGTCGCCCGTGTGGAGGAGATCTTCGGTGTACAGGTGACGCAGATCGACTCAGGTATGCTGCGTTCTTATTATGAGCGCTCGGACCCAGATGTGGCCATGATGTGGAAAGACAAGTGGGTCCGCGAGGCTCTCAAGGTCGTTGAACCATCGGAGGACGAGATCCTGCGGTCAGCACGCATGTATCTGGCGCTGAAGCAGGCTATGATGGAAGCAGAGGCTGATGCTATCACAGTGGATTGCCTCGGCTTGTACTACGGCGGCAAACTTCTCGCATATCCATGTCTCGGCTTCTTCCAACTGAATAACGAGGGGTTGACGGGTGTCTGCGAGGCGGATGTGGAATCAACCGTGACTCAACTACTGATCCGCTATTTGACAGGCCGCCCTGGTTACGTCTCTGACCCTGTTATCGACACGGCTACCAATCAGATTGTGTATGCCCACTGCGTAGCGACCAACCGCGTTTTCGGGCCTACGGGGTTGCATAATCCCTATATCCTGCGCTCGCATGCTGAGGACCGCAAGGGCGCATCGGTTCAATCGTTGCTTCCGCTGGGCCATACTGTGACCACGCTTAAAGTTAGCGCACAGCATAAGGCGTTCGCAATCCATACCGGGCGCAGTGTGGCGAATGTGGAGGATGACAAGGCATGCCGCACCAAGCTGGCGGCAGAGGTCGACGCGCGGCGTGTCTTGGAGAATTACCATGATGAGATCTTCGGTTGGCATCGGGTGACGTGTTATGGCGATTACCGCCAGCCGTTCATCAATTTGGCGAAGCTGTACGGGTTGGAGATCTTTGAGGAGGACCGCTAGGTGCCCATCATTTCCGCACAGGTGAGCCTCTATCCCTTACGGCAGGTAGATCTCGGCCCGGCGATTCGTGATGCGGTGCGTACTTTCCGGGACTATGAACTGGAGACACTGGTCGGGGCGATGAGCACGATAGTGTGGGGGGAAGAGTCCAAGGTGTTCGCGGCACTGCAAGCAGCGTTTCGTCGGGCCGCGGAGCAAGGTGATGTGGTGATGGTGGTCACCTTCTCCAACGCCTGTCCCAGGCCCAAGGGTGCGTTGGATGCGTGACACGCCGTCTGATGGGGGCGTCTTCGCTAGCCCACGGGTCGCTGCCCGCTACGAGGCGTGGTATGCGACACCGGAAGGGGCGCGGGCCGATGCGCTGGAGAAAGCTGCGTTGGGTGACTTGCTGAGCGTGTTTCCAACTGTGGAATATGTGTTGGAAGTGGGTTGTGGAACCGGGCACTTTGCGCGCTGGCTACGTGTTCGAGGCATCAAGACGGTGGGTGTGGACCTCTCGTCAGCGATGTTGCAGGAGGCTAAGGTGTTAGATGGCGTGCCGCTGGTGCAGGCCAGCGCATGTCACCTGCCGTTTCCAGACGGGGCCTTTGACGTGACAATGTTGGTCACGACGTTGGCGTTTCTGCCTCGCCCACGGGAAGCACTCGCCCAGGCGCTGCGTGTCTCACGGTATGGGCTTCTTCTGGGAGTGCTCAATCGATGGAGTGTGCTAGGCATGCAGCGGCGTCTGAAAGGGCTGTTTCGTAAGACACCCTATGATGATGCACACTTTTTCGGGGTGAGAGGATTGACAGCTCTGCTGCGTGCTGTGACTGGAGAATCGGCCCGCATCTATTGGCGCACCACGCTGTTCCCACGTTGGTGGCCCTGGCATCATGGTCGGCAGCGGTGGGGGAGTTTCATTGCGGCGGCGTTGGTCTTGGGTTCATCACCACGCACCCTACCGCAGGGGGTTCGGTGAGACGTTGGGCTGTAAGATCGCGTGGACAGCGTGCGTCTGAATTGGTGGATGAATTCAATCGCGCGCTCTTGTAAATTCATACAGAAGGGCGGCATTTATGATCGCTTTCGGTCCAGTACCTTCCCGACGCCTGGGACACAGTCTCGGCGTCAATAACATTCCCCCCAAACATTGCAGTTATGCCTGTATCTACTGCCAGTTGGGCCGTACCTCCCAGATGCAGGTGGCGCGACGGAATTTCTACGGCGTTGAGACAGTGAGACAGGCGGTGGCGACCAAGGTGACTGAGGTGAGACGCTCAGGTGTAGCGCTAGACTACCTCACGTTCGTGCCTGACGGGGAACCGACGCTGGACGTGGATCTAGGCCGCGAGATCAAGGCGCTAAAGGCGTTTGGGGTCCCGATCGCCGTGATCACAAACAGCTCATTGATCTGGCGCGAGGACGTCCGACAAGATCTGCTGGAGGCCGATTGGGTGTCACTTAAGGTGGACACAGTGCGTGAGGATGTGTGGCGTCGACTGGATCGTCCCCATGGAGCGCTGTGTCTGACCTCGATCCTTGAAGGCGCGCTGGCGTTCGCTAGGGCGTTCAGCGGGACGTTGGTCACCGAGACCATGCTTGTGCGAAACGTCAATGAGAGGCCTGAGGTGGTAGAGGATCTCGCGGCGTTTCTGGAGCAGCTTGCACCTAGTGTTGCCTATCTCGGGATTCCGACTCGGCCGCCTGCCGAGTCGTGGGTTGAGCCGCCGACTGAGGCTGGGTTCAACCGGGCTTTCCAGCTTGTGGCGCATGCGGTACCGCAGGTGGAAGCGCTCATCGGCTATGAGGGCAATGCTTTTGCCTCCACGGGGGACGTCACTGAGGACCTGTTGAGTATTACGGCAGTGCATCCGATGCGCGAGGATGCGGTCCGAGCAATGTTGGCCGACGCGCGTGTGGATTGGGCCGTTGTTGAACGTCTTATCACGGCGGGGCAGCTCACCGAGACGAGTCATGATGGTCATCGTTTCTATGTACGACGATTTGCTCGTCGGCCTTAGGCATGGAGGGGGACGATATGTTTCAGAGGGTTTTGGTGCCGCTCGATGGTTCGGCACGCGCCGAGGCAGTGCTGCCCGCTGTGACAGACCTGGCGCGACACTATGGAGCCACGCTCATCTTGCTACAGGTCGTGCGACTTGTGCTCCCCGGTGTCAGTGAGTTCGAACTGGATGCTGTCATTGCGTCGCAGGCTTTTGAGCAGCAGTTAAGCCAAGCCAGGAGCTACTTGGCGATGGTTCAGCAAAGGCTTACTGAACAGGGCGTCGTGGTTGAAACTCGGGTCTCGCGGGGTGGGGTTGTCGAGGAGATCCTTCGGGTCGCTGGGGAGGAGAAGGCGGATCTCATTGCCATGGCAAGCCACGGTCACAGTGGGTTGTCGCGGGTCTTCTATGGCAGCGTGGCCGCTGGCGTCATCCATCGTGTAGACCGCCCGCTGCTGCTCGTGCGCTCGCGTACCGATCCATGAGATCCACTGTCTCGAGACAGATGGTGTGGGGCACGTGACTGCTAGCACGGTGGGGAGCGGGAAGATGGAGGGAAGGGAAGCTAGGCTGTATGAGAAGTTGCCAGAGAATCGGGTGCGCTGCAACCTGTGTGCCCATCGCTGTGTGATTACCGATGGGGGGCGCGGGATATGCCAGGTGCGCGAAAATCGTGATGGCACGCTCTATACGCTCGTCTATGGGCGAGTTATTGCGCGTCATGTAGATCCGGTGGAAAAGAAGCCACTGTTTCACGTCTATCCAGGCAGCACCGCCTATTCCATCGCAACCCCTGGCTGCAATTTCCGCTGTAAGTGGTGTCAGAACTGGGAAATCTCGCAAATGCCGCGCGAGCAGCATTTGATTATGGGAGAAAAGGCGACACCGGAACAGATCGTGGCGGCGGCACGGCGGAGCCATTGCCGGAGTATCGCCTACACTTATACCGAGCCCACGGTCTTCTTCGAGTACGCCTACGATACAGCTCGTCTGGCGCATGAGGCTGGATTGATCAATATCTACGTCACCAACGGTTACATGACCGAGGAGATGTTGGAGATGTTCGCGCCCTACATGGACGCAGCAAATGTGGATCTGAAGGCATTCAGAGAGGAGACGTATCGAAGATACGTGGGGGCGCGGCTGCAGCCAGTGCTGGATGCCCTGAAGACGATGAAACGGCTGGGGATCTGGGTGGAAGTGACAACGTTGATCATCCCCGGCATCAACGACGATCCGGCCGAGTTGCGGGACGCCGCGCGTTTTGTCGGGCAGGAGCTAGGTCCACAGACGCCGTGGCACATCAGCCGCTTCTTCCCGGCCTACAAGATGCGAGATGTGCCCCCTACGCCGCTTGAGACGCTGATGAAGGCGCGGGAGATTGGAAAGGAAGAAGGGTTAGTCCATATCTACGTCGGTAATGTGACTGGAGATGCGGAGCAGGATACCCGCTGCCCGGTTTGTAAAAGTCTGTTGGTGCGGCGCTGGGGGTACACTGTGCTCGAGAATCGAATCCGCGATGGGCATTGCC
>CAYLRT010000092.1:0-3222 GCA_964385885.1 uncultured Anaerolineales bacterium | reverse complement strand
CCACACTGCTGGGCAATATGGAAGCCCTGGGTATAGAGCTGCAAGCTATTGACGCTGTTGTGCTTTCGCATATTCACGGTGATCATACAGGTGGGTTGATGGCGCTTCTGAGCAAAGGAATCATGCCCACAGTTTTTGTGCCAGCCGCGTTCCCGGCCGGGTTTAAAGACTCGGTGCGGGCCCGCACTGAATTGATGGAGGTAACTGGATCAGCAGAGCTGTTCCCCGGTGTCTGGACAACTGGAGAGCTCGGTTCTGGCATTATCGAGCAGGCGCTGGCGATAGAGAGTGACGATGGGGTAATCGTGATCACCGGTTGCGCGCACCCTGGTGTCGTCGAGATGGTCCGACGAGCAAAGGAGATGCTGCGAGAGCCGGTAGCGCTGGTGATGGGGGGCTTTCATCTGGGGAGTGCCAGCCAGAGCCGGATCTCGGGCATCATCGATGCCTTTCATGAGATGGGTGTGCATCGGGTTGCGCCATGCCATTGCACCGGAGACCGGGCGCGTAGTATGTTCGCTGCAGCTTATGGCCCGGGCTATATTGCGGCGGGCGTGGGGCGGGTGATTATCGTGAGTGGAGAGCCGGGAAAGCCGTGACGCGGCAAGTGATAGGCAAGAGGGGGGAAGAGCTGCCAGAGCGCTTACTGTGGATTGATCCGGCGATGGGGATGGCCGGTGACATGTTTGCTGCCGCGTTGATCGGGTTGGGAGCACCGGAGGATGGTTTGGTCGCCGCGATGCGGGCCGCCGGGCGGACTGTAGGCGCGGTGGACGTGCGGGTGCGGCTAACATCGCTCCCTGATGGTACCCCGGCTCGATACCTGGATGTCACGGTGCAGGAAGCACGGCCGCCGTTGCTTATCGCCGACGCACCGGTCATGTTGGTGCAAGCGCTGACAGCAACTGGTGTGGAGGGTGTCTATGGGGACTTCGCCTTGCGGGCGTTGGAGATCCTGTGTGCAGCCGAACGGGTGGCGCATGGCGCGGCTGAGCCGGAGATGGTTCCTACCCGCCAGGTCTCACTGTCCATCATTGGTCACGCGCACACGCCCTATCGTCACGCGGCACCCTATCAGCCTGATGCTGGGGCTGGAGTGCGAGAGGGAGCTTTCTATATCGAGTTGGATCCAGCGTATGCGATGGGACTGTCAGGGCTGGAAACTTTCTCGCACATCTTTGTGATCTCCTACCTTGATCGTTCGCACGGGTACGGGCTACGCGTTCGCCCTCCATGGCGAAAGGACAGCGCGCGTTTTGGCTTGTTCGCGACGCGCTCTCCAAATCGGCCGAGCCCAATTGGATTGACGCGGACACGCGTACTGCGGGTTGAAGGCAACCGCGTGATCACTGGCCCGCTGGACCTCTTCGACGGGACGCCGATTCTGGATCTCAAGCCCTTCGTTCGTTCGCTGGATGGGATCGAAGGCGAAGCGTCATGTGCAGCCGATCCTGGGAACGATGGTTGGCTGGAGGGCAGTGATCATCTGGAGTTACATCGGCGAGGCATTCCTCATGACCACCCAGGGGGCGGCGCATTGCACGAGGCCCAGGATATCATTCTGGACGTGACAGGCGCTGCTTGGGGGCTACAGGCGCTGGAAGTGGACCTGAATGCGGTCACGTGCCTGTCGCCGGTTCAAGTGGGAGGGGGGACTGTGGAGGGTGGTTCGCATGGGCGTCTGCCCGTGCCGGCGCCGGCGACGATGGCGATTCTGCATCGCTATCAGATTCCTTACGCGACAGGGCCAGTGAAAGCGGAGTTGTTGACGCCTACCGGTGCGGCGATCCTGGCTGCGTTGGCGCCGACTTTCCTGTCGCGGGGAGGTGGAATTCCAACGGGAATGCGTGTGGGTGTGGGCCTGGGGCAGCGCGACTTTGGTTATGCTTATCCGAATGCTCTCTGGCTTTATTTAGCGTCTAAGGGAAGGGAATGAAGGAAGGTGAACGAGGGGGAAGTACTGGATCGCTCTGTATCGAAGGTGGAAGTGACAGGTCTTGAGGCGCGACACTATGATCTGCTGATGAACGTTATCACCGGCGGCACGTATCCGTTCTTTATCCGACGGGTGGTGCGGGATATGCACGTTCAGCCTCAAGACCATATTCTGATCTTGGGATCGGGCACGGGGCGGAATGCCTGCCTGATGCATCGTTATCTTTCCGCCGAAGGGCGGATTGTAGGCTTGGACATCGGTGAGGAAATGCTGACGCAGGCGCGGCGGCGCTGCCAGGGGATCTCGAACGTGACATTTGAGCAGCGGAGGGCCGAAGCGGAGCTTCCCTACCAAGGCGACTTCGATCGGGTGTTTATGTCCTTCGTGTTGCATGGCTTTGTGCAGGAGGACCGACTGGGCATTGTCCGTAACGCTTATCGGACTCTGAAACCCGGTGGTGCGCTCCAGATCCTGGATTATGCACATTTCGACCCGGCGCGTTCTGGTTTGTTGATTCGCACGATCTTTGGACGCTTGGAATGCCCTCTGGCGGCGGATTTCGCACGTCGAGACTGGGAGGCGATTCTAGGGGCACGCGGTTTTGGTCGATTTGAGGCCCAACACTACTACTTCGGCTATGTGCGCCTGTTGACCGCTCATAAGGTGTCGGGCAGCGCAGACTAGATGAGGTACGCGGTCTCCACAGCCAGAGATCTAAGGAGGTCCTGATGTCGAAGTTCTCGTTGGATGTGCTGCAGCGATGTGTTTTCCCATATGCTGTCGCGGGTGATGATTCGGATATCCTGCTCGGGGCAGCATTTGGGGAGGATGTGGCGCTGACGAGGGTTGGCGGTGACATCCTGGCTTCACACGTGGACCCCATCGTGGGTGCGGTGGCTGATATCGGTTGGCTGGCGGTTCACGTGGCCTGCAATGATGTGGCCACGGCAGGGGTACCGCCGCGGTGGGCCTTGTTGCTGGTCCTCGTGCCTGGGCTCCACGATGAGGATCTCCTGGCCGAGATCATGCGCGATGCGCGGCGGGCGGCCGAGGAGATCGGGGTCGCGATTATTGGTGGGCATACGGGTTATTCGGCGAACCTGGACCGACCGCTGGTGGCGGTGACAGCGCTGGGTACGGCATCGGGACGGAACCCGGTGCGCAGCGGTGGCGCGCGCGTTGGGGATCGCGTTCTGGTGACCAAAGGGCTGGCGGTAGAGGGTACCGCTATCCTGGCGGAGGACTTCGTCGATGTGGCAGAGCGACTGGGGCTGACGGAAGACGAG
>CAYLRT010000091.1:0-11832 GCA_964385885.1 uncultured Anaerolineales bacterium | reverse complement strand
GTGTCCCCGAGATCAGGAATGCTCGTTGGTCGAGCCAGTCATCAGGTTGACCATATACGCTCGCAATTCCGTAGGCCCCGCATCAGCCAGCACCTGTACTATAGGACATGGGGCGACTGAGGCAATGCCTGGACGTCTCTTCTTCCTCAAAGACCGCGAATAATCGCGCATTGGCTTCGTCTATTGCTTCTAGCACCACGGTTTCTCCTCGCGTTGCTCATGCCGCTCTTGATCCATTCGGGCGCTGAATATGAGAGCAGGAAAGCCAGGCTGAAGAAGACAACCCAATTTGCACCTTCATCAAGGGCAAACGTGAGAGTCTCCCCCGCCAGAGGGTTAAGGAATCGTTTGATGACCAAGTGCCACACCGAGACAAACGTGCCGATAATGGCCATCTTCGCCATCCAGGCCGGATGACCAGTATGTGACCTTGCCCAGGACATGAGCTGAGGAACGGTGAAGAGAAGAAACACTAACCGGTAGTCCCAGTTGTTGCCCAGCAGGAAGGTACCCAGGTAGATACCGCTGCCGATCCTGAAAGCGTCAAGACGCGTTTGCGCCTCCATGTCTGGCGTCCCTTCTCTTCCCGCTGAATCAAACAGTCCCAAGAGGGCCAAGCCACCCGCTCCACAGACCCCAGTATAGGCCAGCACTCTAAAAGCCAAGGCCCAAGAGGCATGGCTTTTAGCCACCCTCATCCAAAGGACGTTGACCCCGTAAGAAAGCTGTGTACCCTTGGGCGTACCCTGACGAATCAGTACCAGATCGTCGTAGATAACCGCCAGGTATACGCCTGCCACCAGCAGCGCCAGCAAAGAGAGCCTGATGAAGACCGGTTTTCTCTCGCGCAGGAGCACAGGCAGACCAAAGATAGGGAACAGCTTCAGCACAAAGGCAAACAACAGAGTTGCCAGAGCGATCGCATCCGCCAGGGATGAGCCTCTCCGCAGCAGGAGAAGGACGACTGTCATTAAGAAAAAGATCAGGAGATCGGTGTTGCCTCGCTCTGCTCCCAGCAGCACCGCAGGAGAGAAGATCAGCGGCAGAAGAATCGCTGCGGTGACAGTCTCCAGCGTCCGGGGCGGGAACACATAGAGCGCAATGAGGAACAGTAGATTCACGACAATGCCAAGATAGACCGTGTGGTGCTCGTTGACACCCAACTGCCACAGGATCTCCCAAATACGGGGGTAATTCATGGTCCGCCCCCAGGGATCGGCAGGATTCTCAACCAACGGGTCATAGCCCATCGCACGGCTTCTCACTCCATGAGTGATGGTACGGAGATCGGCGAAGCAAGGCGACATAGTTGGAATGTTCCACAACTGCCATGTGTTCTCATACCCATAGCCCACAAAGAGAATCCCCAGCAGAACCACTCCCAACCCCAAGGCAAGTCGATACAATCTCAAACCTATCACTTCACACGCTCCAGCAGTACAGCTTGAATTCCGGATTGCTCGCGACGTCGCAGGCACATTCCATCTTTGACTCAAGACAAAGGTTATCACAGGATAATCAACAGGCCCAGCCCTATGGTCGTGAGACATCCTCTTTGATCTGATGCCAGATATCAGTACAATGAAAGCGACTAACTGTTGAGGAGAACCCATGCCGACGATCAAGGACGTAGCCAGACGGGCCGGGGTGGCACCCATCACGGCCTCGCGCGTCATCAATAACTCAGGCTATGTGAGCGCAGAGACCCGAAGACGTGTTGAGGCTGCCATCGAAGAACTCGGCTATGTCCCGAACCGCGTGGCGCGCAGTCTACGCTCCAAGAGAACGCAGACACTGGCATTGGTTCTCACCGACATCACCAACCCCTTCTGGACCACCGTAGCACGCGGGGTTGAGGACGCCGCTCGCATGGGTGGGTTCAGCGTCATCCTGGGCAACACCGACGAGTCAGAGCCCCGCGAGTACGAATACGTACAGGTATTGCTGCAAAAACAGGTCGATGGCTTTCTGTTGGTGCCCACGCGCCACGGAGCCCGCTCCGTCGCACTGATCCAGCGGCAGAAAGTCCCTTTGGTGGTGTTGGATCGCACTGTTGAGGCTAACGTGGACACAGTTCGTTCGGACTCGATAGGCGGCGCTCGTGCCCTGACCCATCACCTGATCAGTCTGGGGCATCGGCGGATTGCCATGCTGACCGGGCCGCGCGAGGTCTCAACGGCTGTCGACCGGGCACTTGGATACCGCCAGGCCCTGGAGGAAGCCGGTATCCCAGTCGAAGGTGACTTGATCCGCTTCGGTCCCTACACCCAGCAGGCAGGATATGCGATGACATTGTCGATCCTCTCGCTGTCGCCCCGACCGACTGCCATCTTTGCAGGCAACAACTTCATCGCCGTGGGCGCCCTGCGTGCCCTGCGGGAAGCTGGCCTCCAGGTACCGGAGGATGTGTCCCTGGTCGCCTACGACGATCTTCCCCCCAACTTCCTGGTCGAGCCGTTCCTGACTGTAGCAGCACAACGAGCCTATGAGATGGGACAGGTGGCAACACAGTTGCTACTGACGCGGCTGGCCGAGCAAGAACCCGGTCAACCACAGGAGATCGTGCTGCCGACCGAATTGATCATACGACGATCGTGCGGGAATCCGAAGAACATGGACCAAACAGGTGAGTAAGAAGATCTACCGTACTACTGTATCACTATCTCATACAGAGCTGCATGAGGATACTATCCAAAACAGGGGGAGCTTTTCATGATGAATCATCTAGACTGTCCAAGACCTGAGTATCCACGACCCCAGTTCGTGCGCCAGGTATCCAACGTGGCTGATTCCTGGATCAACCTCAACGGAGTCTGGAGCTACGTCTTCGATTTCGGTAAGTCAGGGCATCAACGCGGATTCCCGGAGAGCCAGGGGTTTGAGAAGGAGCCCTACGGTGGAGAGATCTTGGTGCCTTTCTGCCCGGAGAGCTCACTCTCCGGCGTGGAGCACAAGGACTTCATCGAAGCCATGTGGTACCATCGGCGGTTTACTGTACCTGCTGACTGGACCGGCAAACAGGTGTGGCTACGCTTCGGCGGCGTGGACTACCACTGTGAGGTGTTCATTGATGGTCATCTGGTGGGCCGACATTGGGGCGGCACGGTGGGTTTTGGTTTCAACATAACATCGTGGATCTCGCCCGGTAAAACCCACGACCTGGTCGTAGCCGTGCGCGATGATGTGCGATCGGGCAAGCAGCCAGGAGGTAAACAGTGCCCCGATTATGCTTCGCGGGGTTGTCACTACACGCGCACCACCGGTATCTGGCAGACGGTCTGGCTGGAAGCAGCCTCTCCCTTTGGGCTCAGTGATGCCCACATCGTGCCCGACCTTGATGGCGAGCGCTTCATCGTCACACCATACTGGTACGCATTGAAGCCGGGGTTGCGCCTGCGGGCCACACTCAAAGCTGACGGTGAGGTGATCAGTCAGGCCGTGCACAGCGCGGTCAACGGCGTGCCGGTGGTGCTGCCAACCCCAGATCCACAGGCCTGGTCTCCGGCCAACCCGTTCCTCTACGACCTGCTTCTGGAGGTTGTGGACGGCGAGGTTGTGTTAGAGACTGTGCGCAGCTATGCTGGACTTCGCAAGATCCACATCGAAGGCAACCGAATCTTCCTCAACAATGAACCCCTTTACCTGCGGTTGGTGCTGGATCAGGGTTTCTACCCTGAGGGAATCTGGACTGCCCCATCAGATGAAACCCTGCGCCATGACATCGAACTGTCGCTGGCGGCAGGGTTCAACGGTGCACGTCTCCACCAGAAAGTCTTCGAGCCGCGCTTCCATTACTGGGCCGATCGGTTGGGATATCTCACGTGGGGTGAGTCGTCGAGTTGGGGCATCAATATGACCGACGAGGTCAGCGCCCGCAACTTCCTGTCCGAGTGGCGCGAGATCGTGATGCGTGACCGAAACCATCCCTCGATCATTGCCTGGACCCCCTTCAACGAGACACGTATCGGCGCCGGGCACCCCCAGCATGCCCGACTGCAGAGCGACGCTTATGATGTAACCCATAGCCTGGATGCCACGCGACCGGTGAACGACGCAAGCGGCTACGTGCATGTCAAGACAGACCTGTGGACTGTACATACCTACGAGCAGGACCCAGACCGCATGCGCGAGCAGCTCTCGCCCGGGCCCGATGGCACCCCGTTCCGCTGCTTCCCAGATGTGGAAGCGCCGTATGAAGGCCAGCCTTACATCGTTGACGAGTATGGCGGCATCAAGTGGATCGCCGACGAGGACCATCGCTACACTGAAAGCTCATGGGGCTACGGAACAGACCCTCAGACCCTCGAGGAATTCTACACCCGGCTCGAGGGTCTGACCGATGTGATCCTCAGTCTGGATCACGTCTGCGGTTACTGCTACACCCAACTGACCGATATCGAACAGGAGCAAAACGGCATTTACAACTACGACCGCTCGACCAAGTTCGACATGCAGCGTATCGCCCAAATCTTCAGCAAGGTGCCGGAGCGATATAAGCCTTAGGGCCAAGGCCGCACAGGCGCGGCCATCGCTACCACGAGCGCTGGACAGCCAGCGCAGAGACGAGACTTCAGGACAGTACGGATTCCATCAGTCTCACTGTCCTGCAGCCTCGGCTGCGCTTCGAGTCAGCCTCGAGAGGCACTTCCATTCGCTTTCTGTGGGAAGCTCCAGCCTGATATCAGAGACAGGAACGGGGGGCGTCGCATCTGTTGTAGCACGACCGCTGCATCAGGAGAGAGCAGGCCATCACATTCATGAGAGGACCAGTGTGAACGAAGATACTTCAACGCAGGGCAAATCCACCGAAACAGCTGCAAAGCGGCGCTGGGCGGCTCCCTTTTTCACCATCTGGAGCGGACAGGCGCTCTCTCTGGTGGGAAGCAGGATAGGAGGGTTTGCCCTGGTGTGGTGGCTGACCCAGGCGTCAGGGGGATCGGCCACCATCCTGGCAGCGGCCTCGCTGGTTGCCATGCTTCCCGAGGTCCTGTTGGGCCCCATAGTCGGCGCCCTCGTCGATCGCTGGTCCCGCCGCCGTGTCATGATCCTCGCCGACAGCCTGGTGGCGCTCTTCTCGGCAGCGCTTGGCGTGATGGCATGGGCCGGAACACTCCGGATATGGCACATCTACCTCATCATGTTCATCCGCGCTCTAGGAGGAACTTTCCACTGGGCTGCTATGCAGGCCGCCACCTCGCTGATGGTGCCCAAGACACAGCTCGCGCGTGTGTCGGGAATGAACCAGACCCTCCAGGGCATCCTGAAGATCGCCACGCCCCCGTTGGGTGCCTTGGCCATGAATACGCTGCCCCTTTACGTGATCATGGGCATCGATGTCGGGACAGCCATTTTCGCCGTCGCACCTCTCTTCTTCGTCCAGGTACCAGAGCCAAAGCAACGTGCGAGGGCCCCGGAGAACCCACTGGTCAGCCTCATCGCCGACATCAAAGAAGGCTTCGCCTACATCTGGCATTGGACAGGTGTTTTCATCGTGATGATCGTGGCCTCCCTCCTCAACGCTGTACTGAATCCGGCCTTCTCCCTCATGCCCATCCTGGTCACCCGGCACTTCAACAAAGGGGCGCTGGAATTGGGGTGGTTGGAGTCCGCGTGGGGCGCTGGCATGGTCGCTGGCGGCATCATCCTGAGCGCCTGGGGTGGGTTCAAACGACGCATTTTGACCTCCATGATGGGCCTCATTGGCGCCAGTGTCTTCTTTGTACTCCTTGGATTGGCCCCATCTTCCGCGTTCTGGCTGGCAGTGATCGCGATGTTCGGAGCGGGATTCATGAATCCACTCATGAATGGCCCATTTCTCGCGGTCTTACAGGATGTGGTGCCACCTGAGCTCCAGGCACGCACCTTTACCGTCATCGCAAGCCTCTCAGGGCTGGCGACTCCGCTAGGCATGGCAATAGCAGGCCCGCTTTCCGACACCTGGGGTGTCCAGGTATGGTTTGTGATAGGCGGCGTGTTCTCTCTGCTGATGGGCATCGGCTTGCGGGTTGTCCCAGCGGTGTATCATCTCGAAGACGGTCGCGCACGTACGACAGAACCAACTACGGAGATGCCGGACATGAAGGGAGAGTGACATGGCATCGACTTCAAAGAGAGTCCGGGTTTTGACATCAAGAGGCGGCCTTGAGCCAGCGACGCTTGACCTCGCACTGGAGGACAAAACGGCCTATCTCCGCTATCCAGAGGCCGAACCATCCGCATCGCCCGAACCCCACAGTCCCTTGATAGGACATACGGTCATCCCAGGATTGATCGACATCCATGTACACGGCGGGTTCGGGATCCGCTTCGGCAGCCCCGCCCAACCTGAAAGCCAGCTCGAGGCGGCCTTGCTGGCCGATCTGCAGACCTACTCCGCCGCCGTGGCCCGCACGGGCGTGTGCGGGTTTCTGTGCAGCATCGCGGCGCCCGATCTCCAGCAGTTACGAAAGCTGGTGACGGCCTACGCCAAGGTGTTGGACCAGGGACCTTTCGCGGGCGCCAAGCCATTAGGGCTCCATCTGGAGGGGCCCTTCCTAAACCGCGAGAAGAAAGGAGCCTTCGATCCGGCATGGCTCCAGCAACCGAACGCCCATGAGGTAGCCCGCATTCTCGAGGATGGGCAGGGCTGGATCCGCCAGATGACGCTGGCTCCAGAGCTCCCCGGCACGGATGCGGTAGTAGCGCTGCTGGAGGACGCTGGCGTGATCCCCGCGCTGGGTCATTCCAACGCCGACTATGAGACAGCAACCACAGCCCTTCGCCATGGTTTTCGGCATGTCACCCACACCTTCAACGCCCAGCGGGGCTTTCACCACCGAGACCCAGGTGTCGTGGGGGCCGTGCTGACGTCAGAGGGCATCACAGCGGAACTGATCGCCGATCTGATCCATGTGCACCCCGGCGCGATCAAACTACTGCTGCGTTGCCTGGGACCAGACCGCATCATCCTGATCACCGACGCGATGGCCGCGGCGGGCCTTGGAGACGGCACGTATGGCCTCGTTGGTCGTGAGGTGACCGTGAGGGATGGCGCAGCACGTCTGGCTGATGGTACCCTCGCCGGCAGCACGGCGACCATGGACCAATGCCTGCGCAATATGGTGAACATAGTGGGAACACCCCTGATCGACGCAGTGCGCATGGCCGCGTACAATCCAGCCCGCCTGCTGGGGCTGAGCGGACACCCCGACGATGACCTCAGAGAAGGATGCCCGGCGACTTTCGCCGTTCTCGACCCATCGTTGCGCGTTGTCCTGACCGTGATAGATGGCAAAATCGTGCACCAAGCACTGCATTGACGCCCTTATGTTATGTTAATTAAAGGAGGAATGTATGGGCCTACGAGACGAGATCTTTGAGCAGCCCGCCGCGATCCGCCGCCTGATTGAAACCCAATGGCCAACCATCCGCGACCTGGGGCGCGAGTTACGGTCGATGGACATCGACTACGTCTACCTGACCGCGCGCGGCACCTCTGACCACGCGGGGTTCTACGCCAAGTACCTGTGGGGAGCATACAACCGATGGCCCATCGCACTGGCGGCACCATCGCTCTTCAGTGTGTATCGACGTCCACCGCAGCTCACTCGCGCACTGGTCATAGGCATCTCCCAATCCGGGCAGTCCCCTGACATCATCAGCGTGATGGAAGAGGGTCGACGTCAGGGCCTGCCGACCCTGGCTATCACCAACGCACCAGATTCGCCCCTGGCGCGGGTCAGCGATTGGGTCATCGACATCTGCGCGGGGCCGGAACGCGCGGTGGCAGCGACCAAGTCCTACACCGCACAACTGATGACCATTGCCATGCTCTCTGTGGCGTTGGAAGGTGATGAGGAGCGGCTAACCGAGCTACGACGCGTACCGGATGCGATAGCAGCAGTGCTGGAACAGGATTCGGAGATCCGCCTGCTTGCCGAGCGTTACCGCTACATGAGCCAGTGCGTGGTGCTGGGCCGGGGTTACAACTACGCGACGGCCTACGAATGGGCTCTCAAGCTAAAAGAGCTCACATATGTGGTAGCTGTGCCCTATTCATCGGCCGATTTCCAACATGGGCCCGTAGCGATGGTGTTTGAGGGATTCCCTGTCTTTGTGGTCATGCCCAAGGGCGCCGTCTTCGATCAGCTCTATGGGCTGGCAACGCGGCTCAAGCGCGAGCAGCGGGTCGAACTACTGGTCCTATCCAACGCCGAACAGGCACTGGATCTGGCCAATCGTGCTATCGAGCTGCCTGCGGACCTCGCTGAGTGGGTGAGCCCAATCGTCGCCATCGTGCCAGGACAGTTGGTCTGCTACCACCTCACACGGGCGAAGGGCTTCGACACCGAGGCGCCGCGTATGCTGAGCAAAGTCACCAAGACAGAGTAGCAGACCCACACCGGGGAGGCGGCCATGGACAAATTGGCAGTGGATGGGGGCAAGCCCGTCCGCACTGTGCCTTTTCCACAGCGAGGCCATGTAAGCATTGAGGAAAGAGCGGCTGTTATGGCCCTCTTCGATCGAGCCATCGCCACAGGAGCCCCACCCGGCTACAACGGCCCCGAGGAAGCGCAATACTGTGCAGCGTTTGCTGCCGCTTTGGGCGGCGGCTACGCCGATGCCGTCAGCTCGGGCACGGCCGGGCTCTACGTGGCCCTGCGGGCTCTGGAGTTGGAACCCTTCACCGAGGTGATCGTGGGAGCGGTCACCGACCCTGGGGGTATGATGCCGATACCGCTCTTGAACCTGATCCCTATGGTGGCGGATACGGCCCCTGGCAGCTACAACACGGGGCCTGAGCAGGTCGCGGCGCTGATTACCCCTCTGACGCGAGCTATCGTAGTCCCTCACATTGGCGGGGAGCCCGCCGATATCGAGGGCATCGTGGCAGTGGCCAGAGAGCACGGGATTCCCGTGATTGAAGATTGCTCACAGTCCCACGGCGCGCGCCTTCGCGGTCGCCCCGTGGGCGCTTTCGGCGATATCGCCGTCTTTTCCACCATGTTCGGGAAACACCACTGCACAGGCGGCCAGGGAGGACTGGTGTACACGCGCAACGAATCCCTGTATCACGCTCTGCGTCGGGCAGCAGACCGGGGCAAGCCCTTCTTCCTGCCGGAGGGCACGACGAACGTGATGGCCTCACTCAACTTCAATTTGAGCGAGCTTGGAGCTGCCCTGGGGCGCGTGCAGCTCAGAAAACTGCCCGGCTTTGTACAGCGGCGACGTGAAATCGTGGCACAGCTTTCGGAAGGACTGCAGGAGCTGGCATGCGCCTCCATCCCAGCACCACTTCCGGGGGCCGAGCCCAGCTACTGGTTCCTGCGCATGCGCTTTCATCCCGAGGCATGCCGGGTGGATAAACTCACCTACTGCCAGGCCCTGAGTGCCGAGGGCCTGCCGGTCACGCCAGATTACCGCGCAGCGCTGCCTCACACCATGAAATGGTTTACGGAACGCCGTGTCTTCGGCCATAGCGGTTACCCGTGGAGCAGCCCGGATTATAAAGGCGATCCAACGCGCCAATTCCCGTGCCCCAACGCCATGGAGGCCATCGCGATGCACTTCAACGTGAGCATCCATGAGGGCTGGCAAGCGCAAGAGATCCAGGATGCACTGGCGATTTTCCACAAGGTGGACCACGTGTATCAGGCCTGAAGCTCTGGAATCGGCCACTCGAGATCGTGATCGTACCCACAGGCGAGAAGAGGAGAAGATGTCATGAAAGCTGTGATGATGACAGATATCGAGGGAGTGGCAGGGGTCGTGACATTCGAGCAGCAGTCGTACGCCACCGGGCCCTATTACGAAGAGGCGAAACATCTACTGACCCAGGAGGTGAATGCCGCGGTGGAGGGGTTGCTCAACGCCGGCGTGGAAGAGGTGTTAGTCATCGATGGTCACGGCCCAGGGGGGATCAAATTCGAGGAGATTCACCCACGCGCGTTGCTGCTCCACGGGCGGCCCCTGGCCCCAAGGTCAGTCCAACGCACCGTGATGGCAGACTATGATGTTGCCCTGATGATTGGACAGCACGCCATGGCAGGCGTCATCGACGGCAATCTCGCCCACACCCAGAGCAGCCGACACATCGATTACATCAAGCTCAATGGCATCCCGATCGGAGAGATAGCTCAATTTGCGCTCTACTGCGGGGCCCTGGGCATTCCTATGATCTTCCTGAGCGGCGACGATGCAGCATGCCGCGAGGTTGAGGCTCTGATCCCGGGAATTGTTACGGCGGCTGTCAAGCGCGGCCTGAGCCGCAACAGCGCGATCTCGCTCTCCAAGGAGGCCGCCCGCTCGCTGATCCACGATCGCATCCAGACTGCCGTGCAGCACCACGCGACAAATCCCATAGCGCCACTGGTCTGGGATCCGCCGTACGAACTCGAGATCCGCTACTTCCACACCGACACTGCCGACGCCAAGGCCTCCGCACCAGACGTCGACCGCGTGGACAGCCAGACCGTGCGCATCCGCGGCGACAACATCCTGGACCTCATCTATCGCTGACATGGAGAGCAACATGTCGAACCAGGCCGGTTGGGCCGAGATCGAGATCACTCCCCCTCTGGGACTACCCATGGGAGGGCGCGGACCTCGCTTTACACCTGGGGCGCAAATCCTGGATCCATTGATGGCCCAGGCCATAGTGCTCGAGGATCAGAACGGCAAGCGCCAGCTCTGGCTCTCGCTAGATCTGATCGGCATGGACCATGCGCGCGCCGCGAGGCTTCGTCAGCGACTATCGGCCCTCAGCGGAGCCCCCTACCCGGCCGTGGTCATCAACTTCGCCCATGTACACAGTGGTCCTATGACGAACTTCCATAAGTACCCCACCCTCATCTCCGAGCCCCCTCTTCTCTCCCGATACCACGACGCTCTGATCGAGGCATTGGACTCCCTGGTCATGCAGGCCCTGACAAAGCTACAACCGGTGACGATACGTGTGCACCGCGGGACTTCCCACATTGGCATCAACCGCCGACGGGCCGACCGAGGCAGGATCATCATGGCGCCGAACCCCGCTGGGGTCTACAACCCGGACCTCTGGGTCTTGGACGTCCAATCGCAGATAGGGGATGAGCGTGCGGTTCTCTTCAGCTATGGCTGTCATCCGGTGATTGCCTACGGCTATGCCTGGGATGGTGTCTCGGCGGATTTCCCCGGGGCGACCCGCCAGGCACTCCGCCAACAGTTAGGGCCACATGCGCAAGGGCAGTTCATCCAGGGGCTGGCTGGTGATGTGCGACCGCGAGCCCTTACCGACACAACCACCGCAGCCTTCCGCAAGTCCTCCCCTGAGGACCTCCAACGGGTAAGTGACGAACTGACAAGGGACGTGATCGCCGCCCTGCGAAGTCCAGCGGAGCCCTTAACGCTGGCACTGGATGCCGTCAGCGACTGGGTCCATCCACGTCGAGATCTGGAGCGAATGCCGTCGTTGGACTTCTGGCGAACCATGGCGGAGCAAGAGGACGAGCTCAGCCGCAATGTCGGACGCTACTGGGCTCAGGTCTTGAGCTCGGGACGCTCGCTGCCGGGCATATTGCCGATGGAAATTGGACTGCTGCAGCTTGCTCCAGGCCACCGCATAGCGTGGTTCAACGGAGAGGCAGTGGCCGAGTGGCTGAGCCTGCTCCGTGGCTGGCTCCAAGACCCGCGCCTGGTCGCCTGGGGTTATTGCCAGGAAGTGAGCACGTACCTGCCCACCGATGCTCTACTTCTAGAAGGCGGCTACGAGGTCATCAACGCCAACTGGTACGATGAGCTCGGTCCGGCCCCCTTCGCCGCTGGCATCGACGAGACGTTTCGGAAAGGGTTCGAAGCGCTGGCACGTCGCCTGGC